>JAOUIA010000054.1 GCA_029884335.1 Betaproteobacteria bacterium
AACCTCCGGCGTCGCCCCCGCGAAGGCGGGGGCCCAGTGTCGTATTCACGACGAGCAGAGACGCTGGATCCCCGCCTGCGCGGGGATGACGACAATCCGCGGCTGGATCCCCGTATGCGCGGGGATGACGACAACCTACGGCGTCGCCCCCGCGGAGGCGGGGGCCCAGTGTCGTATTCACGACGAGCAGAGACGCTGGATCCCCGCCTGCGCGGGGATGACGACAACCCGCGGCTGGATCCCCGTATGCGCGGGGATGACGACAACCTACGGCGTCGCCCCCGCGGAGGCGGGGGCCCAGTGTCGTATTCACGACGAGCAGAGACGCTGGATCCCCGCCTGCGCGGGGATGACGACAACCTACGGCGTCGCCCCCGCGGAGGCGGGGGCCCAGTGTCGTATTCACGACGAGCAGAGACGCTGGATCCCCGCCTGCGCGGGGATGACGACAATCCGCGGCTGGATCCCCGCCTGCGCGGGGATGACGACAATCCGCGGCTGGATCCCCGCCTGTGCGGGGACGACGACAACCCGGTAGCAGCGTCGGGGAAGTTCAGTACACTCGCGTGGTGGGCAATGGCACCAGCCGGCTCGCCGCCGGCTTCCTGAAGGACTCCCCGCTCCGCAACCGCCGCTTCCGCCGCTTCTACGTCGGCACGGCCGGCGCGGCGCTGGGCTACACGATGCAGGGGACCATCGCGGCGTGGCTGATGGCCACGCTGACGCCCTCGGCGCTGATGGTCGCGCTCGTGCAGACCGCGAGCACGGGACCGGCGATCCTGTTCGGCCTGGCCGCCGGCGCGCTTGCCGACATCGTCGACAAGCGCCGCATCGTGCTGGCCACGCAGGCGGTGCTCTTCGGCGCCACCGCGCTGCTCGGCGTGATGGCGCTCGCCGGCCTGGTCACGCCAATCACGCTGCTCGCTATCACGTTCGTCATCGGCGCGGGCTTCACCACGTACCTCCCCGCCGTGCAGGCGACGACCAACGACCTCGTCACGCGCGCCGAGCTGCCGCGCGCGATCGCGCTCGGCGCGGTCTCGTTCAACGTCTCGCGCGCCGCGGGCCCGGCGCTCGCCGGCGCGCTGACCGCGTGGGTCGGCACCGGCAGCGCGCTGCTCGCCGCCGCCGCGTTCTTCGTCGTGATGATCCTCGCGATCCGCCGACTGCGCGTCGACGCGCCGGTCCTTCCCGGCGTGCCGGAACGACTGCTGCCCGGCATCGCGAGCGGCCTGCGCTACGTGCGCCACGCGCCGCTGATGCGCGCATTCCTCATCCGCAACCTGAGCTTCTCGGTGTGCGCCGGCGCGCTGTGGGCGCTCCTGCCGGTGATCGCGCGCGACCTGCTCGGCATGGGCGCGGGAGGCTTCGGCCTGCTCTCCGCGAGCTTCGGCGCGGGCGCGATCGCGGGCGCGCTGACGATCCCGCGCCACATCCAGCGCCGCTCGCTGACCGCCGTGGTGCTCGGCGCCACGCTGCTGTGGGCGTCCGCGGTGACGGCGATCGCCTTCCTCCACTTCACCATCGTCGCGATCGCCGGCATGTTCGCCTGCGGCGCCGCGTGGGTGGGCGTGTTCGCCAGCCTGTCGTCGGGCGTGCAGAGCGCGGCTCCCGCATGGGTGCGGGCACGCGCAGTGGCCGCGGGGCTCGTCGTCAACCAGGGCAGCTTCGCCGCCGGCGCGGCGCTGTGGGGCGCGATCGCCTACCTCGTCGACATCCAGACCTCGCTCGCGCTGTCCGCCGCGACGGTGCTGGCGCTGCTCATCGTCAATCGCGGCCACGACGTGCGCCTCGGCGACGAGGCGGAGGTCACGCCCGGCGCTCCGCTGCCCGACCTCGGCCTGCCGGCCACGCCGCGCCCCGACGACGGCCCGGTGCTGATCCAGATCGAGTACCGCGTCGCGGCGAAGGACCACGACGCGTTCCTGCGCGCGATCCACGACATCGAGCCTGCGCGGCGGCGCAACGGCGCCTCCGACTGGCGCGTGTTCCGCGACCTCGCCGACCGCGACCTGTTCTTCGAGCGCTACATCATCGCGTCGTGGGGCGAGTACGTGCGGCTGCGCGCTCGCATGACGGTGGCCGACCGCGAGCTGCAGGACCGCGTGTCCAGGCTGCACGTCGGCGAAGGCGAGATCCGCGTATCGCGGCTGATCGGCATACCGCCCGAGGAGATGGCCGCGCTCCACGACGAGAGCCTGCGGCGCCAGCCGTAGCGTCCCGCGCCGCCCGCCGGCCTGCGCGGCGACGCGGGTATCATCGACGCCCGCCATGTCCCGACTCGTCGTCACCTACCGCGTGCGCGCGCCGTCGCGCGACGCCGCCGACATCGCCGAGACGCTCGCGCTCGAGCAGAGCGTCGAAGTGGCGACGAGTGTCGTGCGCGACGAGTTCGTGCGCGACGAGGTGATGGGGCGCGTCGTCGGCATCGCGCGCGTCGACGAGGGCCTTCACGACGTGCGAATCGCGCTGGCGAGCATCACCACCGGCGACGAGGTCGCGCAGACGCTCAACATGCTGTTCGGCAACTCGTCGCTGCACGAGCACGTCGAACTGGTCGACGTCGAGCTGCCCGCGGAATTCGCCGCCCGCTTCCCGGGGCCGCGCTTCGGCATCGACGGCATCCGCGAGCTCGCCGGCGCGCGCGGCCGGCCGCTCACCTGCGCGGCGCTCAAGCCCCAGGGGCTGCCCGTCGAGCGCCTCGCGGCGCTGTGCCGCGACCTCGTCCGCGGCGGTGTGGACGTGGTGAAGGACGACCACGGCCTCGCCGACCAGGGCTACTCGCCGTTCGCGGCCCGGGTCGCAGCCTGCCAGCGCGCGCTCGCGCAGGCCTCGAGCGAGACCGGACGGCGCGCCCTGTATGCGCCGAGCCTCGTCGGGCCGCCGGCGAAGCTCGCGGAGTACGCGCGCGTCGCCCGCGACGAGGGCGCGGCGATGCTGCTGGTCGCGCCGGCGCTCGTCGGCTACGCCGCGTTCCACGAACTCGTGCGCAGCGCCTGCGTGCCGGTGATCGCGCACCCCGCGCTCGCCGGCGCCACGCGCATCGCGCCGCCGCTGCTGCTCGGCAAGCTGTTCCGCTGGCTCGGCGCCGACGCGGTGATCTACCCCAACTACGGCGGGCGCTTCGCCTACACGCGCGAAACGTGCGAGGCGATCGCGCTCGAGGCGCGGCGGACCGACTGCGCGTGGAAGCCAATGCTGCCCGTGCCGGCCGGCGGGCTCGCCGTCGAGCGCGTCGCGGAGCTTCGCAGCGTCTACGGCGACGACATCATGCTTCTGATCGGCGGGTCGCTGCTGATGGCGGGCGACGACCTCGTCGCGCGGACGCGGGCGTTCACGCACGCCGCGCACTCAGCGCCCGCTGCGCGATAATCGCCAGGTGAGCGAACCCGTCAGGCCGAAAACCGGCAACCTGCGCTGGCGCGACGTCGACGTGCGCGCGTACAAGCAGGAACCGGACGTCCCGTATCGCGACGTGACGCGGCAGGTGCTGTTCGACGACCCAGCGCTCGCCAGCCAGCTGCGCTACTTCGAGGTCGCGCCTGGCGGCTACACCACGCTCGAGCGCCACGAGCACGCGCACGCCGTCGTGATCCAGCGCGGCCGTGGCCGCGTGCTGGTCGGCGAGCGCGTGTTCGAAGTCCGCGAGCACGACCTCGTGCACGTGCCCGCGCTCGCGTGGCACCAGTTCCGCGCCGCGCACGACGCGCCGCTCGGCTTCCTGTGCATGGTGAACGCGACGCGCGACCGGCCGCAGCTTCCCACGCCCGACGACCTCGCGCGGTTGTGCACGTTGCCGGCCATCGCCGCCTTCCTCGGCGGGTAGCCGGCACTCTGCAATGCGGCAGGATCGCTTCCGCCTCGACGTCCCGCTGATCTACGGCGCCTTCGCGCTCGCCGTCTTCACGCTGACCCGTCTCGCGCTGGCGCTGTATGCCGGACGCGACGCCGTTCCGTTCGCCGACTGGCCCGCGGCTTTCGCCAAGGGGCTGTGGTTCGACCTCGCGGTGATCTGCGCGCTGCTCGCGCCGCTGTGGTTCTACGACGCGCTGCTCCCGGACCGCGTCCGCGCCTCGCGCGTCCACCGCGCGTTGCGGCTGGCCGGTTTCCTCGCCGCGGTCGTCGCACTGCTGTTCGCGGCGGTCGCAGAGATCACGTTCTGGATCGAGTTCGCCGCGCGATTCAATTTCATCGCCGTCGACTACCTGCTCTACACGCACGAGGTGATCGGCAACATCCGCGAGTCCTACCCGGTCAACTGGATTCTCGCCGGCATCTTCGCTGCCGGCCTCGTCGTCACGCTGGCGCTGAAGCCGGCCATCGACCGGGGCGGGCAGGTTCCGCTTTCGCGTCGCTCCCGCCTGCTCCGTCTGGCGGCGGCGGTGGCGCTGCCCGCCGTGGCGCTGTCGGTCGCCCGCGTCGAGCAGATGGAGGGTTCCGGCAACGCCTACGCGGACGAGCTCGCGGGCAACGGGCTGTTCACGTTCGTCGCCGCCGCGCGGCGCAACGACCTCGACTACGACCGCTTCTATGCCACCATCGAACAGGATCGCGCGGATCACCTGCTGAAGACCCTCGGCGTCGAGCGCAAGCCGTTGAAGCGCGGCTCGGACATCGTCAACGAAGAGCACGAGGAGACCGAGGAGCACCTGCCGATGATGCCGGGCAAGCCCCGGCACGTCGTGATGGTCACCATCGAGAGCATGTCGGCCGAGTTCGTCGGCGCGTACGGCGCAAGGCAGGGCCTCACGCCGAATCTCGACCGGCTCGCGTCGGAGGGGCTGCGCTTCGCCAACTTCTACGCGACGGGAACGCGGACGGTGCGCGGCCTCGAAGCCGTGTCGCTCGGCACGCCGCCGGTGCCGGGTCAGGCGATCCCCCGCCGCCCCGGCAACGAGCACCTGGCGACGATCGGCGAGCTGCTCGAGCACCAGGGCTTCGCGACCAGCTTCGTCTACGGCGGCTACGGGTACTTCGACAACATGAACGCGTACTTCGACGCGAACGACTATCGCGTCGTTGACCGCACCGAGTTCCCCCGCGCGTCGATCGTGTTCGAGAACGTGTGGGGCGTGGCCGACGAGTCGCTGTTCGCCAACGCGCTCGAGGTCATCGACGCGAACGTCAACTCGGGCAAGCGCTCGTTCGTGCACGTGATGACCACGTCCAACCACCGGCCGTTCACCTACCCCGACGGGCGCATCGACATCCGCTCGCCCGGCGGGCGCGACGGCGCCGTCAAGTACACCGACTGGGCGATCGGCCGGTTCGTCGAGCTGGCACGCGCGAAGCCGTGGTTCGACGACACGCTGTTCGTGTTCCTCGCCGACCACTGCGCGGCGGTCGCGGGGAAGACCGCGCTGCCGGTGGCGGGCTATCGCATCCCGCTGATCCTCTGGGCGCCGAAGCTGGTCAAGCCCGCCGTCTACGAGCCGGTCGCGAGCCAGGTCGACCTGCCGCCCACTTTGCTCGACGTATTGCGCGTCGACGGCGACGACCACTTCTTCGGCCGCTCGGTGATGGAGCTGCCCACCGGACCGGCGCGGGCGTTCATCAGCAACTACCAGTCGCTCGGCTACTACCGCGACGACACGCTCGTCGTGCTGACGCCCGGCCGCAAGGTCGACGCCTACCGCATCGACCCGAAGACGTTCGAGGCGACGCGCGCCGCGCCGCCGCAGGCGCTGGTGGACGAGGCGGTCGCCTACTACCAGACGGCCTCGCGGGCATTCAAGCAGGGCGCGCTCAAGGCGCCCGGGTACGCGCTCCACTGATCCGGCCTGACCGCGCGAACGCGCCGGGCGCGGCCGCTGGGCACCGCCCCGCTCGGGCTTGACCGTGCCATCCGAGCCGCCCATGATTGCCGGCGTTCCTCCCTGGGCTATCGCATGGCTTCCCTCGCCTCTCTGTGGCGCCGCCTGCCGGCGCTATTCGTCACGTGCATCGCGCTGGTCGTGCTGCAATCCGGCATCGCGGTCGCGAAGGACGCCGCGGCGACGACTGCGCCGCTGCCGGACCCGCTAACGCCCGAGACCGCGCGCGAGCTCGTCTCCAGGTTGTCCGACGAGGAGGTCCGCAAGCTTCTTCTGCAGCAGCTCGACCGCGCCGCTGCCCAGCCGGTGCAAAAGCCGGGCCCGGCCACCGGCAGCATGCTGAGCGCGGTGAACCGCGGCGCCGGCGCGGCCCGTGACGGGATCGCAGAGATCGCCACGGCGACCCAGTCGATGCCCGCGGCGTTGCGCACGGTGATCGAGAAGCTGAGCGAGCCGGACGGCATCGGCGTGCTCGCGATGGCGCTGGCTGCGTTCGCGATTGCGCTGGTCGCCGCCACGCTGGTGGAACTCGTAGTGCGTCGCGCCTCGAAAACCTGGCGCGAGGACTTGCGCACCCGGCCGAGCCAGGGCCTGCTGTCCGACGTGGTCCGACTGCTGATGCGGCTCGCGCTCGACATCGGCTACGTGCTCGTATTCGCGGCGGTCGTCCTCGCCATATTCCTCGCGCTGTGGCAAGGCCACGAGGGGCGCCGCGCCCTGCTGCTCGGGCTGCTCGGCGCCATCGTGATCGCGAGGACCATCACCGCAGTCGCGAACTTCCTGCTCGCCCCCTCCCGGCCGGAGGCGAGGCTGCTGCCGCTCGACGATGCCACCGCGGTAACGATTACCCGCGCCCTGACCGCCGTGGCGGCGCTGTTCGGACTGATCGTCGCCGCAAGGCACACGTTGCTCGCGACCGGAGCCGATGCCGCGACGATACAGGCGGTGAGGCTGATCATCGGCATGCTCATCGTCGCCGTGTGCATCGTCGCCATCTGGCGCGTAAAGAAGCCCATCGGCGACCTGATTCGCCGCGCCGGCGGAGGCGGCCCGATCGCAGGCTGGGCCGCTGACCTGTTTCCCATCGCCGCGACCGTCTACGTGCTCTCCGTGTTCTCGGGGAAGGTCTGGGAAGTGATCACCGGCACGTCGACGGGACGCAGCGAGGGCATGCTGAGCCTCGCGATCCTGCTCGGGATGCCAATCGTGGATTTCGCGCTGTCCAAGGCGCTGGTTGCGGCGGCGTCGGGCCCGCAGCCCGCAGCCCCCTCGATCCTCAGGAACCTGGTCATCTCCTACGAACCGGTGCTGCGGCGCCTGATCCACATCCTGGTCGTCGTGGCCGGCGTGCTGGCGCTGGGCAAGCTGTGGGACCTCGACCTGTTCGGCATGGCGGAGCGCAGCCTCGGCGGGCAGATCGCCAGCGCGCTGCTCGGCATCGGCATGGTCCTGCTGATCGCCTACGTTGTCTGGGAACTCGCGCACACCGCGATCGACCGCCGGCTGATCCAGGAGTCCGCCGTCGCCGAAGGCGCCGCCTCGTCGCGACTGCGTACGCTGCTGCCGCTGATGCGCATCTTCATCGCGATCACGCTCATCGTCATGACCGTGTTGTCGGTGCTTGCCGCCCTCGGCGTGAACATCGTGCCCCTGCTTGCGGGAGCCAGCATCGTCGGCGTCGCGATCGGCTTCGGCTCGCAGACGCTGGTGAAGGACATCGTCTCGGGCGCGTTCTTCCTGATGGACGACGCCTTCCGCGTCGGCGAGTACATCGAGGTCGGCGACGCCAAGGGCGTCGTCGAGAAGATCACGGTGCGCGCGCTGTTCCTGCGGCACCACCGCGGCGCCCTGAACGTGCTGCCGTACGGACAGATCTCCCGTCTGCGCAATACCAGCCGCGACTGGATGATCATGACGCTCGACTTCCCGCTCGCGCTCGAGACGGACCTGCGCAAGGTGAAGAAGATCGTCAAGGCGGTGAGCGAGCAGGTGGCGGCCGACCCCGAGCTCGGGCCGGCGCTGCTCTCCCCCGTCAAGTCGCAGGGCGTGATCGCCACCGACGAGAGCTCGCTCACCGTGCGCATCAAGTACATGGTGCGCCGCCCCGGCGACGAGGCGTTCATGATCCGCCGCGTCGCCTACGAGAACATCCTCAAGGCCTTCAAGGAGCAGGGCATCGAGTTCGCCAGCCGGCGCGTTGCGGTCTACGTCCCGCCGGGCGACGAACACGATGCCGGCCGGATCGCGGCCGCCGCACTGCCCGCGATCGAGGCGCAGGCGCTCGAGGACAAGCGCAAGGCCTGAGGGTTGGACCCGCGCCTCCCCCTCACCCCAGCCCTCTCCCCCGTGCCGGGGGAGAGGGAGCCGTTCCCCCTCTCCCGCGTGCGCGAAAACGAGCCTCCCTCTCCCGCGTGCGCGAAAACGAGCCTCCCTCTCCCGCGTGCGGGAGAGGGTTGGGGTGAGGGGCAACGCAAGGCTCGGGCGGCGACGCGCCGACGCTGATCGAGCGCAAAGACCGCCCTGCTCCCACCCTCGCGACTGGGGGATAATCGCCATTTCACCGCCCCCGGCCAGCCGGCGGGCGCGCTCGCATGACCCACGTCTTCCACCGTCACCTGCACGTGACCCCGCCCGTGGCCGTGGCGGGCCGGGGGGTGTTCATCCGCGACAGCGCAGGGCGCGAGTACCTCGACGCCAGCGGCGGCGCGGCGGTGTCGTGCCTCGGCCACGGCCACCCCGACGTGCTCGCGGCGATGCACGCGCAAATCGACGCGCTCGCCTACGCGCACACGAGCTTCTTCACGACGCAGCCGGCCGAAGCGCTCGCCGACGAGCTGGTCCGCACCGCGCCCGCGGGCATGAGCCACGTCTACTTCGTCTCCGGCGGCTCCGAGGCGGTCGAGGCGGCGCTCAAGATGGCGCGCCAGTACTTCGTCGAGATCGGCCAGCCGCAGCGCGCGAAGTTCGTCGCGCGGCGGCAGAGCTACCACGGCAACACGCTCGGCGCGCTCGCCGTGGGCGGCAACCAGTGGCGGCGGGCGCAGTTCGGGCCGCTGCTGATCGACGTCGAGCACGTCGCGCCGTGCTATCCGTACCGCGACCAGCGCCCCGGCGAGACCCCCGAGGCCTACGGCCGGCGCCTGGCCGACGAGCTCGACCACACGATCCGCCGGCTCGGCGCCGACAAGGTGATCGGCTTCGTCGCCGAGACGATCGGCGGCGCGACCGCCGGCGTGCTCGTGCCGGTGCCCGGCTACTTCAAGGCGGTACGCGAGGTCTGCGACCGCCACGGCGTCCTGCTCATCCTCGACGAGGTGATGGCCGGCATGGGACGCAGCGGGACGCTGTACGCGAGCGAGCAGGAAGGCATCGTCCCCGACCTCGTCACCATCGCCAAGGGCCTGGGCGGCGGCTACCAGCCGATCGGCGCCGTGCTCGCGCAGACGAAGATCGTCGACGCGATGAGCGCCGGCAGCGGCTTCTTCCAGCACGGCCACACCTACCTCGGCCACCCGGTCGCCTGCGCGGCCGCGCTCGCCGTGCAGCGCGTGATCGAGCGCGACGGGCTGCTCGCGAGGGTGCGCGAGCGCGGCGCGCAGTTCGCCCGCCTGCTGTGCGAGAAGCTGGGCGACCACCCCCACGTCGGCGACATCCGCGGCCGCGGGCTGTTCTGGGGCGTCGAACTGGTGGCCGACCGCGCGGGCAAGGGGGTCTTCGACCCGGCCGCGAAGCTGCACGCCCGCATCAAGCGCGAGGGCATGGCCCGCGGCCTCATGGTCTATCCGATGGGCGGGACGATCGACGGCGCGCGGGGCGACCACGTGCTGCTCGCCCCCCCGTTCATCGTCCAGGAGGAGCACCTGGCGACGATCGCGGAACGTTTGCGCGAGGCAGTCGACGCCGCGGTCGCTTCGGTTTAAGGTTCCATTGCTGCACACACCGTGAAGGAGGTTCCCGTGAGATTCACCCGCATTCCGCTCTACGCGGCGTTCGCCGCGTCGGCCCTCGTCGGCTTCGGCGCCGCGGCGCCCGCCGCCGCCCAGCAGAAGTTCATGACCATCGGCACCGGCGGCGTCACCGGCGTGTACTACGCCGCGGGCGGCGCGATCTGCCGCCTCGTCAACAAGGACCGCGCCAAGCACAACATCCGCTGCTCGGTCGAGTCGACCGGCGGGTCGGTGTTCAACGTCAACACGATCAAGGCCGGCGAGCTCGACATGGGCTTCGCGCAGTCCGACGTGCAGTTCAACGCCGCGAAGGGCCAGGGCCAGTTCCAGAAGGACGGGGCGTGGGGCGACCTGCGCGCGGTGTTCTCGGTGCACCCGGAGCCGTTCACCGTCGTCGCGCGCAAGGAAGCGGGCGCGAAGAACTTCACCGACTTCAAGGGCAAGCGCTTCAACGTCGGCAACCCCGGCTCGGGCACGCGCGCGTCGATGGAGGAGCTGCTGGCGGCGATGGGCTGGAAGCTCGGCGACTTCTCGCTCGCCGCGGAGCTGAAGGCAGACGAGCACGGCCCCGCGCTGTGCGACGGCAAGATCGACGGCTTCTTCTACGCCGTGGGCCACCCGTCGGCGAACATCCAGGACCCGACGACCTCCTGCGGCGCGAAGCTCGTCTCGCTGACCGGCCCGGCCGTCGACAAGCTCGTGGCCGATAAGCCGTACTACGCGAAGGCGACGATCCCCGCCGGCCTGTACCCGAACAACCCCGAGCCGACGCAGACCTACGGCGTGCTCGCCACCGTGGTCGCCTCGTCGAAGACGCCGGCCGAAACGGTGTACCAGGTCGTCAAGGCGGTGTTCGACAACTTCGACGAGTTCAAGAAGCTGCACCCGGCGCTCGCCAACCTCACGCCGCAGAACATGGTGAAGGACGGCCTCTCGGCGCCGCTGCACGAGGGCGCGCTGCGCTACTACCGCGAGAAGGGCTGGGTGAAGTGATCGACGCGGCAACCAGCCCCGTCGTCCCCGCGAAGGCGGGGACCCAGCGTCTTGGCGTTGGAACGACGCTGGATTCCCGCCTCCGAGGGAATGACGAGATGGTTGGGAGCGGCACCCGCATGACGAGCGCTCGGTAGGAACGCGAGTCCTGCGGACGACTTCGGGGGGCGAAGGCGACTTCGCCCCCTTTTCGCTTCGCACGTCGTAGGGGGAGCTTCGCGCATGGCGACCGACATCGAGAAGGCACCCGAGGCGCTGCAGCAGATCGTTGCGGACGCCGACACCGGCGGGCGCAAGCCCACGGGGCTCACCGCGCGGATCATCTTCACCGTCGCGCTGGCGTGGGCGCTCTTCCAGCTGTGGTATGCGAGCCCGCTGCCGTTCACGTTCGGCTTCGGCATCCTCAACGACACCGAGGCGCGCTCGCTGCACCTCGGCTTCGCGATGCTGCTCGCGTTCCTCGCGTGGCCGGCGCTCAAGTCGTCCCCTCGCAAGCACGTCCCCGCCCTCGACTGGGCGCTCGCCCTCACCGGCGCCTTCGCCGCCGCCTACCTGCTGCTCTTCTACGGCGAGCTGGCGCTGCGCCCGGGCCAGCCGACGACGTTCGACATCGTCGTGGCCAGCATCGGCGTCGTGCTCCTGCTGGAGGCCACGCGGCGCGCGGTCGGCTGGCCGATGGCCGCGCTCGCACTGGCGTTCATCCTGTACTCGATGTTCGGCCAGTACCTGCCCGAGGTGCTGCAGCACAAGGGCGCCTCGCTCAACCGCCTGCTGTCGCACATGTGGCTCACGACCGAGGGCGTGTTCGGCATCGCGCTCGGCGTGTCGACCGGCACGATCTTCGTCTACGTGCTGTTCGGGTCGCTGCTCGACCGGGCCGGCGGCGGCAACTACATGATGCAGGTCTCCTTCGCGATGCTCGGCCACCTGCGCGGCGGGCCGGCGAAGGTCGCCGTGGTCTCCTCCGCGCTCAACGGCATCATCTCCGGCTCGTCGGTGTCCAACGTGGTCTCCGGCGGCATCTTCACGATCCCGCTGATGTCGAAGTCCGGCTACGGCGGCGTCAAGGCCGGCGCGATCGAGACGATGTCCTCCGTCAACGGCCAGATCATGCCGCCGGTGATGGGCGCCGCGGCGTTCCTGATGGTCGAGTACGTCGGCATTCCCTACGCCGACATCGTCAGGCACGCCCTGCTGCCGGCCGTGCTCTCGTACATCGGCCTCTTCTACATCGTGCACCTCGAGGCGCTGAAGCTCGGCATGGAGCCGATCGTGCGCCGCGAGCAGCGCGCGTGGCACCACCGGCTGCTGCGCATCGGGCTCGGCATCTCGGGAATGTTCGTCGTCCTCGGCTGCGTCTACTACGCGCTGCTCGGCGCCCGCGCGCTGCTCGGGGCGAACGCCGGCTGGGCGGTGGCCGCGATCGTCACCGCGATGTACCTCTACTCGGTGCGCGCGGCCGCACTGTCGCCGGACCTGCCCGAGGACATCGACGTCGACAATCCGAAGGCGCTGGACACCTGGCCGACGGTGCGCGCGGGCCTGCACTTCCTGCTGCCGATCGGCACGCTGATCTGGGCGCTGATGATCGACGAGCTGTCGCCGTCGCTGTCCGCGTTCTGGGCGATCGTCGTGCTGATCGCGCTGATGCTGACGCAGCGCCCGCTGATCGCGTTCTTCCGCAGGAAGAGCGCGCCGGGGCTGTGGGCGCAGGGCTTCGGCGAGGTGGTGAACGGCATGGTCGACGGCTCGCGCAACATGATCGGCATCGGCGTTGCCACGGCGACCGCCGGCGTCATCGTCGGCGGCATCACGCTCACGGGCCTGGGCCTGCGCATGACGGAGTTCGTCGAGTTCGTCTCGCAGGGCAACGTGATGGCGATGCTGCTGTTCATCGCCTTCGTCTGCCTCGTGCTGGGGCTGGGGGTGCCGACGACGGCGAACTACGTGCTGGTCGCCACGCTGATGGCGCCGGTCGTGGTCGAGCTCGGCGCCCAGGCTGGGCTCGTCATTCCGCTCATCGCCGTGCACCTGTTCGTCTTCTACTACGGGATCATGGGCGACATCACGCCGCCCGTGGGACTCGCGACGTTCGCCGCCGCGGCGATCTCCGGCGAGGACACGATCAAGACCGGCCTGCAGGGCGCGGTGTACGCGCTGCGCACGGTCATCCTGCCGTTCATCTGGATCTTCAACCCGCAGCTGCTGCTGATCGACGTGCACGACTGGGTGGACATCGTCAGCGTCGTCGTGGCATCGACGATTGCAATGCTCGCCTTTGCCGCGGTCACGATGGGCTGGTTCCGCGTCAAGTGCCGCTGGTGGGAACTGGGCCTGATGGCCGTAGCCACGGTGCTGCTGTTCAGGCCGGACTTCTTCATGGACCGGCTCTACGAGGAGTACCGCACCGTGCCGGCGAAGCAGGTGTTCGACGTCGTGGCGAAGGCGCCGGCCAACGAGCGGCTGGTGCTGCAGATCAAGGGCACCTCGATCGAGGGCGACGACGTCGAGAAGACCGTCGCCGTCAACCTCGGCGCGGCGAACCCGGACGCCCGCAAGCGCCTGGCCGATTCCGGGCTCACGATCACGGCGCTCGGCGACAGCGTGCAGGTCGCCGCGGTCAAGTTCGGCTCCCGCGCGAAGAAGTCCGGCATCGAGCAGGGCTTCGACATCGCCGGCGTCAAGGTGAGGAACGACCGGCCGAACCCGCACTGGTTCTACCTGCCGGCGCTGCTGATGCTCGCCGTCGTGTGGTGGTCGCAGGGGCGGCGGATGCACGCGCGGCCGGCTGCCGCATAGGCGGGCGACGATGGCTCGCGTCGCGCTGATCCACGCGCTGGCGCACTCGGTCGCGCCGGTCGCGGACGCCTTCGAGCGCCTGTGGCCGCAGGCGCAGCGCATGAACCTGCTCGACGACAGCCTGTCGGCGGACCTGGCGCGCACGCACGGCGGCCTCGACGAGCGCATGACGCAGCGCTTCCTCGCGCTCGCCGGCTACGCGCTCGGCACCGGCGCACGGGGCATCCTGTTCACCTGCTCGGCGTTCGGTCCCTGCATCGACGCGGTCAAGCGTCGATGGCCGGACGTGCCGGTGCTGAAGCCGAACGAGGCGATGATCGGCGAGGCCGTCGCGCTCGGGCGGCGCATCGGGCTCGTCGCGTCGTTCGCGCCGACGCTCGCCTCGATGCCCGCCGAATTCCCTGCAGGCGTCGAGTTGCAGCCGGTGCTCGCCGAGGGTGCGCTCGATGCGCTCAACGCGGGCGATCCGGCAACGCACGACCGGCTCGTCGCCGAGGCGGCCGCGTCGATTGCCGCAAGCTGCGACGTTGTCGCGTTGGCGCAGTTCAGCCTGGCGCGCGCCGCTCCCGCGGTCGCTGCGATTGCCGGATTGCCCGTGCTGGTCACTCCGGACAGCGCGGTGCGCGCGCTCAGGATGCGCATCGAAGGCCATAAGTAGGAGAATGGCATCAGGCCACTCGAGGCCAGCGCGAAAGGAGTGAAGATGCCCGACACCTGGGTCGTCGTCGCCGACAGCGCCGCGGCGCGGCTGTTCCTTGCGCCGTCCCCCACCGGCCCGCTCGAGGAGTTCGCGTCCTACGCCCACGCCGAGGGGCGATTGCACGCGCGCGACCTCGTCGCCGGCGAGCAGGGACGCAGCTTCGACAGCATGGGCACGGGGCGGCACGCGATGGAGCCGCGCGTGGATCCCAAGGAGCACGAGAAGGCGAGCTTCGCGCGCCTGATCGGCGACCGCGTGCGCAGCGCGCGCGCGAAGGGCGAGGTCAACCGCGTGTTCCTCGTCGCGCCGCCCGAGTTCCTCGGCCTGCTGCGCGCGAGCCTCGACGCCGAGTCGAGGCGCATGGTGGCAGGCGAGTACGGGCTCAACGTCGTGCGGCTCAAGCCCGGCGAGATCAGGGCGAAGCTGCCGGAGCGGCTCTATTCGGCGATTCCGACGCCGTAGCCCTCACCCCCGACCCCTCTCCCGGCTGGCGCCGGGCGAGGGGAGTGACGTTCACCCCTCGCCCCACGACAGTGGGGAGAGGGGCCGGGGGTGAGGGGGCGACGATAAGACACGGGATCCCCGCCTGCGCGGGGATGACGAGGCACAGCCTCGTCACTTGGTGCCGAAGATCCGATCGCCGGCGTCGCCCAGCCCCGGCACGATGTAGCCGTGATCGTTGAGCTTGCGGTCGACGGCCGCGGTGTAGACGGGCACGTCGGGGTGCGCCTGCGTGAACGTGGCCACGCCCTCGGGCGCGGCGACGAGGCACACGATCCGGATCGAGCGCGGCTTCGCCTGCTTGAGCCGCGTGACGGCAGCCACCGCGGAGTTGCCGGTGGCGAGCATCGGGTCGAGCACGATCGCGTCGCGCTCGGGCATCTCGCTCGGCATCTTGAAGTAGTACTCGACCGGGTTCAGCGTGGCCGGGTCGCGGTAGAGGCCCACGTGCCCGACGCGCGCGCCGGGGATGACCTGCAGGAAGCCGTCGAGCAGGCCGGTGCCCGCGCGCAGGATCGGCACGAAGACGAGCTTCTTGCCGTCGATCATCCGCCCCTTTGTCACCTCGAGCGGCGTCTCGACTTCGACCTCGTGGGTCGGCATGTCGCGCGTGACCTCGTAGGCCATCAGCACGCCGATCTCGTTCAGCAGCTTGCGGAAGTTCGCCGTGCTCGTCGACTTCATGCGCATCAGCGTGAGCTTGTGCTGGACGAGCGGGTGGTCGATGACGTGGACGAGTCCGGGCATGGCGCTCCTCGGGAGTTCGGTAGGGCGTGACGATCCGCCGATGATCGTCGGAAGCCGGGCGGAAGCGCAACCCCGGGGCGAAATGCCCGATTAATTTCCGATTAAGGTTGCGCCCCCACACTCCGGCGCTCCGCATCGATTGTCGCCAGGATCGTGTCGCACCCAGAACCGACTTCCATTCTCACCCATGGCGCGGGGCGCCTCCCGCGCCGCAGGCTCGACCGGATTGCGCGCGACGACGCGCGTCGCCCGGCAGTCGAGTCGTTCATCGCCGGGATCTACCGGGAGCGCTACGAAGCGAGCGTCGAGCACTGGGCGCCGACGCTGGTGGCGCTGCGCACCGACGACAGGCTGGTGGCCGCCGCCGGCTATCGTCGTGCGGACACACCGCTGTACGTCGAGCACTATCTCGACGCGAGCGTGGAGCAAGCCATCGCCGCGCTCACCGGTCACCGCGTCGAACGCCGCCAGGTCGTCGAGGTCGGCCACTTCGCCTCCGCGCAGCCGGGCGAGGGCCGGCGCCTGCTCCTGCTGCTGGCGCGCCACCTTGCCGGCACCGGGTGCCGCTGGGTCGTGAGCACGGCGACTCGCGAGTTGCGCGAGTTGCTGATCCGCGTCGGCCTGACTCCCTTCGCACTGGCGCCTGCCGACCCGTCGCGGCTCCCGGGCGGAGCCTCAGGCTGGGGCCGCTACTACGATCACGCTCCGGTCGTCGTCGCCGGCGATCTCGCGCGCGGACTCGCCGCGCTCGAGAGAAAGCGCGGCTGATGCGCGCACACGACGTCGACGCTCTGTTCGCGCGGCTGCGCGAGCGTCCGGGACGCGTTCCGGCGATCACGGGATCGGGCGACTCTCTCGACGGCCCGACGCTCGCGGCGGCGGCCGAGCGTCTGGCCGGAGCGCTCCACGCGGAAGGCACGCGCGTCCTGGCGACGTTGCTCGACAACGGCGTCGCCTGGATCGTCGCGGACCTGGCCGCGCTGCGCGCCGGCGTCGCGCACGTCCCGGTGCCCCTGTTCTTCACGCCCGCGCAGCGCGCTCACGTGCTTGCGACCACCGGCGCAGACAGCGTGCTGGCGACTTCTGCGATCGACGGATTCGCGCCCGCCGCGGCGCCCGGCCTCGGACTGTGGCTAGGCCGCCGCACCTGCACGCCCGTGCGGCTGCCCGCGGGCACGGCGAAGGTCACGTTCACGTCGGGCACGACCGGCACGCCGAAGGGCGTGTGCCTCGGCGCGGCGGCCATGCTCGACGTCGCGAGCGCGCTCGCGCAGGCGCTCGCTCCATTGGCCATCGAACGACACCTTGTAGCGCTGCCGTTGCCGGTGCTGCTCGAGAACCTGGCGGGCGTCTACGCGCCGCTGTGGCACGGCGCGACCGTCGTCGTCCTGCCGCTGGGGGAGGCCGGCCTCGACGGTTCGTCGACGTTCGATCCCGCGCGACTGGACGCCGCTTGCGAGCGCCATGCAGCCAATAGCGTCATCGCGCTGCCGCAGATGCTGCGCGCGTGGGCAGCCTGGCGCCGCGCCAACCGCGCTCGCACATGCGCGCCGCTGCGCTTCGTCGCCGTCGGCGGCGCCGCAGCCGGTGCGGCGCTGCTCGCCGCAGCGCGCGACACGGGGCTGCCGGCATACGAAGGCTACGGCCTCTCGGAGGGCGCGTCGGTGCAGACGCTCAACCTGCCCGGGGCGGAACGCCCTGGCAGCGTCGGCCGGCCCCTGCCGCACGCGCGGGTGCGCGTGACCGCCGACGACGAGATCGAGATCGCCGGGAGCACGATGCTGGGCTACGTCGGCGACGACACGACGCCACCGGGGTGGTGGCCAACCGGCGACCTGGGCTGGATCGACGGCGACGGCTACGTTCACGTGCGCGGGCGGCGCAAGCACGTGATCATCACGGGATTCGGCCGCAACGTCTCCCCCGAGTGGGTCGAGACGGCGCTGCGCTCGCAGGACGCGATCGGGCAGGCAGCGGTGTTCGGCGACGGCGAACCGGCGCTCTCGGCCGTGCTGTGGCCAGCGCACGCCAAGACGAGCGACGACGCGCTGCTGACAGCCGTGCAGCGCGCCAACGCGACGCTTCCGGACTATGCGCGCATCGCCCGATGGGCGCGCGCCCGCGTCCCGTTCTCCGCGGAAGCGGGGACCGCCACCGCCAACGGCCGGCCCCTGCGCACCGCGATCCACGCCCTCCACGCGGCCGCGCTGGCTGCGCCTCCCGAAGGAAACACGATGTCGTACTACGCACGACTGCAGGCGGACACCGCCGCGGACCGGGCCGCGCTCGTCGCCGCCCCGATCATCCAGGGGACGATGCGCGGCGAGGTCTCGCTCGCGAGCTACGTTGCGTTCCTCACGCAGGCCTACCATCACGTGAGGCACACGGTGCCGCTGCTCGAGGCCTGCCGCGAGCACCTGCCCGCGCGCCTCGCGTGGATGCGTCCCGCGATCGACGAGTACATCGAGGAGGAGACCGGCCACGACCGGTGGATCCTCGACGATATCGCCGCGTGCGGCGCCGACCCGGATGCCGTGCGGGAAGGCCGCCCGTTGCCGGCCACCGAGCGGATGGTGGCGCACGCCTGGGACACGATCCGACACGGCAATCCGGTCGGCTTCTTCGGCATGGTGCACGTGCTCGAAGGCACGAGCGTGGCGCTGGCCCTGCAGGCCGCCGACCGCATCCAGCGCGAGCTGCGCCTGCCCGACGAGGCATTCACCTACCTGCGCTCGCACGGCACGCTCGACCAGGAGCACACGAAGCACCTGGAGGCGCTGCTCGACGAGCTCGAAGACGAGCGCGACCGCGAGGCGGTCACGCAGGCCGCGCGCGCGTTCTACAACCTCTATGGAAACATCTTCCGCAGCCTGCCCATGCCCGTCGCCGACACGGTGGCGCCATGAAGCTGGCGCAAGCCTCCGTCGTACTCACCGGCGCCTCCGGCGGCATTGGCGGGGCCACGGCGCGAGCGCTCGTGGCGGCGGGCGCCAGCGTCCTGCTGGTCGCACGCGACCGCCACCGGCTGTCCGCGTTCGCGCAGACGCTCGCCGCCCGCGACGGCCAGGTCGCGGCCCTGGCGGTCGACCTCGCCACCACCACGGGCCGCGCGCAGGTGCGCGACCTCGCCATCGCGCGGCGTGCCAACGTGCTCGTCAACAACGCGGGCCTCCCCTGCTTCGGCGCGCTCGAGGACATCGACGACGCGAAGCTCGAGCTCGTCGCCATGACGAATCTCGTGGCGCCGATCGCGTTGACTCGCGCAATGCTTCCACACCTGCGCCGACAGCAGGAAGCGATCGTCCTCAACATCGGTTCCACGCTCGGGCGCCTGGGCCTGCCAGGCTTCTCCGTCTACGCCGCCACCAAGTTCGGCATGCGCGGCTTCTCCGAGAGCCTGCGGCGCGAGCTCGCCGGATCGGGCGTGGACGTGCTCTACCTCGCGCCGCGCGCGACGACGACGCGCTTCAACGACGCGAACGTGGCCAGGTACAACCGCGCCACGGGCACTCGCGAGGACGCTCCCGACACGGTCGCGCGCGCGGTCCTGCGCACGCTCGAGCGCAACACCCCCGAACGCCAGCTCGGCTTCCCCGAGCGCTTCGCCGTCCGCCTCAACGGCCTCGTTCCGCGCTGGCTGGACGGCGCCTTCGCCAAGCACCGCTTGCACCTGGCAGGCCGGCCTGCACCCACCCCCAAGGAGATTGCCTAGATGAACAGGACCCCCCTCACGCTTCGCGCGGCGCTACTGGCCGCGCTCGCCGCATTCGGCGCCGCCGCCTTGGCCGCTCCCGTCGACGATGCCGTCGCCGACGTGCAACGCGACTGGGAAGCGATCAAGTACAAGACCGCGCCGAAGGCGCAGGAGGCGCGATTCGAGGAGCTGGCCGCCAAGGCGCGCAAGACCTCTGCGGCTTTTCCGGATCGCGCGGAGCCGCTGATCTGGGAAGGCATCGTCGTGTCCTCGCTCGCCGGCGCGAAGGGAGGTCTCGGCGCGCTGGGGCTCGTCAAGCAGGCGAAGTCGCTTTACGAGTCGGCGCTGAAGCTCCAGCCCGACGCATTGGACGGATCGGCCTACAACAGCCTCGGCGTCCTCTACTACAAGGTCCCCGGCTGGCCGGTCGGCTTCGGCGACAAGGCCAAGGCACAGGAGCTGCTGCAGAAGGCGCTGGCGATCAACCCGAAAGGCATCGATCCCAATTTCTTCTACGGCGAGTATCTCGTCGAGACCGGCAGGCCGCGCGAGGCGGTGGCCTATCTCGAGCGTGCGCTGGAGGCGCCCGCGCGTCCGGGCCGCGAGGTCGCCGATGCCGGCCGCCGCGACGAGGTCAAGGTCCTGCTCGACAAGGCGCGCGCGCAGTAGGCGCCCCCGCGCTTGGCAGCGGCGTAGTCAGCGTCCTCGCCGCAGCGTCACGCGCAGCCCCCGCGGCTGCGCGTGCGCGAACACGACGTCGAGCCCGTGCATCTGTGCCACCCGGCGCACGATCGACAAGCCCAGCCCGCTGCCCGGCGCCGACTGTCCGGGCGGCCGGTAGAACCGGTCGCCGAGCCGCGCCAGCACCTCGTCGGTGACGCCGGGCCCGTCGTCCTCGATCACGACGGCGTCGGGCGCGAAGCGCACGATCACGCGCCGTCCGCCGTAGCGCAGCGCGTTGTCGACGACGTTGCGCACCAGCAGCGTGAGCAGCGCCTCGTCCCCGGCGAGCGGCAACGGCGCTGCGCCTTCCGCCGGCCACTCGATCTCCACCTCGCCGCCGGTCGACTCGATCAGCGGCAGGCTGTCGGAGAGCGCGTCCTGCACGACCCGCTGCCAATCGACCGGCGCCGAGTGCACGGTGTCGGGACGCGATTCGACGCCCGAGAGCGCCAGCAGCTGCGTCACCACGCGCTCGAGGCGCTGAATGCCGTCGCCGACCTGGCGAAACGCCTGACCCCGCGCTTCGGCATCCGCGGCCACGCCTGCGGCCTCCCACTGCGCGCGCAGCGCAGCGAGCGGTGTGCGCAGCTCGTGCGCGGCATCGGCGGTCAGCCGGCGCTCGTGCTCGAGCGTGCTGCGGATCTTGTCGAACAGCCGGTTCATCGCCTGCACCAGGGGCGCCACTTCGGCGGGGAGCCCCCCGGTCGCGACCTTGTGCAGGTCGTCGGCGCCGCGCGCGCCCAGCTCGCTCGCGAGCGCGCGCACCGGCTTCAGCGCGTGACGCACGACCAGCACCAGCGCGACGAGAAGCACGGGCAGCATCAGCAGCCACGGCAGCAGCTGACCAAGCAGCAAGCCCTGGAGCACCTCGTCGCGCTCCTCGCTGGCAAGGCCAACCGCAACGGTCCACTCGCGGCTGGCCGAGCGCAGGTAGTAGACGCGCCAGGGCTCGCCCGCAATCGCGACATCGGCGAAGCCCGAGGGTCCGTCGCGCGGAGGCAGCGACGTCCCCTCGCGATCGGCCAGCCGCAGCCGGCCGTCGGCCGACCACACCGCCACCGAGAGGTCGTTGAGCGACGCCTCGCCGAGATTGCTGCCGCCCTCGAGTGGCGCGGCACGCGCGTCGCCCCACTCGCCGCCGCCTGCGCTGCGCGCCTGCACCAGCGTCAGCACCTGCTGCGCGAGGCGGATCTGCTGCGTGTCGAACAGCTCGTGGATCTCCTGCCGGGTGCGCAGCAGGCTCGTGACCACGGCCGCAGCCCAGATCAGCGGCACTGCAACCAGCAGCAAGACGAGAAGGCGCCGCTGCAGCGTCAATGCGCTCGCTCCGTGGCCTCGGCCGGCCCGAGCGCGTAGCCGAGCCCGCGCACCGTGCGCACGATGCGCGGCGAAAGCTTGCGCCTCAGGTGGTGCACGTAGACCTCGAGCGCGTTGCTCTCCACCTCCTCGCCCCAGCCGTAGAGCTTGTCCTGGATCTGCTGGCGCGAAAGCACGCGGCCGGGACTCGCGAGAAACACCTCGAGGAGCAGTGCCTCGCGCGCGGTCAGTTCCACGGGCTCGCCGTGCCAACGCGCGCTGCGACCCGTCGGGCTGTACTCGAGCGCGCCGTGACGCCACACCGTCTCCGGCCTGCCGCGCGCGCGCCGGCCGATCGCGCGCAATCGCGCCGCCAGCTCCTCGAGCGCTATCGGCTTGACCAAATAGTCGTCCGCGCCCGCGTCAAGTCCCTCGACGCGGCTCTCCAGCGCCTCGCGCGCAGTGAGGATGAGCACCGGCACCGCGTCGCCGCGCGCGCGCCAGCGGACGAGCCACGCGAGCCCGTCGCGCCCGGGCAGGCCGAGGTCGAGCACGATGGCGTCGTAGGGCGCGCCCTCCAGCGCCCGCTCGGCCTCGTCGCCGCTGCGAAACCAATCGACGACGAAGCCCACCGAGCGCAGCCCGCTGGCGAGTCCGTCGCCGAGGAGCAGGTCGTCCTCGACGACCAGGATGCGCATCGAGCGGCGGGGTCAGGCCGCGACGGGCTCGACGCGCAGGCGGCTGGTGCGCGGCACGCCGACCAGCAGGTACTCCATCTGGTCGGCGAGGATGCGGCGGTTGCGCAGGATGAAGTGCTCGTGGCGGTTGGGCACGTACGGCACGTAGAGCAGCGGCATGTTCGCCTGCTCGGGCGTGCGGTTGCCCTTGCGCGTGTTGCAGCTGCGGCACGCGGTGACCGTGTTCGTCCACGTGTCCTTGCCGCCGCGCGAGGCCGGGATCACGTGCTCGCGCGACAGGTCGCGCAGCAGGAAGCGGCCGCCGCAGTACGCGCAGACCTGCCGGTCGCGCATGAACAGCATCGGGTTCGTGAGCCCCGGCACGTGCTGGTGCAGCCCGGCACCCGTGCCCTTGATCGCGAGGATCGACTTGGTGGCGATGCGCGAGCGCGTGCCGTCGCGCCGCCAGCCGCCGCGAAACTCCTTGAGCTCCATGCCGACCGACCACGCCACGAGCTGCTTGGCGTGGTAGGTGATCGCTTCCTCCAGCTCCACCCAGGCCTGGGGCAGGCCGGCCATGTCGACGGTGAGGACCAACGGGCGCATGACCTTGGTTTATAACCCAAACAGCGCGGTTTTGGCATTCCCCCAGGCCTGAGGCCGAAAACCCCCAGCCGACAGCAGCGTGATGAGGGACCCGCTCAAGCCGCCTCGCTGCGCGATGGACTCAGGCAACTTCCAGCAACGCCTGCGGATTCCTGGCAGCCACCATGAGCAGCGTGCGCGCAGCGCCGGACGGAGCGCGGCGGCCCTGCTCCCACTCCTGGAGCGTCCTGACCGAAACGCCGAGCAACTTCGCGAACCGGGCCTGCGACAGGCCGGTGCGCTCGCGAATGGCGGCCACAGCCGGGACGTTGACGATGCGTCCGGTTTCGCCGCGCTTCAACTCGCGGAGACCGTCGAGGATTTCGCGTCCGACGTTGCGTCTTGCCGTTGCCTTAGTCATCGATTTCTTCCCTGATCTCGCGGAGTACGTGCGCCGGGATGCTCTCGGCAACGTTCTTCGGGTACAGCGTCAGCATCCAGATCTGGCCCTGTCGCGTCCGCAGGAAGTGGATGACGCGCAATCCGCCGCGTTTGCCGCGGCCGGCGGCGCCCCAGCGGAGCTTCCTGACGCCACCCGAGCCGGGAATGACGTCACCTGCCGTGGGATCGGCAATCAGCGCTTCCTGAAGTCGAACGTATTCATCGTCTGACAGGTACTGCTGAACGAGACGCGTGAACAGCCGGGTCTCGACGAAGCTGATCATGCCTGATTATACGTCCCTGCCGTACTCCGTCAATGACGGAGACAAAGATCAACGGACCGGCACTGGAAATCGCTTGGCCCGCCTCCCGCCGGGCACCGGTTTCCCGGCACCCGGCGGAAGTTGCCTTTCGCCGCGGGCGCCCGGCAGGTGTCCCCGCCGGGCAGTCCGCGACTGGTGACCGCGCACCGCCGTCCCATAGTGGAC
>JAOUIA010000116.1 GCA_029884335.1 Betaproteobacteria bacterium
GACAACCGCCACGTCGCAGCGCACGTCGCCCGCGAGATCGGCCTCGATCCGCGCGCGATGCTGACCGGCGGCGAGATCGACGCGATGCGCGACGAGGCGCTCTGGCAGCGCGCCGGCGACGTCGACCTGTTCGTCGAGGTCGACCCGCAGCAGAAGGCGCGCATCGTGGGCGCCCTGCGTCAGCGCGGGTCCGCAGTCGGCTACCTCGGCGACGGCATCAACGACGCGCCTGCGCTCGCGCTGGCCGACATCGGGATCTCGGTCGAGGGAGCCGTCGACGTCGCGCGCGAGTCCGCCGACGTCGTGCTGACGCGCTCCGACCTCGACGTCCTCCGCGAGGGCGTCGAGGGAGGCCGCCGCGCGTTCGCCAACACGCTGAAGTACATCGCCATCACCACGAGCGCCAACTTCGGCAACATGGTCAGCATGGCGGTCGCGGCGCCGTTCCTTCCCTTCCTGCCCCTCGCCGCCAAGCAGATCCTGCTGAACAACTTCCTCTCCGACATCCCGTCGATCGCCATTGCGACGGACAACGTCGACCGGAGCGACCTCGCGCGCGCGGAGCGCTGGAACCTGCCGGAGGTGCGCCGGTTCATGATCTTGTTCGGCCTGGTGAGCACCGCGTTCGACCTCATCACGTTCGCCCTTCTGCTCGCGGTGTTCCGCGCCGCCGAGGCCGAGTTCCAGACCGCGTGGTTCATCGTCTCGCTGATGACGGAGCTCGCCGTCGTCCTCGTGCTCCGCACGCGGCTGCCGGTCTGGCGCAGCGTCCCCGGGCGGCCGCTGGCCTGGGCGACTGCGGCGGTGCTGGTGGCGACGCTGGCGTTCCCCTACGTTCCGCCGCTCGCGGACCTGTTCGGCTTCGTTCCGCTGCAAGCGCCCCTGCTGTGCGCTGCGGTGGGCATCGTGGCTGCGTACATCGCGACGACGGAGGCGACGAAGCGCGCCTTCCATCGCCGCGTGGCGGCGGGACCGGGCGCCCGCGCGCTCCGGACGGGCGCGCGGCGGAGCCCTCTGGTAGAGTGATCGCCATCGACAGCCTGCGACGACGAGCCATGCGCGACGCGCGACGTCTGCTGGGGTTCTTCCTGCTGCTCGGGGTCTTCTGGAGTTCGGCCGGCGCCGAGCCCATCGCGTCGAGCCGGGGCCGCTGGGCCGGCACGGTCGGCGAGCAGCCGGCGGGCTCGCCGGTGCGCCCGGGCGCGTTGCAGCTGCGCGTCGACGGCGGCCCCGAGCGGTTCACCGTCAGCCTCGCCGGTGCGGCGGGCGAGCTCTTCGGCGGGGAGTTTCGTGCGGGCGAGCGCAAGGACGTCTTCGGTGCGCCCACTTCCAAGGGGATGATGGCGCGGCTCGGCCTTGGCACCGAGGCCGGTCCGGCCGAGGGCAAGCCGCTCGCGTGGGCGCGGCGCGCCGGCGAGGAACTGGTGGTCTATCGCCTGGAACTGCGCAACGGCGCGCACCGCCTCGACCGGCTGGCGCTCGCGCCGGCGGGCGAGCGCATCGGCGTGACCTTCGAGCGGCGCGAGCACGACCGCGCGCCGGCCCGTTTCACGGCGACGCTGGAACGGAGCGCGCGGTGAGCTGGCGCCGCGTCGCGGAGATGATGGCGATCGCGACGGCGTTCGCCGCGGCCGCGTTCGCGATGCCCGCGCGTGCCGCCGACCCCGTCCCGGGGCTGAAAGAAATGATGGGCGTGTACCTCGGCCGGGCGACCGCGAAGGAGCACGACACCGGCGCGACCGAGGAGCGCGACATCGACGTCGAGGTGATGCCTTTCGAGCGCAACGGCTTCCGCATCCGCTGGGTCAACGTGACGCTGGTCGACGGCAAGCGCAACGTACCCGGCGTCAAGCGCCGCGTGAGCGAGCTCGCCTTCCGTCCGGCGAAGGGCGCTCGCCACTTCGTGGAGGCGCCGGCGGTCAACCTGTTCGCCGAGCGCGAGGAGGCCGCGCCGATGGGCGGCGACCCGGTGCGCTGGGCCGTGCTCGACGCCGCCGGGCTGCACGTCTACTCGTTCGTGATCCTCGACGACGGCCGGTACGAGCTGCAGACGTACGCGCGCAAGCGCGCGGGCACGGGCATGGAGCTGCGCTACGAGCGGATCGTCGACGGCAAGCTGGCGCGCTCGATCGAGGGGCGCGCGGTCAGGATCGAGTAGCCGCGCGCCGTAGCGGCGAGGGGCCCCGCGCGCAGCGCGGGGATCGACGCCAGGCGGCGTCGCGGCAAGTGGCCGACGGGGAGGCGCCGGGACACTCGACGACGGTGCGTGGAGGCCACGCGACTTGCGCCGCCTCACCGGTGGCACGCCGCCGTGCCCGAGTCGAGCAGCGCGCCGCCGCCCACCGGCACGAACTGCCAGCCGTACCCCGCCTCCTCCAGCGAGAGCCGCAGCACGCCCCAGCGCGTGTTCTGGCGGAACTCGCTGTTCGCGATGGGGGCGCCGAGCGGGTTCAGCACGTGCCCGCCCGTGCCGACGACGAACTGGCGCAGCCCGCGCGCGGGATCGGGCGTGCCGTCGGCGCGCTGCGGCGCGAAGCGCTCGTAGATGTGCTCGTGGCCGGACAGCACGATCTCCACGCCGGAGGACTGCAGCAGGTCGAAGAACGCCCGCATGCGCGTCACGCTGCCGTACACGCCGCCCGAGTTGAAGGCCGGGTGGTGGAAGTACGCGATCGTGCACAGCGCGTTGCTGCGGGCGAGGTCGTCCTGCAGCCACCGGTACTGCGCCGACTGGGCGTCGACGTCGTCCATGCTGTTGAGCGCGATGAAGTGCCAGCCCGCGTGGTCGAAGCTGTAGTAGCCGCGACGGTCGGGGCCCGCGCGCGCGCCGAAGTAGTCGTAGTAGCCGGCCGCGCCCGCCGTGTAGTAGTCGTGGTTGCCCGGCGCCGGGCGGATGCGGTCGCGGAACGCGCCCCAGGTGGGGTCGAAGCACCCGGCGAACTCCTCGTGCGTGCCGTAGTCGTAGGCGTGGTCGCCCAGCGTCAGCACGAGCGCATCGCGCGGGGTCACCAGCGCGGCCGTCTGTGCCGCCCGGCTCATCGCGGCGTCCAGGCCGAAGCACTGGCCGATGTCGCCGGCGGCGACGACCTCGACGGGCGACGTTGCCGGCGGGACGCAGCCGATCACGCCCACGCCCACGCCCTCCGGCGTCCAGCCCTGCGCGATCATCTGCGCCCGGACGGCAGCCCGTGTCGTGTAGCGGTGGTTCGGCGCGCCGCCGGCGACGTTGTTGTAGAGCCGGTAGAGCGGCTCCGTGCCGGTCGGGCAGTTCCCGGCCGGGTCCGCGAGCCGCATCGCGAACACCTCGCCCTCGAAGCGCCACTCGGGGCGGCGCTTGACGCTCTCGCACTCGGAGGCGAAGGGGGTGTAGAAGTGCGAGCTCTTCGGCGCGTACGTCTGCGCGCTCCAGAAGCGGCAGACGTTCGACGCGCTTGGCGCGCCGGCGTCGAGCACGCCGAACCTCTCGCCAGTGCGCCGCCAACCGGTGCGCGGGTCGTTGTCGAGGTCCTCGATCTCCCGCGGCGACGCGGTCACGAAGTAGTGGCCCTGGATCGTGTGGAAGTACTCGACGGCGTTCGCCGCCGCGGCGGGCGGCGCCGGGAAGAGGGCCGCAGCAAGCGCGAGGAAGGCGAAGCGGGCTCGCGCCCGCCCGGCGGAACGGCTAGCGGCACAGCGCATCGAAGGCCTCCGGACTCGCGTACGCCCTGTCGAGCCAGGCCATGCGTTCGTTGAGGAAGCGCTTCAGAAAGCCGACCTCCTCGTCGTGGCTCGAGAACGTGTAGTAATTGACCAGCGGCTCGCCGAGGATCGGCCAGCGCTGGAAGTTGCGGTGCTGCGGGGCGGCCAGGCGGCGCGCGAACGCGTCGACGCTCTCGTCGATGAACGTCGCCAGCGCGGCGCGCTTCTGCTGCCAGCGCGAGATCGTCAGCGCGAGGAAGTCGCCGCGGCGCAGCAGCGCGGCGAGCCAGTTCGGCGCGTACTCCCTGCCCACCCAGCAGCCCTCGGCCTCCCAGTTGCCGTTGTAGTTGATGTTGCCGGCGCTGCGGTCGAAGTCCCAGATCGGCCCCATGTTGAGCAGGCGGTCGCGCGGGTCGGCCGCGGAGGCACTGTCCTTCCACATGAAGTCGCTGGAGTGGAACTGCGCGTCGTTGTTGCGGAAGAGCTCCTGCAGCAGGTACCAGTCGGCGAAGCTCGCCGCGTTGATGCGGTCGACGCGTCCGGCGTCGTAGAGATCGGACTCGACGTCGCGGATCAGCCCCTTGACGTAGCCGAGCTGGGCCTGCGTGATCGACTCCTCGTCGGGCGTGTCCACACAGATCGGCACGCCGCGCGCGGTGACGATCGAGAGGTCGAGGTCGGCGCCCTTGTAGCAGTCGAGGCGCCAGTCGACCTCGACGATGTAGCCGCCGTCGACGTCGGCGGCGCCCATCTTCTTCAGCGGAAGCCTGGCCGGGTCGATGCGGATGTCCTCGGTCAGCAGGTACACGCCGACGTAGTCGCCGTTGAGCCACACCTCGAGGTGCTGGCCCGACGGCGTCCACTTGAGGCCGTCGTTGAACACGCTGCTCGCGCCCAGCGAGAGTGCGAGCTTGTTGCGGATCAGCGAGCGGTCGAACCAGTCGGCGAGCAGCGCCCAGTTGCGCTGCTTCTTCATGCCGAGCACGTCGCCGATCGCGGCGTAGGCCGCGTCGTTGGCGAACTGCACCTTGTACGGATTCTTCGGCTGGCCCCACGTCGTGTTGCCGCGGCCGCGGATCTTGCCGTTGAGCGTCACCGTCGGCACGCTCGCCGCCGGATGGGTCAGCACGTAGGTCGCGTCGACGTACACTTCCTTGGAGGCGATGGGCGCGCCGTCGCGGGTCGTGATGACGAGTTGCGGCAGGTCGGTGATGGCGATGGAGAGCGACGCCACGACCTGCTCGAGCGCGCCGGGGGCCGCGAGGTCGAGCGCGTCGCCGTTGGCCTGGAGCGCGCGCACGATCCACTTCGCCACGGAACGCTTGAGCGACCCGGAGGGCGGCGGCGCGGCGAGGCGGAGGTCGAAGCCGGGCGGCAGGCCGAGCTTCGCGCGGACGATGTCCTCGGCGAGCCGGTGGTCGGCGAGGCGGGTGAGGTACACCAGCGTCGAGTACGGATTGATGTCGGCGCCGTAGTCGTGCGAAGGCGAAGCCATGCGGTAGGAGGCATTGACCATGGCCGCGGGCTCGTCCAGGTCGCGGCAGGCGCCGGCGACCATCTCTGCGATCAGCGGCGCCGTGGAGTCCTCGGGGATCGTCAGGCGATAGGCGCCGGTGCCGTCCGAGCGATCCTGCGGCTCGCCGGCGTCGCAGCGGCCGTTGCGGTTCGCGTCGAGGCACACCAGCGCCCCGTCGATGTAGCCGTCGACGACGTGGCCCGAAATCGTCTCCGCCGCGCCTGACGGCGGCACGCACGCGATCACTCCGGGGCCGGCGCCTTCCGCGGTCCAGCCCTGGGCGAGCATCTGCGCGCGCACGCCCGCGTGGGTCGTGTAGCGATGGTTCGGGGCGTCGTTGCGCGCGTTGTTGTACAGGCGGTAGAGCGGCAGCGTGCCGGGTCCGCAGACGCCCGCGCCGTCGGGCAGCGTCACGGCGAAGGCCTCGCCCTCGTAGCGCCACACGGTGCCGGCCTTGAGATCGGCGCACTCGGCAGCCGACGGCGTGTAGAAGTGCGAGCTGCGCGGCGCGAAGG
>JAOUIA010000055.1 GCA_029884335.1 Betaproteobacteria bacterium
TGGTAGCGCGGCGAGCGGCAGCCGGCGCCGGCCGGCCCCCGGAATGGAGAAGGGCGCCTCGAGAGGCGCCCTTCGCTTCGGCGTTGCTCCCGCGGACGGCGGGGATCAGGCCATCGACTTGATCGCCTGGGCCAGGCGCGACTTGGTCCGCGAGGCGAGGTTCTTGTGCACGATCTTCTTGTCCGCGATGCGGTCGAGCACCGACTGCGACTCGACGAGCTGCTTGGCGGCCGCGGCCTTGTCGCCTGCGGCGATCGTCTTGCGGACCTTCTTCACCGCGCTGCGCAGCTCCGAGCGCAGGCTCGCGTTGCGCTTGCGCGTCGCTTCCGCCTGGCGGGCGCGCTTGCGGGCTTGCGCCGAATTGGCCATGTTGCTTCGTTCCTCGTGTTGGGGGTCGTGGCGGGCGCCTCTCCTGCCGCAGGGGCGGCGGGCGCACGCAAACATGAAATAATACGCGAAATCCGGGCGATCGACAAGGAACGCGCCCCGGCCGCAACCCGGCCGGCCGGCGCCCGCCCGCCCGGGCGTGCCCGCCCGATGCCCGCTCCCGCCTCCCCCCGCCGCGCGTGAACCTCCTCCGCGCCCTGTCGACGGTCAGCGGGATGACGCTGGCCTCGCGCATCACCGGGCTCGTCCGCGAAAGCCTGAAGGCGGTCCTGTTCGGCGCCGGCAGCGACATGGACGCCTTCGAGGCGGCGTTCCGGCTGCCGAACATCCTGCGCCGCATGTTCGCCGAGGGCGCGTTCTCGCAGGCTTTCGTCCCGATCCTCGCCGAGTACCGGCGGCAGCGCGGCGCGGAGGAGACGCGCGCGCTGGTCGGCAAGGTCGGCACGCTGCTCGCCGTCGCGCTGCTGGTCGTGAGCGTGGCAGGCGTGCTCGCCGCGCCCTGGCTCGTCTACCTGCTCGCGGCCGGCTTCGCGAAGACGCCGGGCAAGGTCGAGCTGACCGCGGAGCTGATCCGCATCGTCTTCCCGTACATCCTGTTCGTCTCGCTGGTGTCGCTCGCCGGCGGGGTGCTCAACGTGCACCGCCGCTTCGCCATCCCCGCGTTCACGCCGGTGCTGCTCAACCTCGCGGTCATCGCGGCCGCGATCTGGCTCGCGCCGCACGTCGATCCGCCCGTGCTGGCGCTGGCCTGGGGCGTCGCGGCCGGCGGCGTCGCGCAGCTCGCGCTGCAGATCCGCCCGCTGGCGAAGCTCGCGATGCTGCCGCGGCCGTCGTTCGCGTGGCGCGATCCGGGCGTGTCGCGCGTGCTGCTCGCCATGGGGCCGGCGCTGCTCGGCGTGTCCGCGGCGCAGATCTCGGTGCTCCTCAACACGCAGTGGGCCGCGTGGCTGGGCGACGGGCGCATCGCGTGGATCACTTACGCCGACCGCCTGATGGAGTTTCCCAGCGCGCTGCTTGGCGTCGCTCTGGGCACGGTGCTGCTGCCCACGCTCGCGAGGCACCACGCCGACAACGACCCCGCACGGTACTCGGACCTGCTGGACTGGGGGCTGCGCCTCGCGCTGCTGCTGGCGCTGCCGGCCGCGCTCGCGCTGTGGCTGCTCGCGGTGCCGCTGATCGCGACGCTCTACCAGTACGGGCGCTTCACGCCGGCCGACGTCTACCAGGTGCGCCTCGCGCTGATCGGCTACGCGGCGGGCCTGACCGCGCTGATCCTGGTGAAGATCCTCGCCCCCGGCTTCTACGCGCGGCAGAACCTGCGCACGCCGGTGAAGATCGCGGTCTTCACCGTGCTGGTCACGCAGGCGTTCGCGCTGCTGCTCATGTGGCCGCTCGGCCACGCGGGGCTGACGCTCGCCACCAGCATCGGCGCCTGCGTCAACGCGGGACTGCTGTTCGCATTCCTCGTTCGCCGCGGCCACTACCGGCCGCGCGACGGGTGGACAGCCTTCGCCGGCCGGCTCGTGGTTGCGCTGGCCGTGCTCGCGGCGGTGCTCGCGGCGACGGCCGGGCCGGCGAGCGTGTGGGTCGACGCGCCGCTGTGGAGCCGGGTTGCGAGGCTCGCGCTGATCGTCGCGGCAGGTGCTGCGGCCTACTTCGGCTCGCTGTGGCTGCTGGGCTTTCGCCTGGCGGACTTCAGCCGGCGCGACTTCGACGCGGTGCCGGACCCTGCCGCGCCGCCGGAGAGCTGATCACGCGCCGCCGCGGCGGTGCGGGCACCTCGGCTTCGTGCAGTCGGCGTAGATGTAGAGCGCGTGCTCGCTGATGGCGAAGCCGCGCTCGGCGGCGATGCGCCGCTGGCGCTTCTCGATCTCGGCGTCGAAGAACTCCTCGACGCGGCCGCACTGCATGCACACGATGTGGTCGTGGTGCTTGCCTTCGTCGAGCTCGAACACCGCCTTGCCGGACTCGAAGTGGTGGCGGATCAGCAGCCCCGCCTGCTCGAACTGGGTGAGCACGCGGTAGACGGTGGCGAGCCCGATGTCGAGCCCCTCGGCGGCGAGCTGCCGGTAGACCTCCTCGGCGGTCATGTGCCGCGTCCGCGAGGTCTCGAACAGGTTGATGATCCGCAGCCGCGGCAGCGTGGCCTTGAGGCCGGCGCTCTTCAGGTCCTCGGCGTTGCTCATCGTCGCGTCCGTGAGGGGCAGGCCACGGCGCCCCGCGGGCGCCTGCGCCCCTATAATAGCCACTCCTGCCTCCGTCCGCGCCCCCTTGCCCGTGACAGCCTTGACCCCGCGCACCGCCGGCGCAATCGCCGCCCTCGGCCTGGCCGCGGCGCTCGGCGGCTGCCAGACCTGGACAACGTACATGCCGGCCATCGAGCAGCTCGGCGTCTACAAGCTCGACATCAACCAGGGCAACTACCTCACGCAGGACATGGTGGAGAAGCTGCGCGTCGGCCAGACGCGCACGCAGGTGCGGCAGGTGCTCGGCACCCCGCTGCTCACCGACGCGTTCCACGCTGACCGCTGGGACTACGTCTACCAGTACACGCGGCACGGGCGCATGGTCGAGCGGCGGCAGTTCACCCTGTACTTCGTCGACGACAAGCTCGCGCGCTGGGAGGGCGACGACGTCCCGGTGTCCACCGCGCAGCTCAACCGCCTGGCTGCCGACCGCATGCTCGCGCACGAGCCCTCCGCCGAGGACCAGGGCGTGCTCGGGCGCTTCCTCGACATCCTCAAGGGCAACTGGTGAGCGTGCGCGTGGCGATCGCCGGCGCCGGCGGTCGCATGGGCCAGGCGCTGATCGAGGCCACGCTGGCGGCGGGCGACCTGTCGCTCGCCGCGGCGCTCGACGTCCCGCAGAGCCCGGCCGTGGGGCACGACGCCGGCGAGCGCATCGGCAAGCGCACCGGCGTGATCGTGGGCAGCGACGTCGACGCGGCGCTCGCGGCGGCGGACGTGCTGATCGACTTCACGCGGCCCGAGGGGACGCTCGCGCACGCCGCGGCCTGCGCGCGTCGCGGCGTCGGCCTCGTCGCCGGCACCACCGGCCTCTCCGCCCCGCAAAGGGCCGAACTCGGCGCGCACGCCCGCGCAATCCCGCTGGTGTTCGCGCCGAACATGAGCGTGGGCGTCAACGTCGCGGTGAAGCTCGTCGAACTCGCCGCGCGTCGGCTCGGCCCCGGCTACGACGTCGAGATCGTCGAGATGCACCACCGCCACAAGGTCGACGCGCCGTCCGGCACGGCGCTGCGGCTCGGCGAGGCGGCGGCGGCTGTGCTCGGCACGACGCTCGCCGAGTCCGCCGTCTACGCGCGCGAAGGCGTCACCGGCGAGCGCAAAGCGGGCACGATCGGCTTCGCGACGCTGCGCGGCGGCGACGTCGTCGGCGAGCACACGGTCGTGTTCGCCGGCGAGGGCGAGCGGCTGGAGATCACGCACAAGGCGACCTCGCGGCAGAACTTCGCCGGCGGCGCGCTGCGCGCCGCGCGCTTCGTCGCGCGGTGCCGCGCGGAGCGCCGCAGCGGCCTCTTCGACATGGCCGACGTGCTCGGCCTGGGCTGACGCTTGACGCACCCGTTCGACCTCTCGGGCCGCGTGGCGCTGGTGACGGGCGGCGGCAGCGGATTGGGCTTCGCCATCGCGCAGGGCCTCGCGCGCGCGGGCGCGCGCCTGGCGATCAACGGCCGCGACCGCGTGAAGCTCGAGGCTGCGGCAGCGCGGCTTCAGGGTGAGGGCGTCGCCGTGACGCTCGCGCCGTTCGACGTCGCCGACGCGGACGCCGCCCGCGAAGGCGTGGCCGCGGTCGAGCGCGCGCTCGGGCGCATCGACATCCTGGTCAACAACGCCGCGGTCAACCGGCGCGGGCCGGTGGACGGCTACGCCGACGACGACTGGCGAGTCACGATGGCGATCAACGTCGACGGGCCGTTCCACGTCACGCGCGCGGCGCTGCCCGCGATGAAGGCGCGGCGCGCGGGCAAGATCGTCAACATCTGCTCGCTGGCGAGCGACCTCGGCCGGCCGAACATCGTCCCCTACGCGGTCAGCAAGGGGGCGCTCAAGCAGTTCACGCGCGCGCTGGCGGTGGAACTCGCCCCGCACAACATCCAGGTCAACGGCATCGCGCCGGGCTTCTTCCGCACCGAGATGAACGCGCCGCTCGTGGCCGACGCCGAGTTCTCGGCGTGGGTCGCGCGCCGCACGCCGGCCGGCCGCTGGGCCGACCCGCCGGAGATCGCCGGCGCCGCGGTGTTCCTCGCCTCGAGCGCGGCCGACTACGTGACCGGCGCGATGCTGCACGTCGACGGCGGCTTCGCCGCGGCGTACTGACGCCGTCCCCTCACCCCCGGCCCCTCTCCCCGCTGACGCGGGGCGAGGGGAGTGATCAGCTCCCCTCTCCCGCCGTCAGGTGGGAGAGGGGCCGGGGGTGAGGGCCGCGTGGACAGGCAGGCCGCATTCGCGGTAGAATTCAAGGCCTTGCAAGCGGGGAAGGCATGCTGAGGCGCCTTCCCCGTTTTCGCGTCCGCTCGCGACGCGGCGAGGCGTGTAGCCGGATCCCGCCGCCATGAACGCTCCGCACGCAGCCGCCGTCTCCGCCCGACCCGCCCTGTTCCCCGCGAAGACCGCGGCGCTGCTCGCGCTCGCGGACGGCACGGTGTTCCGCGGACGGTCGATCGGCGCCGCCGGAAGCGCGGTCGGCGAGGTCGTGTTCAACACGTCGATGACCGGCTACCAGGAGATCCTCACCGACCCCTCGTACGCTGGGCAGATCGTGACGCTCACGTACCCGCACATCGGCAACGTCGGCGTCAATCCCGAGGACAGCGAATCGACGCGGCTGCACGCCGCGGGGCTGGTGATCCGCGACCTGCCGGCGACCCTGTCGAACTTCCGCGCGCGCGGCGACCTCGCCGGCTGCCTCGCGGCGGCGAACGTCGTCGGCATCGCCGACATCGACACGCGCAGGCTCACGCGCATCCTGCGCGAGAAGGGCGCCCAGAACGGCTGCATCGTCGCGGGCGGCGCGCTCGACGACGCGGCGGCCGCGGCAGCCGTCGCGCGCGCGAAGGCCGCGCCGTCGATGGCGGGCCAGGACCTGGCGAAGGCGGTGACGTGCGCCGAGCCCTACGCGTGGACGGAGGGCACGTGGGCGCTTGGGGAGGGCTTTCGCGCACGCGACGGCGCGCGCTGCCACGTCGTCGCCTACGACTTCGGCGTCAAGCACAACATCCTGCGCATGCTTGCCGAGCGCGGCTGCCGGCTCACCGTCGTCCCCGCGCGCACGCCGGCGGCCGAGGCGATGTCGCTGCGCCCGGACGGCGTCTTCCTGTCCAACGGGCCCGGCGACCCCGAGCCCTGCGATTACGCGATCGCCGCCATCCGCGCGATCGTCGCCGCGGGCGTGCCGACGTTCGGCATCTGCCTCGGCCACCAGCTGCTCGCCCTCGCCTCCGGCGCGCGCACGCTCAAGATGAAGTTCGGCCACCACGGCGCGAACCACCCGGTGCTCGACAAGGACACCGGCCAGGTGCTGATCACCAGCCAGAACCACGGCTTCGCGGTGGACCCGGCCTCGCTCCCGGGCAACGTCCGCGTCACGCACGTCTCGCTGTTCGACGGCAGCCTGCAGGGCATCGCGCGCACCGACGCGCCGGCGTTCGGCTTCCAGGGGCACCCCGAGGCGAGCCCCGGCCCGCACGACGTCGCCCACCTGTTCGACCGGTTCACGAAGCTCATGGACAGGAAGTAGGCCATGCCGAAGCGCACCGACATCGAGAGCGTGCTCATCATCGGCGCCGGCCCGATCATCATCGGCCAGGCCTGCGAGTTCGACTACTCGGGCGCGCAGGCGTGCAAGGCGCTGCGCGAGGAGGGCTACCGGGTGATCCTGGTGAACTCCAATCCGGCGACGATCATGACCGACCCGGAGATGGCCGACGTCACCTACATCGAGCCGATCACCTGGCCGATGGTGGCGAAGATCATCGAGCGCGAGCGGCCCGACGCGCTGCTGCCGACGATGGGCGGGCAGACGGCGCTCAACTGCGCGCTCGACCTCGCGCGCGAGGGCGTGCTGACGAAGTACGACGTCGAGCTGATCGGGGCCTCCAAGAAGGCGATCGACAAGGCGGAGGACCGCGAGAAGTTCAAGGCCGCGATGACGCGCATCGGGCTGGGCTCGGCGCGATCGGGGATCGCGCACTCGCTCGAGGAGGCGACGCGCGTGCAGGTCGAGATCGGCTTCCCCGCGATTCTCCGCCCGTCGTTCACGCTGGGCGGGACCGGCGGCGGCATCGCCTACAACAAGGACGAGTTCGACGAAATGGTCAAGCGCGGGCTGGCGATGAGCCCGACGCACGAGCTCCTGATCGAGGAGAGCCTCCTCGGCTGGAAGGAGTTCGAGATGGAGGTGGTGCGGGACCGCAAGGACAACTGCATCATCGTCTGCTCGATCGAGAACCTCGACCCGATGGGCGTGCACACGGGCGATTCGATCACGGTGGCGCCGGCGCAGACGCTCACCGACAAGGAATACCAGATCATGCGCGACGCCTCGATCGCGGTGCTGCGCGAGGTCGGCGTGGACACCGGCGGGTCGAACGTGCAGTTCGCGATCAACCCGAAGGACGGGCGCATGATCGTGATCGAGATGAACCCGCGCGTGTCGCGCTCCTCGGCGCTGGCGTCGAAGGCCACGGGCTTCCCGATCGCCAGGGTCGCGGCGAAGCTCGCGGTCGGCTACACGCTCGACGAGCTCGCCAACGACATCACCGGGGGCGCCACCCCCGCGTCGTTCGAGCCGACGATCGACTACGTCGTCACCAAGGTGCCGCGCTTCGCGTTCGAGAAGTTCAAGCAGGCCGACGACCGCCTGACCACGCAGATGAAGTCGGTGGGCGAGGTGATGGCGATCGGCCGCACGTTCGGCGAGTCGCTGCAGAAGGCGCTGCGCGGCCTCGAGGTCGGTGTCGACGGCTTCAACCTCAAGAGCGTCGACCCCGAGAAGATCGGCGACGAGCTCGCCTACCCGCGGGCCGAGCGGCTGTGGTACGTCGCCGACGCCTTCGGCATCGGCATGTCGGTCGAGGAGCTGCACGGCTACACGAAGATCGACCCGTGGTTCCTCGCGCAGATCAAGGAGATCGTCGACCTCGAGCTCGCCGTCGAGCAGCGTGCGCTGGCCGAGCTGACGCGCGAGGAGCTTCGCGAGCTCAAGCGCAAGGGCTTCGCCGACCGGCGCCTCGCCTACCTCACGAAGACCAGCGAGGCCGAGGTTCGCGCCCGCCGCCACGAGCTGGGCGTGCGTCCCGTCTACAAGCGCGTGGACACCTGCGCCGCCGAGTTCGCGACGCGCACCGCGTACATGTACTCGACCTACGAGGACGAGTGCGAGGCCGAGCCCACCGACCGGAAGAAGGTGATGGTGCTGGGGGGCGGGCCGAACCGCATCGGGCAGGGCATCGAGTTCGACTACTGCTGCGTGCATGCCGCGATGGCGCTGCGCGAGGACGGGTTCGAGACCATCATGGTCAACTGCAACCCGGAGACCGTGTCGACCGACTATGACACCTCCGACCGCCTGTACTTCGAGCCGGTGACCCTCGAGGACGTGCTGGAGATCGTGCACGTCGAGAAGCCCTGGGGGGTCATCGTGCAGTACGGCGGCCAGACGCCGCTCAAGCTCGCCCGGGACCTCGAGCGCAACGGGGTGCCGATCATCGGCACCTCGTCGGACATGATCGACATGGCCGAGGACCGCGAGCGCTTCCAGCAGATGCTGCACCGGCTGGGCCTGCGCCAGCCGCCGAACCGCACGGCGCGCACCGAATCCGAGGCGCTCGCGGCGGCCGAGGAGATCGGCTACCCGCTGGTCGTGCGCCCGTCGTACGTCCTGGGCGGCCGCGCGATGGAGATCGTCAACGCCACCGCGGATCTCGAGCGCTACATGAGGGAGGCGGTCAAGGTCAGCAACGACAGCCCCGTGCTGCTCGACCGCTTCCTCAACGACGCCACGGAGGTGGACGTCGACGCCGTGTGCGACGGGACCGAGGTGGTGATCGGCGGGATCATGGAGCACATCGAGCAGGCCGGCGTCCACTCCGGCGACTCCGCCTGCTCGCTCCCGCCGTACTCGCTCCCGCGCGAGCTGCAGGACGAGCTGCGGCGGCAGACGGTCCTGATGGCGAAGGCGCTGAACGTGGTCGGGCTGATGAACGTGCAGTTCGCGATCCAGAACGGCGTCGTCTACGTGCTGGAAGTGAACCCGCGCGCGTCGCGCACCGTGCCCTACGTCTCCAAGGCCACCGGCCGGCCGCTGGCGAAGATCGCCGCGCGCTGCATGGTGGGCCGCTCGCTCGCCGCGCAGGGCGTGGCCGGCGAGGTGGTCCCGCCGTACTACTCGGTGAAGGAGGCGGTGTTCCCGTTCATCAAGTTCCCCGGCGTGGACACGATCCTCGGCCCCGAGATGAAGTCCACCGGCGAGGTGATGGGCGTGGGCGACTCGTTCGGCGAGGCGTTCGTCAAGAGCCAGCTCGCCGCCGGCGTCAGGCTGCCCTCGTCGGGCAAGGCGTTCATCAGCCTGCGCAACAGCGACAAGCCCCGCGCGATCGAGACCGCGCGCGTGCTGCACGAACTCGGGTTCACCATCGTCGCCACGCGCGGCACGGCGGCGGCGCTGGAGGCGGGCGGCGTGCCGGTGACGGCCGTGAACAAGGTCGCCGAGGGTCGGCCGCACATCGTCGACATGATGAAGAACGACGAGATCGCGCTGGTCATCAACACCGTCGAGGAGAAGCCCAGCGCGATCCGGGACAGCTACCAGATCCGCCGCGAGGCGCTGAACGACCAGGTGCCGACGTTCACGACGATGGCGGGGGCGCGCGCCGCGGTCATAGGCATGAAGACCGTGCGCGAGCTCGCGCCCTACTCGGTGCAGGCGCTGCACGAACGGCTGCAGTAGCGCCCGCGACCGGTTTTCCCTACACTATCCCGGCCGGAAGCGCGCGCGCTTCCGGCTTCGCTTTTCCGCCCGCCGATCCCGCCATGCGCCACGAAACGAGGGTCAGAGTCGCATTTCCCGAAATGAGCGTCAGAGTCGAATTTCCAACGACTGCGCCTGGAGGCTGTCCGTGTCGCGCGAGGGAGTGCGACTCTGACGCTCATTTCGACCGTCATTTCGGGAAATGCGACCCTGACCCTCGTTTCGCCGGACAGGGCAGTGCCGCGCGATGAGCAGGATTCCGATGACCGTGCAAGGCGCCGAGCGGCTCAAGGCAGAGCTGCACCGGCTCAAGACCGTCGAGCGGCCCGCCGTCATCCAGGCGATCGCCGACGCGCGCTCGCACGGCGACATCTCGGAGAACGCCGACTACGACGCCGCCAAGGAGCGCCAGGGGTTCGTCGAGGGGCGCATCGCCGACGTCGAGAGCAAGCTCGCCAACGCGCAGGTCATCGATCCCTCGACGCTCGACGCCGACGGCCGCGTCGTGTTCGGCGCGACGGTCGAGATCGAGGATCTCGACTCGGGCGAGCGCAGCGTCTACCAGATCGTCGGCGACGACGAGGCCGACATCAAGCAGCGCAAGATCTCCGTCGGCTCGCCGATCGCGCGCAGCCTGATCGGCAAGACCGAGGGCGACACGGTCGAAGTCGCCACCCCGGGCGGCGCGCGCGCCTACGAGATCGTCAGCGTCGACTACGTCTGATCTCGCCGCGGGCCCGCCCGCGCCCGTTCACCAAGGAGGAGTGATGGCCATCCGCACCCGCATCGCGCTGTTCGCCCTGGCGCTCGTCGCCGGCGCCGCTTCGGCGCAGTCCGACTACCCGAGCAAGCCGGTACGCATCATGGTCGGCGCGAACGCCGGCGGCGGCACCGACATCATCGCGCGCATGCTCGGCGAGAAGTTCGCCGAGTCGCTCAAGCAGCCGTTCGTCGTCGAGAACCGGCCGGGCGCGTCGAACACCATCGCCGCCGACCTGACGGCGAAGGCACCCGCCGACGGCTACACGCTGCTCGTCGCGACGAACACGGGGCAGGCGATCGCGCCGCACCTGCTCAAGCTCTCCTACGATCCGCTCAAGCAGTTGCAGCCGGTCGGGCTGATCGTGGTGGTCCCCAACGTCCTCGTCGTCGGGGACAAGGTCGCCGCGAAGGACGTGAAGGAGCTGGTGGCGATGGCGAAGGCGAAGCCGGGGGAACTCAAGTACGCGTCCTCGGGCATCGGCAGCACGCAGCACATTGCCGGCGAGGCGTTCGACGCGGCCGCCGGCATCAGGACGATCCACGTGCCGTACAAGGGCTCGAGCCAGGCGCACGTCGACATCCTCGGCGGCAACGTCGAGATGATGTTCGACACGACGTCCTCGGCGATGCCGCACATCAAGTCGGGCCGCTTCCGCCCGCTCGCGGTGACTTCGCCGACGCGCTCTGCCGAGCTGCCGAACGTGCCGACGATCGCCGAGATGGGCTACGCCGCCGCGGAGATGACGACCTGGTACGGCATGTTCGTGACCGGCGGCACGCCGAAGGCCGTCGTCGACAAGCTGCACGCGGAGCTCGTGCGCGTGCTGAAGCTTCCCGACGTGCAGGCGAAGCTGCGCGGACTGGGCGGCGAGCCGGGCGCGCTGACGATCGACCAGTTCGCCGAGATGAACAAGGCCGAGTACGAGCGCTTCGGCAAGCTGATCCGCGCCGCGAACATCAAGGCCGAGTGATGGCGCGGCCCCGCATCGCGTTCGTCGCCGGCGACCCGAACGGCATCGGCCCCGAGCTCTCGGCGAAGCTCCTCGCGCGGCCGGGCAACGTCGAGGCCGCCGAGGTCGTCGTGTACGCCGACCCGCGCGTGATCGCCGAGGGCGAGCGCGTGGCGGGGGTGAGGGCGTGCATCGGGCCGGGAGCGGCGGCGCTGCGCCCACAGGCCTGGGAGGGGGCGATCACGCCCGGACAGGCCACCGAGTCGGGCGGGCGGGCGGCGCTCGGCGCGCTGAACGCGGCGGCCGGGGCGGCGCAGCGCGGCGAGGTCGACGGCATCGTGTTCGCGCCGCTCAACAAACACGCGCTGCGGCTCGCCGGCATGACCCACGAGGACGAGCTGCGCATGCTGCAGCAGCGCTTCGGTGTCGCCGGCTTCGTCTCCGAGTTCAACATCACCGGCGACCTGTGGACGTCGCGCGTGACCTCGCACGTTCCGCTGCGCGACGTCGCGGCCGCGATCACCGAGGAAGGCGTGGTGCAGGCGGTGGAGATCGTGCACCGCTACCTCGTCGCGGCGGGGCGGGCCTCGCCGCGCATCGCGGTGACGGGCCTCAACCCGCACGCCGGCGACGGCGGGTCGATCGGCCGCGAGGAGATCGACGTCATCGCGCCGGCGATCGAGCGGGCCCGGGCCCAGGGCATCGACGCGCGCGGGCCGATGCCTTCGGACACGGTGTTCGTCGCGGCGCGGCGCGGCGACTACGACGCGGTCGTCACCATGTACCACGACCAGGGCCAGATCGCGATGAAGCTCATGGGCTTCGACAAGGGCGTGACGCTGCACGGCGGCCTGCCCGTGCCGATCGCGACCTGCGCCTCCGGCACGGCGTTCGACATCGTCGGCAGGAACGCCGGCAACGTCGAGGGGCTGCAGCACGCGTTCGACCTCGCGGTGGCGATCGCCTCCAGGCGCTAGAGACCGGGCACCGGAGTACTCGGACCCGCCTCGCTGCGCAGGGCAGCGCCGCGCTGCGATCCCCGGTCCCCCCGTCCCGCATGCCCGGCGGGCTTGCCCGCCGGGCGCGCCGGTAGTCCAATTGCGTTCATGACGCACATCGACCCCGAGGAGCTCAAGCGACTGAACGAGCCGTGGCTCGCCGAGGACTCCGATCCCGGCGAGACGCAGGAGTGGGTCGACGCGCTCGCCGCGGTCGTGCGCGACGCGGGACCGGAGCGGGGCGTGTACCTGTTGAAGCGCCTCGAGGAAGTGGCGCAGCAGCTCGGCGTCGTCGCGCACGTCCCGCCCTACTCGGCCTACCAGAACACCATCCCGCTTGCGCAACAGGGCCCCTATCCGGGCGACCTCGCGCTCGAGCAGCGCATCTCGGCGATCGTCCGCTGGAACGCGCTCGCGATGGTCGTGCGCGCGAACCAGGCCTCGAGCGAGCTCGGCGGGCACATCGCCAGCTACGCGTCTGCCGCCGAGATCTTCGAGTGCGGCTTCAACCACTTCTTCCGCGCGAGCGTGGACGGCGGCCCCGGCGACCTCGTCTTCCTGCAGCCGCACTCCGCGCCCGGCATCTACGCGCGAGCGTTCCTCGAGGGCGGCCTCAGCGAGACGCAGCTCGCCAACTACCGTCGCGAGACCGGCGGCAACGGGCTCTCGTCGTACCCGCACCCGTGGCTGATGCCGGGTTTCTGGCAGTTCCCGACCGGCTCGATGGGGCTCGGGCCGATCATGGCGATCTATCACGCGCGCTTCATGCGCTACCTCGCGCATCGCTCGCTGCTCGCGACGGGCGACCGTCACGTGTGGGGCGTGTTCGGCGACGGCGAGATGGACGAGCCCGAGTCGGTCGCAGCACTCACGCTCGCCGCGCGCGAGCGGCTCGACAACCTGACGTTCGTCATCAACTGCAACCTGCAGCGGCTCGACGGGCCGGTGCGCGGCAACGGCCAGATCATCCAGGAACTCGAGGCGCTGTTCACCGGCGCGGGCTGGAACGTCGTCAAGGTGCTGTGGGGCTCGGACTGGGACGCGCTGTTCGCGCGCGACACCACGCACGCGCTGCTGCGCCGCTTCGCCGCGACGGTCGACGGCCAGTACCAGACGCTCGGCGCCAACGACGGCGTCTACAACATCGACCACTTCTTCGCGCTCGACCCCGAGCTGCGCGCGCTGGTCGCGCACATGACGCCCGCGGAGATCGACGGGCTCACCCGCGGCGGCCACGACTTCCGCAAGCTGCACGCGGCGTTCCGGCACGCCCGCGAGCACGAGGGCCAGCCGACGGTCATCCTCGCCAAGACGAAGAAGGGCTACGGCATGGGCGCCGGCGGCGAGTCGCGGATGACGTCGCACCAGCAGAAACAGCTCGACGTCGACGCGCTGCGCCTCTTCCGCGACCGCTTCCACCTGCCGCTCACCGACGCCGACGTGGGCGAAGTGCGCTTCTGGAAGCCGGCGCCGGACGGCGCCGAGATGCGCTACCTGCGCGCGCGCCGCGAGGCGCTCGGCGGCGACATGCCGCGCCGCCGTGCCGCCGCGCCGCCGGTGCCGGTTCCTGCCCTCGGCGGCTACGCGAAGTTCGCGCTCGCCGCGCAGGGCAAGGAGATGTCGACGACGATGGCGGCGGTGCGGCTGCTCGGCAACCTGCTCCGCGACCCGGTCCTCGGTCCGCGCATCGTCCCGATCGTCGCCGACGAGGCGCGCACGTTCGGCATGTCGAGCCTGTTCCGCCAGGTCGGCATCTACTCGTCGCTGGGCCAGCGCTACGAGCCGGAGGACGCCGGTTCGATGCTCGCCTACCGCGAGGCGCGCGACGGGCAGCTGCTGGAGGAGGGCATCACCGAGGCGGGCGCGATGTCCTCCTGGATCGCGGCGGGCACGTCCTACAGCGTGCACGGCCTGGCGATGCTGCCGGTCTACATCTACTACTCGATGTTCGGCTTCCAGCGCGTCGGCGACCTGATCTGGGCCGCGGCCGACCAGCGCACGCGCGGCTTCCTGCTCGGCGCGACCGCCGGGCGCACGACGCTGTCGGGCGAGGGCCTGCAGCACCAGGACGGCGCGAGCCACGTTGCCGCGGCGACGGTGCCCAACTGCCGCGCCTACGATCCGGCATTCGCGCATGAAGTCGCGGTGATCCTCGACGCCGGCATGCGCGCGATGCTCGAGCGCGGCGAGGACGTCTTCTACTACGTCACCGTGATGAACGAGAACTACGGCCACCCGTCGCTGCCGGACGGCGCGGCCGAGGGCATCGTGCGCGGGATGTACCTGCTCGAGCGGCACGGCGAGGGCGCGGCGGCCGTGCGCCTGCTCGGTTCGGGGACGATCCTGCGCGAGGTTCAGGCGGCCGCCGCGATGCTCTCCGCCGAGTGGGGCGTGGCGAGCGAGGTCTACAGCGTGACGAGCTTCTCCGAGCTCGCCCGCGAGGCGCGCGAGGTCGCGCGGGCCAATCGGCTGCACCCGCTGGACGGGCCGCGGCGCAGCCACCTCGATGCGTGCCTCGGCGGAAGCCGGTCGCCGATCGTCGCCGCGACGGACTACGTGCGTGCGTATCCGGAGCTGATCGCGGCGCACGTCGATGCGCCGTACGTCGCCCTCGGCACCGACGGCTTCGGCCGCAGCGACACGCGTGCCGCGCTGCGCCGCTTCTTCGAGGTCGACCGGCAGCACGTCGTGGTGGCCGCGATCGCCTCGCTCGCCCGCGACGGGGGCTGCGAGCGCGAGCGCGTGGCCGAGGCGATCGCGCGCTACGCCATCGATCCGGAGCGCGGCGATCCCTGGCTGTCCTGACGCCGAGGCCGGGCCCGCGCGGGGCGCTAGGGATCCGGCGCCGTCTTGAGGTTGACGAGGACGATGCCGGCGCCGACGAGCGCGGCCGCGGCGAGGAACGTGCCCGTCAGCGGCTCGCCGAGGACGAGGTGGCCGAACGCCACGCCGAACATGGGCGCGGCGAACGAGAATGCGGCGAGGCGCCCGCCGAGGTAGCGCGTCAGCAGCCAGAACCACGTGAGGTAGCTCGCGAACGCGACGACCACCGACTGGAACGCGAGGCTCGCCACGGCGAGCGGCGTGGCCCGGATGACGCCCGGCTCGCCGAGCAGGAGCGAGCAGGCGAACATCAGGGGCGCGGACACCCCGAGCTGCCAGGCGAGCGTCTTCTCGGCGCGGATGCGCGCAAGCGCACTCGCGCGGATCAGCACGGTGGTGGCAGCCCAGCCGAACGCCGCTGCGACGCCAAGCGCGTCGCCGAGCCACGTCGAGCGCCCGCCGGTGGCGAGCCCGTCGCGGAACGCGAACACGATGCCCGCGAATGCAAGCGCGATGCCCGCCCATTGCAGCGGCGCCAGGCGCTCGCCGGGCACGAGCAGCGCGAGGCCGAGCGCGGTCAACGGCGGCGCCAGGTAGACAAAAACCACCATCCGCGACGCGGTGGTGTGCGCGAGGCCGGCGTAGATCGCAGCGAACTCGGCGCCAAACAGGAGGCCGGCGGCCACGCCGGGAATCAGCGTGCCGTCCCGCTTCGTGAGCGCGATGCCGCGCCAGCGCGACCATGCGAAAAGAAGGGCGAATGCGAGGGTCGAGCGGATCGCCCCCTGCATGACCGGCGAGACGCCGTGCAGCGCGAGCTTGATCGCGACCTGCTGGAAGCCCCACAGCGCCGTGAGCACCAGCATGGAGGCGACGGCGACGGTGTCGAGCGGGTGGCGCGTGTCGGGCATGCGGGCGAGCGGCCAGGGCGCCGCCATCCTACGCGAACCGGCCTGCCCCGCTGCGGCCCGTCGCGGCACGCGCCGGCGCCCGCCGGTCGTTGACCGCGCGTCAAGGTGCATGGATACTCGCGGCCGGAACCGGATCGACCCCTTGGACAGCGTGCACGCGCCCGATGAAGACGAGCAGCCCGGCGGCAGCCTGAGGACGGCCGACATCGACCGCGCGCGCCGCGCGCTCGCCCTGGCGCTCGCGGCGAGCCCGTTCGCCGCGCTGTGGCGCGTCTCGCCCGCGCTCGCCGCGAAAGCGGCCGTGGCCGCGCCGGCCGACGCGCCTGCCGCCGCCTCGGAGTTCACCGGCCGCTGGGTCCACGCCTTCGCCGCCTACGGCGCGCCGAAGTACGGTCCCGACTTCACGCACTTCGATTACGTCAATCCCGACGCCCCGAAGGGCGGCACGCTGCGGCTCAAGAACCCGGACCGGCGCACCAGCTTCGACAAGTACAACCCGTTCACGACGCGCGGCAACTCGCCGGCGGGGGTCGTGATCTGGATGTTCGAGAGCCTCGCGCACCTCGGCGCGGACGAGCCGATGACGATGTACGGCCTGCTCGCCGAGGCGATCAACGTCGCGCCGGACTTCGGCGGCGCCACGTTCCGCCTGCGTCCCGAGGCCCGCTTCTCCAACGGCGACCCCGTCACGGCGGAGGACGTGAGGCACAGCTTCGCGATGATGTCGGGCAAGGAGGCGTCGCCGGCTCTGCAGACGCAGCTCGCCGGGCTCGCGCGCGTCGTCGTCGTCGATCCGCGCACCGTGCGCTTCGAATTCCGCGACCGCACGCGCGAGCAGGTGTTCGTCGCCGGCACGATGCCGGTGTTCAGCCGCAAGTGGGGCGCGGGGCGCAAGCTCGACGAGATCGTGACCGACTTTCCCGTCGCGAGCGGGCCCTACGTGATCGACAAGGTCGACATGCCCCGCCGGATCGAGTTCCGCCTCGACCCCGGCTACTGGGGCAAGGGGCTCGCCGTGCGCCGCGGGCACTTCAACTTCGAGCGCGTGGTCTACCGCAACTACGGCGACGAGGCGGTGGCGCGCGAGGCGTTCAAGGCCGGCGAGTACGACCTGATGAAGGAGTACCGCTCGCGCGCGTTCGTGCGCATGCACGCCGGCGTCAAGTGGGACGACGGCCGCATCGTGAAGGCGGTGCTGCCGACGCGCTACGGGCAGTACCTGCAGAGCTACCAGCTCAACATGCGCCGGCCGCTGTTCCAGGACGTGCGCGTGCGCGAAGCGCTGGTCTACACCTACGACTTCGACACGGTGAACAAGACGCGCGCGTTCACGCGCGCGAGCAGCATGTTCAACAACTCGGAGTTCGCGGCCCGCGGCACGCCGTCGGCGGGCGAGCTCGCGCTGCTCGAGCCGTTCCGCGCCGAGCTGCCGCCGCGCGTGTTCGGGCCGGCGTTCGTGAGCCCCGACACCGGCGGCGACCCCCTGCGCCTGCGCCGCAACCTGCTCGCCGCCCGCGACCTGCTCGCGCTGGCCGGCTGGAAGCTCGACGCCGGCGGCACGCTGCGCGACGCGAAGGGCGAGCCGTTCGTGTTCGAGTACATGGTGCCGCGTGTGGCCAACGTGACCGACTGGCAGCGCAACCTGCGCAAGCTCGGCATCGAGATGAAGGTGCGCCAGGTCGACTTCGCCCTCTACCGGCGGCGGCTGCAGCAGTACGACTTCGACATGGTCGCGATCGTCGAGGGGCGCTTCACGCTGCCGCAGGGCGGGGACCTTGCCGCCATCTACGGCAGCAAGTCGGCCGACGAGCAGGGCAACAGCAACTTCCGCGGCCTCAAGAGCCGCGTGGTGGACGCGCTGATCGACGCGATGAACCGCGCGAACACGCTCGAGGAGCTTCGCGACGCGTCGCGCGCGCTCGACCGCGTGGTGATGTGGAACTTCTACCAGATCCCCGACCTGTACTCGGGCCGGGAGCCGATCTCGTACTGGAACCGCTTCGGCATCCCGAAGACGATGGCGCACTACTTCCAGGCCGACACGTACTACGGCCTCGTCGAGCACACGCCCTGGCCGCTTTACACCTGGTGGGACAAGGGGCGCGAAGGCGCGGCGCCGGTCGCCGCGGCGGGGAGGACCTGACGCCGTGCTCGCCTACGTCGCCAAGCGCATCCTGCTGATGATCCCGACGCTGCTCGGGGCGCTGACGATCACGTTCTTCGTCATGCAGTTCGTCCCCGGCGGCCCGGTCGAGCAGATCATGGCCGAGGCGCGCGCCGGCGCCGATGGCGACTCCGGCGGCTACAAGGCCGGGCGCGACCTCGACAAGAAGCAGCGCGAGGAATTGATGAAGCTCTACGGCTTCGACAAGCCCGCGCACGTGCGCTACTTCGAGATGCTGGCGAGCTTCGCCCGCTTCGACCTCGGCCGCAGCTTCCTGCAGAACAAGGACGTCTGGACGCTGATCAAGGAGAAGCTTCCGGTGTCGATCTCGCTGGGGCTGTGGACGTTCTTCATCAGCTACCTGATCAGCATTCCGCTCGGCGTGGCGAAGGCGGTGAAGGAGGGGACGCGCTTCGACACCGTCACGACGTTCGCGGTGCTGCTCGGCTACGCCGTGCCCGGCTTCGTGCTGGGCGTGCTGCTGATCGTGCTGTTCGCCGGCGGCAGCTTCCTCGAGTGGTTCCCGCTGCGGGGCCTCACGTCGGACAACTGGGACGAGCTCTCGGCCTGGGGCAAGGTCAAGGACTACTTCTGGCACCTCGCGCTGCCGCTCACCTGCCTCGTCATCCACAGCTTCGCCGTCGTCACGCTGCTCACCAAGAACACGTTCGTCGAGGAGATCCGCAAGCAGTACGTGCTGGTCGCGCGCTCCAAGGGGCTCTCCGAGAAGCGCGTGCTCTACAAGCACATCTTCCGCAACGCGCTGATCCCGCTGGTCACCGGGTTCCCGGCGGCGTTCGTAGGCGCGTTCTTCACCGGCGCCGTGCTCATCGAGACGCTGTTCTCGCTCGACGGGCTGGGCCTGCTGTCGTTCGAGAGCATCGTGCGGCGCGACTATCCGGTCGTGCTGGGATCGCTGTACCTGTTCACGCTGATCGCGCTGGTGGTCAAGCTCGTCTCCGACCTGCTGTACACGGTCGTGGACCCGCGCGTGCAGTTCGGCAGCGTGGCGCGGTAGGGGAGGGCGCGGATGAGCCGGGTGCTCCCCCCTGTCGCGACCGCTCCGGAACCCGTCGCCGCCGCCGCCGGCACGACGGCGATGTCGCCCAACCGGCGCGCGTGGGCGCGCTTCCGCCGCAACCGGCTGGGCTACGTGTCGCTGTGGATCATGGCCGGAATGCTGATCGTCAGCACGTTCGCCGAACTGGTCAGCAACGACAAGCCGCTGCTGGCGCGCGTCGACGGCCGCTGGCACGTGCCGGCGCTCAGCAACCCGAGCGAGAAGGTGCTGGGCGGTGACTTCGACACGCCCGCCGACTGGAAGGACCCGCTGATCGGAGCGGTCCTCGAGAAGCCAGGCAACTTCGCGGTGACCACGATCAACCCGCACTCGGCCGACTCCATCGACTACTTCTCGCCGGCGCTCGACCCGGCGCCGCCGAGCGCCCGCAACTGGCTCGGCACCGACGACAAGGGCCGCGACATGCTGGCGCGGCTCGTCTACGGCTTCCGCGTGAGCATCTGGTTCGCCTTCGCGCTGACGTTCGTGGGCACGGCGATCGGCATCCTGATGGGCGCGCTGCAGGGCTACTTCGGCGGCAAGGTCGACCTCGTGCTGCAGCGGCTGATCGAGATCTGGGGCTCGGTGCCGGAGCTCTACCTGCTCATCATCTTCGCGTCGATCTTCGAGCCGTCGCTGCTGCTGCTGCTGATCCTGCTGGCGCTGTGGGGCTGGATGGGGCTGTCCGACTACGTGCGCGCGGAGTTCCTGCGCAACCGCTCGCTCGAGTTCGTCAAGGCGGCGCGCGCGCTGGGGCTCTCCGACGGCCAGATCATCCGCCGGCACGTGCTGCCGAACTCGATGACGCCGGTGATCACGTTCCTGCCGTTCCGCATGAGCGCGGCGATCCTGGCGCTCACCTCGCTCGACTTCCTGGGCCTGGGCGTTCCCGCCTCCGTGCCGTCGCTGGGCGAGCTGCTGCGCATCGGCAAGGAGAACCTCGATTCCTGGTGGGTCATCGTGCCGACGTTCATCGTGCTGGTGGCGACCATGCTGCTGCTCACGTTCATCGGCGACGCGCTGCGCGATGCCTTCGACACGCGGAAGTCCTAGGATGAGACCACCCCCACGCGCGCTTTGCTCGCGGCCCCCGGAGGGGAGCGGTGTTCGCCCAGCGGCGAGGGGCCCCGTGACGCGGAGCGCACGGGGATCGACGCCAAGGCGAATCACCGCGCCGGCCGACGTGCAGATGGCCGTGACCCGCGACTGCCCGAGGAGGCCGGCGGGTCAGTGGCTTGGGACGGCCCGGCGCCACTGACATGAACGATTTGCTCGACGTCCGCCACCTGACGGTCCGCTTCGGCGCGTCGACGGTCGTCGACGACGTCTCGTTCACCATCGCCGCGGGCGAGAAGTTCGCGCTGGTCGGCGAGTCGGGTTCGGGCAAGTCGATCACCGCGCTGTCCATCCTGCGGCTGGTCGACGCCGCACGCACGACCGGCGAGATCCGCTTCGAGGGCGAGGACCTGGTGCAGGCGGGCGAGCGCGCGATGCGGGGCATCCGCGGCAGCCGCATCGGCATGATCTTCCAGGAGCCGATGACGGCGCTCAACCCGCTGTACACGGTCGGCAACCAGATCGGCGAGGTGCTGGAGCTGCACGAGGGCATGCTCCCGAACGCCGCGAAGGCGCGCGCGGTGGAGCTGCTCGCGCGCACCGGGATCCCGGAGCCGCAGCGGCGCGTCGAGGCCTACCCGCACGAGCTCTCCGGCGGCCAGCGGCAGCGCGCGATGATCGCGATGGCGCTCGCCTGCAAGCCGAAGCTCCTGATCTGCGACGAGCCGACGACGGCGCTGGACGTCACCATCCAGGCGCAGATCCTCGCGCTGCTCGACGAGCTGCAGGCCGAGATGGGGATGGCGCTGCTGTTCATCACCCACGACCTCAACCTCGTGCGCCGCTTCACGCAGCGCGTCGGCGTGATGGAGCGCGGCCGGCTGGTCGAGTCCGGCGACACCGCCGAGGTGTTCAGGCGCCCGCGCCACCCGTACACGCAGCGCCTGCTCGCGAGCCGCCCGCAGCGGCTGGTGCAGCCGGTGCCGGAGGACGCGCCCGTGCTCGTGCAGGGTGAGCGGGTCGCCGTGTCGTTCCCCGTCGGGGAGGGCTGGTTCCGCAAGCGGCAGTTCGTCGCCGTCAAGTCGGCCACCCTCAGCTTGCGCCGCGGGGAGACGCTCGGCATCGTCGGCGAGTCGGGGTCCGGCAAGACGACGCTCGGGATGGCGCTGCTCGCGCTGCAGCCGATCTCCGGCGGCGAGGTGAAGCTCGGCGGCGATCGCATCGACGGGGCGTCGCGCGAGAAGCTGCGCGCGATGCGCCGGCGCATGCAGGTCGTGTTCCAGGACCCGTTCGCCTCGCTGAGCCCGCGCATGACGATCGGCCAGATCGTCGGGGAGGGCGTCGCGCTGCACCGGCCCGAGCTCTCCGTCGCCGAGCGCGACAAGATGGTGCTCGACATGCTCGACGAAGTGGGGCTCTCGCAGCGCCACGGCGTGGCCGACGTGCTGCACCGCTACCCGCACGAGTTCAGCGGCGGCCAGCGGCAGCGCATCGCGATCGCGCGCGCCGTCGTGCTGCGTCCGGAGATCCTGGTGCTCGACGAGCCGACCTCCGCGCTCGACGTCTCGGTGCAGCAGCAGGTGCTCGCGCTGCTGGTTGCGCTGCAGCGGCAGTACGGGATGAGCTACGTGTTCATCAGCCACGATCTCGCTGTCGTGCGCGCGATGTCGCACCGCGTGATCGTGATGAAGGACGGCGACTTCGTCGAGGAAGGCGAGGCGGAGGCGCTGTTCGCGGCACCGCGCGAGCCTTACACGAAGGAACTGCTCGCCTCCGCGCACCTCGCCTGAGACCCCGCACAGGCGCCGGCCGGAGCCCGGCGCTGGACGCGGGCGAGCGTCGCGCCGACAATCGCAGGCGAGTCCACTTCGCGGCTACCGCCTTGCGTCCCTTGCAGATTCTCGTCGCGGTCGCTGCCCTGTGGCTCGCGCTCGCGCCGATCGCCGCGCCGGCGGCCGATCCCGCGCCGGATGCGGCGGCGCTCAAGCGCCAGGCGGAGTCGTTCGGCGACTCCGCCGCGAAGGTCGACGCGCTGGCGGCGCTCGCGAAGCTCGAGTGGCAGACCGACCCCGACGCGGCGCTGCGCCACGCGGAGGAGGGCCTGCGCATCGCCGAGCGGCTGGGCTACGACAAGGGCCGGGCCGCGTGCCTCAACGGCATCGGCGTCGTCCACTACCTGCGTGGCGACTACGAGCGGGCCCGTCCGCTGCTCGAGCAGTCGCTCGCATTGCACCGGTCGACGGGCAACCTCAAGAGCGCCGGCAGCGTGGCGGCCAACCTCGGCCACCTCCAGGCGGCGACGAGCCGGCACGCCGAGGCGATCGCGTACTACGAGCAGGCGGTGGAGCTGTCGACGAAGGCCGGCGACGGCGCGGGGGTGGCGACCGCGAAGGACGGCATCGGCAGCGTGCTGCAGTCGCAGGGCCGCTTCCGCGAAGCGATCGCCGCGTACCGGGAGTCGCTCTCGTGGGCCGAGCGCGCAGGCGACGAGCAGAGCCGCGCGGTCACGCTCAACAACCTGGCGAACTGCGAGCTCGAGGCGGGCAACGCGCTGCCGGCGCTCGAGGGCTACCTTGCCGCAGCGGAGCTCTTCGAGAAGCTCAACCTGCCGCTCTACCAGGCGCTCGCCTACGCGAACATCGCGCCGATCCTGGTGAGCCAGAACCTGATCGACCAGGGTCGCGTCTACCTCGAGCGGGCGCTCGCGATCCAGCGCAAGGCCGGGAACCGGCCCGCGGAAGGCGGCACGCTGCTCAACCTCGGCGCGCTGCTCAACCAGGCGGAGAAGACCGGGGAGTCGATCGCGAGCTACGAGGCGGCGCGCAGGATCTTCGCCGAGGTCGGCGACCGCAAGAGCGAGGCGATCGCGCTCCACAATCTGGGCCAGGGCCTCGCCGACGCCGGGCGCCACGCGGAGGCGATTGCCCACCTGCGGCAGGCGATCGCGTTGCGCGACGCGACGCAGGACCAGCGCGGCGCGCTGTCGTCGCGGATCGGCCTCGGCTCGGCGCTGGCGAACTCCGGCAAGTCGGCGGAGGCGATCCCGATCCTGGAGGCGGCGCTCGCCGAGGCGCGCCGGCTGGAGGTCCCCGAGCTGGAGGCCGAGGCGCGGCTGCGGCTGTTCTTCGCGTCGCGGGGCGCGGGGCGGCTCGCCGAGGCGATCGACCACCTGACGGCGGCGATGGAGCTGCGCGACAGGCTCCTGAACTCGTCG
>JAOUIA010000056.1 GCA_029884335.1 Betaproteobacteria bacterium
CTCGGTCACCGACAACGCGCGGTTCGCGCGCACGCTGCCGTGGCAGGCCATAGTCGCGAGGATCTCGTCGGCGTGCGCGGCGAGCACCTCGCTGCCGCCGACCTCGCGCAGGTCGTGCAGCACGGCGCGCGCGAGCGCCGCGGGATCGGCGTCGGCGAGCGGCGCCGGCAGCCCGCGCACCGCCAGCGTGCCGGGGCCGATCTCTCCGATGTCGAACCCGAGCACGGCGAGCGCCTCGGCGTGCTCCTCGGCGGCGGCGACGTCGAGCGGCTCGGCGGCAAAGGCCGCCGGAACGAGCAACGGCTGCACCGGCACGCGCGTGCCGAGCGTCGCCTTGAGCTTCTCGTAGACCACGCGCTCGTGCGCGGCGTGCATGTCGACGAGCACGAGCCCGTGCCTGTTCTGCGCGAGCACGTAGACGCCGTGCAGCTGCGCGAGCGCGAAGCCGAGCGGGTGGTCGTCGCCGGTCTCGGGCAACGCCGGCGCCTCGCCCGCGCGCGGCGAGGCGCCGAACAGGCGCGCGTAGAACGGCGCCGGCTCCGCCGCGGTCGCCAACGCCAGGCCGTGCTGCTCGCGCGGCATGGGGACCGCCGCGGCGCCGGAACCGGGAGGCGGAACGCGCGCGGCGACCATCCCGAGCCGCTCGGCGGCGGAGACCGATGGCTGCTCGGAAGCCGTGGCGGCGAGCGCGCGCTCGACAGCGTGGCGCACGAACTGGTGGATGGCGCCCGCGTCGCGGAAGCGCACCTCCGTCTTCTGCGGGTGCACGTTCACGTCGACGCGCCGAGGGTCGACCGTCAGCCAGAGCGCATACGACGGCGTGCGGTCGTGGTGCAGCACGTCGCGGTAGGCCTCGCGCAGCGCGTGCGCGAGCACGCGGTCGCGCACGTAGCGGCCGTTGACGAAGACGTACTGCGCGCCCTGACCCTGTGCCGCGTACGCGGGCCGCACCGCGAAGCCCTGCAGCTTCACGTCGCCCGCCTCGGCGTCCACCGGCGCGGCGTGGCGCACGAACTCGCCGCCCAGCACGTCCTCGACGCGCGCCGCGCGCGTCCCCGGCAGCCAGCGCGCGTGCACGCGGCCGTTGTGCTGCAGCGTGAAGCCGACCTCGGGGTGCGCGAGCGCGAGCCGCGTCACCGCCTCGCTGCAGTGCGCCCACTCCGTGCCCTCCGTGCGCAGGAACTTGCGTCGCGCCGGCGTGTTGAAGAACAGCTCCTCGATCGTGACCGTGGTGCCGCGCGCGAGCGCCGCCGGCGCGGGCGGCTGCACCGTCCCGCCCTCGACCTCGATGCGCCACGCGTGGGGCTTGCCCGCAGCCCGCGAGGCGAGCGCGAAGCGCGACACCGCGGCGATCGACGCCAGCGCCTCGCCCCGGAAGCCGAGCGTGGCGATCGCCTCGAGGTCGGCCGGTGCCGCGATCTTCGACGTCGCGTGCCGCGCGACCGCGAGCGGCAGGTCCTCGCGCTCGATGCCCGCGCCGTCGTCGGCCACGCGCAGCCGCTTCACCCCGCCCGCGGCAACGTCGACGTCGATCTGCTTCGCTCCCGCGTCGATGCTGTTCTCGATCAGCTCCTTCAGCGCCGCGGCGGGCCGCTCGACCACCTCGCCGGCGGCGATCTGGTTGACGAGGAGGTCGGAGAGCGAGCGGATCGCGGCCACGCTAGTACCTGTCAGTCACGACGCTGGCCATGTCCCGTCTGCGACGGTCAAGATCCTGGTGGCGTCGTCCCCGCGCAAGCGGGGACCCAGTGTCTTTCGTCGCAAAGTCACTGGATTCCCGCTTGCGCGGGAATGACGCCGAAATGTGGAAGCCCTCAGTCATCCACGCGAGCGTCTTCAATGCCACAAGTTCGTCGCCCAGCGTGAGTAGATCGCGTCCGCGACGGCGTTGAGCGCAGCGACGCGCGCGTCGAGGTTCGCGAGGATGTCCGCGGCGGATTGCATGGAGGCGTCCGACGAGGCCGGCAGCTCGTCCGGCGAGTTCGCGATCCAGCCGCGCGCGATTTCCGCGGTCATCTCGACGTGGCCCTGGAACCCGACGTGGCGGCCGTCGATCACGTAGCCCTGGTTCTCGTTGAATGCGTTGGTCAACACGCGCTGCGCGCCCGGAGGCAGCTCGAACGCCTCGTAGTGCCACTCGAACGTCGCAAAGCGCGTGCGGCCGCCGAACCACTCGCCCGCCGCCGCGTCGTCGGTGGCCTCGACGTCGATCCAGCCGATCTCCGTGGTGCGCGCTGTCCCCACCTTCGCGCCGAGCGCCTTCGCGAGCAGCTGCCCGCCGAGGCAGTGGCCGATGACCGGCACGCCCGCCGCGACGGCGTCGCGCATCAGCGCTTCCATCGGCGCGACCCACGGCAGGGCGTCGTTCACGCTCATCGGCCCGCCCATCGTGCCGATGCCGGCGAACGCGCGCGCATCCGCCGGCACGACCTCGCCTTCGTGCAGCGCGATCAGCCGCCACGGCACGCCGTGCGCGTCGAGCCAGTGCGCGAAGCGGCCCGGTTCGTCGCCCGGCGAGAAGCGGAAGATCGCGACGGGGCGCATGCCGAAATTCTAGCAGCGCCCCTCCCGAGGCAGGACGCGTGCACTACGCTCGGTGTTGCGTGGCCGTTTCCGCACGGGAGGCGACGGGCCGCCCCCGGCTTCTCGTGCTGTCATGCCGTCCCGGCGCAAAGCAGGGTTTCACTTTGCGCCGAATGGCCTACATCTGCTTGAACAGGTGCGTGAACTGCCGCGAGATCGCGAGCTTCTCCGGCCGCTGCTTGAGCAGCGCGAACTGCCGCTCGGCATCCTCGCGCAGCACGCCGGCGACCTGGTGCAGGTTGACGACGGTCGCGCGATGGATCTGCCAGAAGCGGTCGGGGTCGAGCTCCTCGACCAGGTCCTTGAGCGGCGTGCGGATCAGCGCCTCGCCCTGCGCCAGCACGACGCGCGTGTACTTGCTGTCGCTCTGGAAGTAGACGACGTCGTCCACGGCGATCAGCTTCACCTGCTTGCCCACCGCGGCCTTGATCCACTTGAGGCGCTGCGCCGGGCGCGGCAGCTTGCCGCGCAGCTCGGCGATCAGCGCCGAGAGGTCCGCGGGGGGTGCCGCGAGCTTGCGCCTGATGCGCTCGACCGCCTGCGCCAGGCGGTCGGTCTCGACGGGCTTCAGCAGGTAGTCGACCGCGCCCGCGTCGAAGGCCGCTATCGCGTACTGGTCGTAGGCGGTGATGAACACGACGTGGCAGTCCGCGCCGATCGCGGCGGCCACCTCGATGCCCGTGCGTCCCGGCATGCGGATGTCGAGGAAAGCGATCTGCGGCGAGTGCGCGTCGAACAGCGCGAGCGCCTCGTCGCCGTCGGCCGCCTCGGCCACGACGCAGAGCTCGGGCCAGACCTCGGCGAGCTTCTCCTTCAGCCGCTCGCGCATCAGCGGCTCGTCCTCGGCGATCAGCGCGGTGGGGCGGTTCACGTCGTTCATGGCGTGGCGTCCGGTCGGCGAACGGGCAGCAGGATGCGCGCGACGAAGCCCGTCGGTTCGTTGGCGCAAAGATCGAGCGCCGCCGCGTCGCCGTGGAGCAGCGCGAGCCGCTCGCGGATGTTGGCCAGCCCGACGCCCTGCCCGCCCGCCGTCCCGCCGGCGAGCCCGGCGCCGGTGTCGGCGACCGCGAGCTCGAGGCGCCCGTCGGCGGCGAGCGATGCGCGCACGTCGACGCGCCCGCCGTCCGCGGCGGGCTCGATGCCGTGCTTGACCGCGTTCTCGACCAGCGTGATCAGCATCCCCGGCGGCACCGCGACCGACGCGAGCGCCGGAGGCACGTCGACCGCCCACGCGAGCCGCTTGCCCAGGCGCGTGCGCATGATGCCGAGGTAGGCCTCGACCAGCGCCTTCTCCTGCGCGAGCGTGGCGCTGTCCTCGCGCAACGCCGGCGTGGCCGCGCGCAGGAAGCGGATCAGGTTGGCGATGAGCCGCGCCGCCTCCGGCGCGCCCTTCTCCGCCAGCTGCTGCGCGCTGCCCAGCGTGTTGAACAGGAAGTGCGGCTCGACCTGCAGCTGCAGCATGCGCAGCCGCGACTCGGCGAGCTTGCGCGAGAGCTCGCTCTGCTCGCGCTCGGCCTCGAGGTGCGCGGCGAGGGCGCGGTACTCGCGGTTGCGCAGGACGGCGATCAGCGCGACCACGACCGTGTACAGGAAGCCGAAGACCAGCCCGGCGATGACGACGTGGCGCAGCTTCGCGCTGTCCAGCATCCACGCGAACGGATCGGAACGCTTGATGAGCCCGCCGATCGACGCGCCGGCGATCGCCCCCCCGAGCGCAAGCGCGGGGGCGAGCAGCACGTACCGGAACACGCGCCCGCTGAACTTGCGGTAGCCGAACCACGCCGTCAGCCCCGACCACAGCAGCGCCAGCACGATCAGGTTGAAGAGGACCGTCGCCTCGACGAACGACATGTTCCAGGGCAGCCGCGAGGCGATCCAGGCGCAGGCCGTCGTCGCGACGACGATGCCGGCGAGCCAGCGCCAGCCCTCGCCGTAGAACCAGCGGTCGAACGAGCGCACGTCCTCGCGCTCGATCTCCGAGAGCGAGCAGAGCAGGCGCTCGGCGAAGGCGTCGTAGCGGGACTTGAGGGGGGCGAACATCGTGCAGGGCGGCGAGACTGCGAATTCTAGGGCGGACGGCCCGGACGCGCAGGCGACGCGGACGGTCAGCGGCGGGAACGGCGCGGTCTGCGCCTGGGTGCGACGGGTGGCGGCGGCAGGGTCGGGGCCCTGCGCGTTCCGCTTCCGGAACCGACCCCGACGATCCCTGGCTTCGCGGTCCGCCTCCGTCTACAGCCCCCGCGCGATGCGGGCGTAGGCGGAGTGGTTGTGGATCGACTCGAAGTTCTCCGCCTCGACGGCGAAGGCCTCGACGCGCGGGTCGTCGCGCAGCCGCGCGGCGACGCCGCGGACCAGGTCCTCGACGAAGCGCGGGTTGTCGTAGGCGCGCTCGGTGACGAACTTCTCGTCGGCGCGCTTCAGGATCCCGAACAGCTCCGCGGACGCCTCTTCCTCGGCGACGCGCACGAGGTCGGCGATGAAGTAGTGCGCGCGCGGGCGCACGCTCATCGTCACCTCGGAGCGCTGGTTGTGCGCGCCGTAGTCGGCCAGTTCCTTCGACGACGGGCACAGCGACGTCACGGGCACGGCGACCGTCACGGTCACCGTGTGGCGCCCGCTCGCGATCTCGCCGACGAGGCGCACCTGGTAGTCGAGCAGGCTCGCGATGCCCGACACCGGCGCCGACTTGCGCACGAAGAACGGGAACGCGAGCTCGAGCCGGCCGGCCGGCGCGTCGAGCCGCGCGACCAGCGCGTCGAGCAGAGCGGGCAGCGTGTCCACCGCGACCGGCGAGGCGCCGGGCATCGCACGCTCCTCGAGCAACTCGACGAGCCGCGACATGTGCGTGCCCTTGCGGTCGGCGGGCAGCGCGACGAACACCGAGCAGTCGGCGATCGTCGTCTGCACGCCGTCGCGGTCGGCGATCGGCAGCGGGTAGCGCAAACCGCGGATGCCGACGTGGTCGATGGCGAGCTCGCGGTGGTCCGCGGCGGACTGCACGTCGGGCATCGGCATCAGCAGGCGCGGGGACTCGGGCTGGTTCATGGCGTCTTCACGCTGCGGCGGGCTTGGACCACGCTTCGGCCGGACCGAAGCGGCGCGCGATCGCCGCGGCGATGCCCTTGCCGTCGAGGCCGCAGCGGGCGAGCAGGAACGCGGGGTCGCCGTGGCCGATGAACTCGTCGGGCAGGCCGAGGTGCAGGATCGGCGTCTCGACTCCGGCCACGGCGAGCGCCTCGGCAACGGCGCTGCCCGCGCCGCCGGCGACGACGTTCTCCTCCACGGTGACCAGCGCGTCGTGGCTGCGCGCGAGCTCGAGCACGAGGCCGGCGTCGAGCGGCTTGACGAAGCGCATGTTCGCCACCGTCGCGTCGTGGGCCTCGCCCGCCTCCAGCGCGGCGGCAAGCGGCGCGCCGAACGCGAGGATCGCGATGCGGTGCGCGCGGCGAACGCTCCGCCGGCACACGACGCCCTTGCCGACGGGCAGCGCCGTCAGCGCGCGGTCGATGGCCGCTCCCGGCCCCGTGCCGCGCGGGTAGCGCACGGCCGCGGGAGCGTCGAGGCGGAACGCCGTCGTCAGCAGCTTGCGGCACTCGTCCTCGTCGGAGGGCGCCATCACCGTCATGTTGGGAACGCAACGCAGGTACGAAAGATCGAACGCGCCGATGTGCGTGGGGCCGTCGGCGCCGACCACGCCGGCGCGGTCGATGGCGAACGTCACCGGCAGGTTCTGCAGCGCGACGTCGTGGATCAGCTGGTCGTAGCCGCGCTGCAGGAACGTCGAGTAGATCGCGACGACGGGGCGCATGCCCTCGCAGGCGAGCCCCGCCGCGAACGTGACCGCGTGCTGCTCGGCGATGCCGACGTCGAAGTAGCGGTTCGGGTGCTCCTGCGAGAAGCGCACGAGCCCCGATCCCTCGCGCATCGCCGGCGTGACCGCGCAAAGCCGCGGGTCCGCGTCCGCCATGTCGCACAGCCAGTCGCCGAACACCTGCGTGTACGCCGGCCGTGCCGGCGGCTTCGCGACGATGCCCTGCGCGGGGTCGAACCTGCCCACGCCGTGGTAGAGGATCGGGTCGTCCTCGGCGCGCTGGTAGCCGTAGCCCTTCTTCGTGATCACGTGCAGGAACTGCGGGCCCTTCATGTCGCGCACGTTGGCGAGCGTGGCGCACAGCGATTCGAGGTCGTGGCCGTCGATCGGGCCGATGTAGTTGAAGCCCAGCTCCTCGAACAGCGTGCCGGGCAGCACCATCCCCTTCATGTGCTCTTCCCAGCGCTTGGCGAGCTCCTGCATCGGCGGCAGGCGCGAGAGCACCTCCTTGCCGCCGCGGCGCACGCGGTTGTACAGCGACGACGACAGCACCTTGGCGAGGTAGCGGTGGATCGCGCCGACCGGCTCGCTGATCGACATCTCGTTGTCGTTCAGGATCACCAGCAGGTCGCTGCCGGAGGCGCCCGCGTTGTTGAGCGCCTCGAAGGCCATGCCCGCGCTCATCGCGCCGTCGCCGATCACCGCCACGCAGCGCCGTTTCTCGCCGCGGAGCTTCGCGGCGACGGCCATGCCGAGCGCGGCGGAGATCGACGTCGAGCTGTGCGCGGTGCCGAACGTGTCGTACTCGCTCTCGCTGCGGCGGGGGAAGCCGGACGGGCCGTCCCACTGGCGCAGCTTCGCCATCGCGGCGCGCCGGCCGGTGAGCGCCTTGTGCGCGTAGGTCTGGTGGCCGACGTCCCAGACGATGCGGTCGCGCGGCGTGTCGAACACGTAGTGCAGCGCGACCGTCAGCTCGACGGTGCCGAGGTTCGACGACAGGTGCCCGCCGGTGGCCGCCACCGTCGACAGCAGGAACGCGCGCAGCTCGCGCGCGACCTGCGGCAGGTCGCTGCGCGCCAGCGCGCGCAAGTTGAGCGGCGACTCGATGCGGGGAAGGATCGCGTCCATGCGTCTAGGGAAGCTCTGCGCAACCCGCGGATGCGCGACGCGCTTTCCCAGTGTGATGGCTAGGCGTGCGCACAACACATCGTCGTCCCCGCGAAGGCGGGGACCCAGTGTCTCTTGACGACACTGGATTCCCGCGTTCGCGGGAATGACGCCAAGATTGAATGCACGTTTCGAGTTTCATGAGCTGGTCAACTAATGCTGCCGCAGGACGATCCAGTCCGCCAGCTCGACGAGGCGCCGTCCGCGCGTCCCGAAGCCTGCGAGCGCTGCGTGGGCCTCGGCGCGCAGCGCTTCCGCGCGCCGGCGCGCCTCGGCGATCCCGAGCAGCGACACGTAGGTCGGCTTCATCGACGCCGCGTCCTTGCCGGCGGTCTTCCCCAGCGTCTCCGAGGTTCCCTCGGCGTCGAGCACGTCGTCGACGACCTGGAACGCGAGGCCCGCCGCGGCGGCGTAGGCCCGCAGCGCCCGCAGCTCGTCGTCTGCGAGCGGGCCAGCGCACGTCGCGCCCAGCTCGACGGCGGCTGCGATCAGGGCTCCGGTCTTGCGCCGGTGCATCGACTCCAGCTCGGCGAGCGTGAGCGAGCCCCCGGTGGCGGCGAGATCGACGGCCTGCCCGCCCGCCATGCCGGCCACGCCGGCGGCCTCGGCGAGCAGCGCGCACGCGCGCCCCGCGTCGTGGAGCCTCGCGCGGCCCAGCACGCCGAACGCCGCGGCCTGCAGCGCGTCGCCGGCCAGGAGCGCCATCGCCTCGCCGAACTTCACGTGGCAGGTGGGCTTGCCCCGGCGCAACGTGTCGTCGTCCATGCACGGCAGGTCGTCGTGCGCCAGCGAGTACGCGTGGACCATCTCGACGGCCGCGGCGGGCGCGTCGACGAGCGCCGGGTCGGCGCCGGCGAACTCCCCGGCGGCGTAGGCGAGCAGCGGCCGCATGCGCTTGCCGCCGCCCAGGGTCGCGTAGCGCATCGCCTCGACGAGCGGCGCGCCGCGCGAATCGGCGAGCGCGCGGTCGAGGACCTCCTCGATGCGCTGCTGGCGCTCGCGCGACCAGACCGCGAAGGCGAGGTCGTCACGCATCCGCGGGTCCCGCGTCGAACGGCTTCAGCACTCCCTTCTCCAGGATCTCGACCTCGAGCTGCGCGTCCTTCAGGGCCGCCTGGCAGTACGCGAGCAGCTTCGCGCCGCGCCGGTAGGCCTCGAGCGACTCGGCGAGCGGCATCTGCCCGCCTTCCATGCGCGCGACCAGCGCCTCGAGCTCGGCGAGGGCGGCCTCGAAACTTGCCGGCGAATCGGAGGTCTTTTCCATGCGTGGGAGGAAGGCCGGCCGCGCAGCCGAACCGGCCGTGGCGGCTCGCCCTCGAGGCGGCGCCCGGTCAACCGGAAGCGGCCCTAAGCCGTTGACCTGATGGCGAAAGTTGTTTTATACTAGCACGTTTTGGCGACGCGGCCCTCGCAGGATGGCCGACTTAGCATGGCGGTCCGGGGCGGCGGGAGTGGCGCATCATCCCGCTGCAGGCGTCCCGGGTTGTTGGGTTGGGTTGGTTTGCACATCCACTAGAGGACCGTGACCCATGTCGAATCTGGCATCGGCGGCGCACCTTGCGCCCGCCACGTCCCAGTTCCCCGTATCGTGGTACTGCGATCCGCGGCTGTTCGAGGCGGAGATGCGGCACCTCTTCCGGCGCGCGCCGGGCTACGTCGGCCACGAGCTGATGGTCCCCGAGACGGGCGACTATTACGCGCTGCCGCTGCGCGACGACGCGCAGCTGCTCGTGCGCAACGCCCAGGGCGTGGAGCTGATGTCCAACGTCTGCCGCCACCGGCAGGCGCTGATGCTCAAGGGCCGCGGCAACGCCGAGAGCATCGTCTGCCCGATCCACCGCTGGACGTACGACCTCAAGGGCGAGCTGCTCGGCGCGCCGCACTTCGCGGACAAGCCCTGCGCGAACCTCGGCGCGCGCAAGCTGCAGAACTGGAACGGCCTGCTGTTCGACGGCCCGCGCGACGTCGCCGCGGACCTCGCCCCGCTCGCCACCGGCGAGCTCGACTTCTCGGGCTACGTGCTCAACCGCGTCGAGCGGCACGAGTGCAACTACAACTGGAAGACGTTCATCGAGGTCTTCCTCGAGGACTACCACGTGGGTCCGTTCCACCCCGGGCTCGGCCAGTTCGTCACCTGCGACGACCTCTCCTGGGAGTTCGCGCCGTGGGCGAGCCTGCAGACCGTGGGCATCAACAACCGGCTCGCCAAGCCCGGCTCGCGAACCTACGCCAAGTGGCACGACGCCGTCCTCAAGTACTACGGCGGCGAGGTGCCGCCGCACGGCGCGATCTGGCTCACCTACTACCCGAACGTCATGGTCGAGTGGTACCCGCACGTGCTGGTGGTGAGCACGCTGGTGCCCAAGGCGATCGACCGCACGCTCAACGTCGTCGAGTTCTACTATCCCGAGGACATCGCGCTGTTCGAGCCCGAGTTCGTCGCCGCCGAGCAGGCCGCGTACATGGAGACCGCCGTCGAGGACGACGAGATCGCCGAGCGCATGGACGCGGGGCGCAAGGCGCTCTACGCGCGCGGCGAGAGCGAGGTGGGGCCGTACCAGTCGCCGATGGAAGACGGCATGCAGCACTTCCACGAGTTCTACCGGCGCGAGATGGCCGGGGAGATGGCGAAGCTCGGGCTGTAGGCGCAACGCTTGCGGGCCCCTCACCCCCGACCCCTCTCCCCGCTGTCGCGGGGCGAGGGGAGAAGAGCGTCGCGGCGTTCCGCTCCCCTCGCCCGCCGCCAGGCGGGAGAGGGGCCGAGGGTGAGGGCTCCCCTCGCCCGCCGCCAGGCGGGAGAGGGGCCGGGGGTGAGGGCGACGTGAGTCCACGAGGACGCCGATGCTGAGCACGCTGATTGCCACCGCCGACCTCGCCGCGCGCCTCGACGATCCGTCGCTCGTGATCGTCGACGTCCGCCACGACCTCGGCAAGCCGCCCGAGTGGGGCGAGGAGCAATACCGCCTCGGCCACATCCCCGGCGCGCGCTTCGCTTCGCTCGACCGCGACCTCGCGACGGCGAAGTCGGGCCGCAACGGCCGCCACCCGTTGCCCGCGCCAGACGCCGCCGCGCGCACGTTCGGCCGGCTCGGCATCGGCGCCGACACGCAGGTCGTCGCCTACGACGGCGGCAGCAGCATGTACGCCGTGCGCCTGTGGTGGATGCTGCGCTGGCTCGGCCACGACGCGGTGGCCGTGCTCGACGGCGGGTTCGACAAGTGGTCGCGCGAAGGGCGCCCCGTGACCGCGGAGGTCCCCGCGGCCAGGACGCGCGAGCTGCCCGTCCGCCACGTCGGTCCCGCGCTCTCTGCCGCCGACGTCGCGCGAGCGATCGCGGAGCGCTCCGTCACGCTGGTCGACGCGCGCGCGCCCGAGCGCTATCGCGGCGAGGTCGAGCCGCTCGACCCGGTCGCCGGCCACATCCCCGGCGCGCGCAACCGCCCCTATCCGCGCAACCTCAATCCCGACCAGACGTTCAAGCCGGCCGACGTGCTGCGCCGCGAGTTCGCCGAGCTGCTCGGCGCCACGCCGCTCGAGCGCGTCGTCCACTACTGCGGCAGCGGCGTCTCGGCCTGCCACAACATGCTCGCGATGGAGATCGCGGGCCTGCCGGGCACGCGGCTCTACCCGGGCTCGTGGAGCGAGTGGAGCGCGGATCCGGCGCATCCGGTGGCGACGGGCGACGAGGCGCCGGCGCCGTGACGCAGCGCCTGCCGCCTGCCGACGCCGAGCGGGAGGAGTCGATCCGCGCGACGACGCGGCGCTTCGCCGAGGAGCGCGTGCGGCCGCTCGCCGCCGCGCTCGACGAGAGCGAGGCGTTCCCATCCGACCTCTACCGCGAGTGCGCGGCGCTCGGCCTGTTCGGCATCACCGTGCCGGAGGAGCACGGCGGGCTGGGCGCCGACGTGCGCACCTACGCTGCCGTGATGGAGGAACTCGCCCGCGGCTACGCCTCCGTCGCCGATCAGTGCGGGCTGATCGAGCTGGTCGGCACGCTGCTGTCCACGCACGGCTCGAGCGCGCAGATCGAACGCTACGTCGGCCCGCTGCTGCGCTTCGAGAAGCGCTGCGCGTATGCGCTCACCGAAGCCGAGGCGGGCAGCGACCTCGCCGGCCTCAAGTCGATCGCGGTGCGCGACGGCGACGGCTGGCGGCTCACCGGCCAGAAGCTGTGGATCCACAACGCGACGGTCGCGGACTTCGCGCTCGTGCTCGCGCGCACCGATCCCGCCGCCGGGCACCGCGGCATGAGCATCTTCGTCGTCGACCTGGACGCGCCCGGCTGCTCGCGCGGCCACAAGGAGCACAAGATGGGGCAGCGCGCCTCGCAGGTCGGCGCGCTGTTCTTCGACGGCGTGCGGCTGCCCGCCGGTGCGCTGCTGGGCACGCCGGGGCGGGGTTTCCACGCGATGATGAGCGTGCTGGAGAAGGGGCGCGTCGGAATCGCCGCGCTCGCGGTCGGCATCCTGCAGCACGCGCTGGAGGAGAGCATCGCCTACGCGAAGACGCGGCGCCAGTTCGGCAAGGCCATCGCCGAGTTCCAGGCGATCCAGTGGATGATCGCCGACATGGCGAAGGACGCCGCCGCCGCGCGGCTGCTCGTCGAGGCGGCCGCGGCGAAGCTCGACCGCGGCGAGCGCGCGACGCTCGAGGCGTCGATGGCCAAGTGCTTCGCCAGCGACGCGGCGGTCGCGCACACGCAGAACGCCGTGCAGATCCACGGCGGCAGCGGCTACATCCGCGGCGTGGCCGTCGAGCGGCTCTACCGCGACGCCAAGATCACGCAGATCTACGAGGGCACCAACCAGATCCAGCGCATGATCGTCGCGCGGCAGCTGCTCGCCGACTGACGCTCACAGCCGCGCGATGTGCATGCCCCCGTCGACGTGCACCGCGTCGCCGGTGACGAAAGGCAGTTCGCCGCTCGCCAGCACCGCCACCGCACGCCCGACGTCCTCGGGCTCGCCCCAGCGCGCTATGGGCGTGAGGCCCTCCGCGATCAGCTTGTCGTAGCGTGCGGCGGCGACTTTCGTCATGTCGGTGCGGATCACGCCCGGACGGACCTCGTAGGACATGATGCCCGCCTGCGCGAGGCGGAGCGCGAAGATTCTCGTCATCATCGACACGGCCGCCTTGGAGAGGCAATAGTCGCCGCGCTCCGGCGAGGCGATCACGGAGTTGGCCGACGAGATCGTGACGATCGAGCGGTGCGCCTGGCCGGGCGCCTCCGCCAGCATGCGCCGCGCGACGGCCTGGGTGAGGAAGAACGTGCCGCGCAGGTTGATCCCCAGCACGCGGTCGAAGCTCTCCGGCGTCACCTCGAGCAGGTCGCCGCGCTTGGCCGATGACACGCCGGCGTTGTTCACCAGCGTGTCGAGGCGCCCGCCGAGCGCCCACGCGGCCTCGACGATGCGCGGGTGCTGCGCGAGGTCGGCGATGTCCGCCGCGACGAAGGCCGTGCGCGCGCCGTGCTTCCCGGCCTGGGTGCGCGTGCGCGCGGTGTCCTCCGTTTCCGCGAGGTCGGCGATCGCGACGTCGAAGCCGCGCCGCGCGAGAGCGACGACGATGCCGGCGCCGATGCCGCGGTTGCCGCCGGTGACGAGTGCGATCGGTCGCATGAAGCCTCGGGTGTCGAGCCTGCGGGGATCGTAGCCTTGCGTGCCGTGCGTCGCAAGCCGCGGCGTGCGACTGACTGCCGTTGCTCTTTGCAGTAGCATGCGCCATGTCCTGCGCCCTTGTTGCCCTGCGACGTCGCCGCGTGCTGCAAGCCGGACTTGCGCTGGCCATGCTCGGGTCGGCGCCGGCTGCGCCCGGACAGCCGGCCCCGGCGGCCCTGCCCCGCGTGGTGTTCATCGCAGCGGCGTCGGCCGGGACGATTGCGGGACGCGTCGATGCGTTCCGTGCCGGACTCAAGGGCCTGGGCCACGTCGAGGGAAGCACGATCCTCGTCGACTACCTGTTTGCCGGGGAAAAGCTGGACCTCATTCCTGCCCTGGTCGCCGACGCGATGCGCAGGAAGCCCGACGTGATCGTGTCGGCGGGGCCGAGCATCACGCGCGCACTGCGCGCGGCGACGGGCACGGTGCCGATCGTCATGGCGTTCGACCCCGATCCCGTGGGCGCGGGCTTTGTCGCGAGCCTGGCGCAGCCGGGCGGCAACGTGACAGGGCTCTCGTCGGTAGGCGCCCAGATGGGCAGCAAGCAGCTCGAGTTGCTGAAGCAGGTGATGCCGCGACTGAGGCGCGCCACCGTGATCGGCAATTCCGGCGAGCCCGGCAATGCCCCGGCTTCGCAGACGCTCGCTCGCGATGCGAAGCGGCTGGGCGTCGAGCTCACGTTTGCCGACGTTCGCAGTCCCGCGGACATCGAGCCCGCGTTCGCCACCGCATTGCAGTCCGGCTCCCAGGCGGTCCTCGTGCTCTCGAGCCCGATGGTGACCTTCCACGCCGCCCGATTCGCCGAGCAGAGCCTGCGGCAGCGCCTCCCCGCCGTGTTTCCGTATCCCGACGCCGTCGAGGCGGGCGGGCTGATGCACTACGGCGTCAGCATGGCTGACCTGTTCCGCCGCGCCGCCGGCTATGTCGATCGCATTCTCCGCGGCGCCAAGCCGGGGGAGTTGCCGGTCGAGCAGCCATCGCGCTTCGACCTCGTGCTCAACCTGAAGGCCGCGCAACGCCTCGGCATCGCCGTGCCCGCGGACGTGCTCGCGCGCGCCGACCGCATCATCGACTGAGCCGGAGATCCTGCATGCAGAGACTGGGAGGCCGCGTGGCCATCGTCACCGGCGCCGCGCGCGGCATCGGCTTCGCCATCGCGCAGCGCTTCGCCGCCGAGGGCGCGACCTGTGTGGTCGCCGACCTGGCCGAGGACGCAGTTCGCGCCGCCGCGCAGCGCATCCCGCGCGCGGTGCCCGTCGCCGCCGACGTCTCCGCGAAGGCCGACGTCGCGCGGCTCGTGGAAGTGGCAGCGAAGTGCACCGGGCGCATCGACGTGCTGGTCAACAACGCCGGCATCACGCACGCCGCCGAGTTCCTCGATCTTGCCGAGGAGGACTTCGACCGCGTGCTGCGCGTCAACCTGAAGTCGATGTTCCTGTGCGGGCAGGCGGTGGCGCGGCACATGGTCGCGCAAGCAGCCAAGGGCGCGATCGTCAATCTCTCGTCGGTGAACGCGGTGCTCGCGATCGCCAACCAGGTGCCCTACGTCGTCAGCAAGGGCGGCATCAACCAGCTGACGCGCGTGATGGCGCTCGGCCTCGCGCCGCACGGCATCCGGGTGAACGCGATCGGCCCGGGGACGATCGCCACCGAGATGGCCCAGCAGGCGGTGCTCTCCGACGACGCGGCGCGGCGCAAGATCCTCTCGCGCACGCCGCTCGGCCGGCTCGGGGAGCCCGAAGAGGTCGCCGCGGTGGCCGCCTTCCTCGCCAGCGACGACGCGTCCTACCTGACCGGGCAGGTGATCTACCCGGACGGCGGGCGCATGTCGCTCAACTACACGGTGCCCGTCGCCGAGTGACGGGCGTCATTCCGCGGTGATGTTCGCGTCCCGCACGACCTTCGCCCACTTGTCGACCTCGGCGCGCAGGAAGGCGCCGAACTCCGCCGGACCGAGCGGCTTGTCGACCGGCACGAACGTCGCCTTGCGCAGCCGCTCCTTCGCTTCCGGGTCCGTGAAAGCGGCCACGAGCGCGGCGTGCAGTTTGTCGCGCTGCGCGGCCGGCGTGCCCTTCGGCAGCACGAAGCCGACCCAGTCGCTGACGTTGAAGTCGGCGAGCCCCGCCTCGGTCATCGTCGGCACGTCGGGCAGCTGTGGCAGGCGCTCGGAGGTGGTCACGGCAAGCGCGCGCACCTTGCCCGGCGTGACCTGGCCGATCGCCGCGGAAGCGGTGGCGAACATGTACGCGACTTCGCCGGAGACGACCGCAAGCACGGCGGGCGGCGCGCCCTTGTAGGGCACGTGCGTGACCGGGGCGCCGGTGCGCGCCTTGAACATCTCGCCGGCCAGGTGCCCGGGGCTGCCGATGCCGCCCGACGAGTAGTTCGCCGTGCCGCGCGCCTTCATCTCGGCGACCAGCCCCGGCAGGTTCGTGGCCTTGACCGACGGGTGCACGATCAGGATGTTCGTCGGGTACGCGTACATTCCGACCGGCTCGAAGTCGTCGAGCAGCTTGTAGCCCTTGTTCTTGATGAGGCTCTCGTTCGCCGCCGATGCGACGTTGAGCATCGCCACCGTCCAGCCGTCCGGCTTCGCGTTCTTCACGGACTCGCCCGCCACCGCCCCGCCCGCGCCCGGCTTGTTGTCGATGACCACGGTCGCGCCGAGCGCCTTCTCCAGCCGCTCCGAGACGTTGCGCAGCGCGATGTCGAACAGCCCGCCCGGCGGTCCGCCGACGACGACCCTCAGCACCGGCTGGCCCTGCGCCAGCGCGCCGGCCGGCGCGGCCATCGTCAGTGCAGCGAGAACACCGATCAGTTTGCGTCGATTCATCGCCTTCTCCGTCGTTCGAGTTCCAGTCAGCCGCGCCGGCCGGCGACCTGCGCGCCGCCCGCCACGTAGAGGTTGGTCCCGGTGACGAACGACGCCCCCGGCGCGCAGAACATCGCCACCGCGTGCGCGACCTCGTCGGGTTCGCCCGCGCGGGCCATCGGGCTGCAGGTGCGCGCGAAGTCGTCCCAGTCACCACCGGGCTCGCGGCGCCACGCGTTGCGCTCGGTGCCGATCAGGCCCGGCGAGACGTTGTTGAACGTGACGCCGCTCTTCGCCCAGCGCACCGCCATGCCGCGCACGAGGTGGTCGTGAGCGGCCTTCATCGCGCCGTAGACCGGGAGCGTGGGCAGCGGCGCCGCCTGGACGATGCTGCCGATCGTCACCACGCGGCCGAAGCCGCGCCTCGCCATTCCCGGCACCACTGCGTTGAGCAGGCGCACGGTCGCCTTGAAGTTCGTCTCGATCTGGAGGTCGACGTCCTCCTCGCGCGCGTCCTCGAGCAGCGCCTGCACCGAGCGGGCCGCGCTCACGACCAGCACGTCGAGCGGGCCCAGCGCGGACTCCGCGGCGGCGACCAGCGCCGTCGCGACGTCACGACGCGCGACGTCGACGTCGAATGCCGCGGCGCGTCGCCCCGTCGCTTCGATCCCGGCGACGACCGCACGCGCCGCTTCGGCGTCGGCGAGGTGATTGACCGCGATGTTCGCGCCCATCTCGCCCAGCACGCGCGCGATCGCGGCGCCTATTCCGCGCGACGCGCCGGTCACCAGCGCCGTGCGGCCGGCAAGCGAGTACATCGACCGGAAGTCGCTCAACATTGCCAACCCCGGACTGTCGACGAATTGTTCCGGAACGTCACGCCCACGGCGTACTCGTCGTCCCCGCGAAGGCGGGGACCCAGTGTCTTCGCCATGCCGCCGCAACCGAGGGCGCCAGAAGTCGCTGGGTCCCCGCCTTCGCGGGGACGACGAAGCCAACAAACGGGCATGGCGCGCATGGCGGCAACATCGCTCCGTGATGCCGCCTCTATACTTGGTCCCACGAGGCGACGACGTCGTCGCGCACCTGCTGCTCGAGCGCCCGCTCCTGCGCGTCGATGCGCGCTACCAGCTCCAGCGCTTCCTGCGCGCGCGCCTGGGGGACGACGACCGCGCCGCTCTCGTCGGCGAGCACGTAGTCGCCCGCGTGGATCGTCACGCCGGCCACCGTGATCGGCTCGTTGATCGAGCCGAACGCGAACTCGTTGCGGCTGCGGCGCGGGCACACGCCCACCGCCCACACCGGGTAGCCGACCGCGCGGATCTCCTCGAGGTCGCGGCAGGCGCCCCACATGATGGTGCCGCGCACGCCGCGGCGCTGCGCGAGCCGCGACGCGAGCCCGCCCCACGCCGCCGCGTCGCGCGCGCCGTCGAGGTCCATGACGACGAAGTCGCCGGCCTTCATCGTCTTCAGCACCTTCTCCAGCGGCTTGCCCACGCCGCCGCCGAAGCGGTAGGCCTCCGGGTCCTTCGCCTTGCGCACGAAGCGCACCGGCAGCGCGCGCCCGCACACGCGGCCCAGCCCCTCGCGCATCGCGGCGATCCCGGACAGCGCGCCCGCGATGCCCAGTTCATCCAGCGCGTCGGAAACCGCCGAGGTCGGATACGCCGCCAGCTGCGTCGCGATGCCCGTGCCGCCTGCCATGCTCCCTCCCGTCAGAGCGCTACACGATAGGGCGCGAGCGCATCCGTGTCCACCGGGAGCCCGAGCCCCGGCGCCTCGCCCAGCACGATCGCGCCGTCGCGCAGCTCTCGCGCGAGCAGGGCGTCGCGCGCCGGGTGGCGCCCCACCCCGTATTCGAGGATGCCGTCGCTCGAGCCGCCGGCCGCGAACAGGTGCGCGGCCGCGAGCAGGCCCGGTGCGCCGGCGAACACGTGCGGCGCAAGGCGGCGTCCCGAGGCGACGATGCGCCGCGCGAGGGGCAGCCCGCCCGAGATGCCGCCCCACTTCGTGAGATCCGGCTGCAGCACGCGAAGCGCCGGGCTCGCGAGCGCGGCGTCGAACGCGTCCGCGCCGATCAGGTTCTCGCCGCCGGCGAGCGGCATCGGCGCAGCCTGCGCGAGGCGCCGCCACGCAGCGTCCGGCGCATCGACCGCGAGCGGCTCCTCGACCCACGCGAGCCGCGCCGGCGCAAGCTCATCGATCGTGGCGATCGCGGCCTCCGGCTCCCAGGTGCCGTTGACGTCGAGGGCGAGTTCCGGTTCCTCGCCCACGACCGCGCGTGCCATGCGCACCGCGGCGAGGTGGTCGCCGATCGCTCCCGTCGAGCGTACCTTGAACGCGCGAAAGCCCTCGGCGAGCGCGCGCTCCAGCGTCGGTCGCGGGTCGTCGGCGCGCGCGAGGCTCGCGTAGACGGGCACGCGGGGATCCTTGCCCCCGAGCATGCGCCACAGCGGCAGCCCCGCGTTGCGCGCGGCGAGGTCCCACAGCGCGATGTCCACGCCGGCGATCGCCGCGGCGAACGGCCCCGGCTCGCCCGACTGCAGGCGCAGCGCGCGCGTCGCCTCGTCCGCGCGGAGCCACGCGTCCGCGGGCGAGTCGAACGCCCGCCCGACGAGCGCCGGGGCCAGCACCTCCGCGACGATCCGCGCGCGGTGGCGGTGGCCGAAGCGGGGGAAATTGCACCACGCCTCGCCCCAGCCCTCGGCGCCGTCCTCGTCGCGCGCGCGCACGAACAGCGCGACGACGTTGCGCACCGTCGCGAACGGCGTGACCACGGCGCGGTCGAGCGGCATCTCGAGCGCGACCGGCTCGAGGCTCGCGAGGCGCAGCGGCGCGACGGCGGGAAGCGTCACCTCACTTGCCCAGCATCGACAGCTGCCAGAGCTCCTTCTGGCTCATCGGCAGCACCGGCTGCAGCGCGAGCAGCCCCGTGCGCCCTATGCTCTTCTCGAGGTAGCGCATCTCCTCGAACTTCGCCTTTGTCTCCTCGTCCACCGGCACGTCGAAGCCCGCCTCGCGCATCATGATGAGGCCCTTCGCGCGCATCGCCAGCTCCGTGTACAGGCGCAGGTAGCACAGGAGATCGGCGACGATCGGCCCCTCGAAGCGGCGCCGCAGCGTCGCGAGGTAGCGTCCGATCGGCGAGTCCGACAGCGCGCCCGACTGGATCAGCGCCAGCCGCTCGGCGTCGCTGTCGAATCCGCGCCCGAGCCAGTCGCCCACGGCCGCCTGGCTGCGGTGGAAGACGAAGAGGATCAGCGGCGGGATGACCAGCAGCACCGCCAGCGTGGACAGCTTCGGCGGCAGGAACATGTGGTTGTAGAGCGAGTGCAGCGCGACCGCGAGCGCGAAGCCGGGCACGAAGGCGAGGATGCGCGGGCGCACCCACTCGATCAGCGCGAGCGTGGCGACCGTGTAGATCGCGGTGACGCCGCCGTGCATGATCGCCGTGCCGAAGCCGCGCACGATCCACGTGCCGAGCCCCGCGTCGGCGGCGACCTGCTGGTAGTAGACGTTCTCGACGACGGCGAAGCCCGCCCCCGCCGCGAAGCCGAGGATCGCGCCGTCGACGAGGAAGCCGACGCGGTGCGTGTGCACCAGCACGCCCATGATCGCGGCTTTCATGAACTCCTCGACGATGGGCGCGACGTACCGGGAGTACGGCGCGAGGTCGAGGCCGAGCCGCTCCATCAGCCACGCGTTGGCGAAGTAGCACGCGGCGGCGACGGCAGCGCCCGCCGCGACCACCCCGACGACGGTCGACAGCCGGACGATCTTGTAGCTCTCCAGCAGCACCAGCGCGGCGAGAAAGCCGAGCACGGGCGCGAGGCCCACCAGCAGCGGGACGGCGACTTCTGCCATCCCGCGAGCCTACATGATCTTCAGCGACACCATCCACTCGTCGCCGGCGCGCCTGCCCTCGCGGAAGCCGACCGCGTAGCCCACCGACAGCGTCATGTCGTACCAGTGCAGCACCGAGAAGCGCAGGTCGGCCTGCGCGCCGACGCTCGCGTAGTCCTTGCGGCGCGACGAGCTGTCCACGTCGGTCCACAGCGCGGAGGCGAACACCGCGGGGCGCAGCCAGGCGAGGTGCAGCGCCGGAGTGCCGGCCGACTCGAACACGTAGGGCGTCACGTTCCACTCGACCATCGGGCGCACGAACGACTGCCCGGCGATCTCGTTGATGCCGAAGCCGGGGAACGAGTACCACTCGCGGTAGCGCTTGACCTCGCGGCTGTCGACGTAGTTGTTGCCGAAGCCGCCGAAGTAGAAGTTGGCGAGCGACAGGTCCGGGTCGCCGTCGACGTAGCCCGCCGCCGTGCGCAGCCACAGCGATGAGTTGCGCAGCGGCAGGTCCCAGCCGTAGTCGAGGTTGCCGCGCACGTGCCACGGCGTGTGGCCGGTGACGTGCTGCACGCCGGCGTGCGCCGCCCACCTGATGCCCTTCTCGTCGTCGACCGCGCCGAGCGCGCGGCGCACGTCGGCGTACTTGAGCCCCACCTCGGCCTCCGAGAGGCGGTCGAAGCCGCTCTCGACGTTCTGCGCGTAGGGCAGCGTGTCGATCTTGTCGTAGAAGGCGGCGTGGGCGACGAACTCGAGCTTGCGCGGGTCGTCGAAGATCAGGAAGTACTCGTAGTCGAGCTTCGCCGCGAAGCCCTTGCGGCTGCGCTTCGTCGGGCCGAAGAGGTCGTAGAAGTCCGAGCGGTTCCACGAGAGGCTCGCCGTCCACTCGAGGTAGCGGCCCTTGATCTCGACGTGCGCGCGCTCGCTGCCCGGCAGGTCGCCGTCGGGCGTGTACGCCGCCGTGACGCCCAGCGACGCGAAGCCCGTGGGGTCGGCCACGTTGAAGTGGTACCCGGCGCCTATGGAGTCCTTGTAGCCCTGCAGCACGGGGAACGCGTTCAGCAGCTCGAGGTGCTCGAACGCGCTGTACTTGCCGCGGCGCACGACCAGCTTCTCGTCGTCGACCGTGCGCGGCAGGGCAACCTGCCACTTGGTCACTTCCGGGTGCTTCTCGGCCAGCTCGGCGCCGAGGAAGCGAATCGAGCTCGCGTCCTTGACCACGCGCGGCTCGATCACCGCGGGCACGAACCCTTCGGCGGTGTAGGCGAGCACGAGCAGGCGGCCGTCGGCGAGCGGCACGGGACGGAAGAGGTCCGTGTCGGTGTTCGACATCGCCTCCATGGCGCCGGAGGCCACGTCGAAGCGGAAGATGTTCGACACGCCGGTGTAGTAGCTGCTGCCGTAGAGGTGCCTGCCGTCGCGCGAGAACACGAAGCTCTCCGGCACCGAGTTGCCGAAGCGGTACCACGCCAGCTGCTTCATCTCGCCGGCCATGAGCGCCGGCAGGTCGAACACGCGCAGGTACTGGTCGCCGCCGACTTCGGTCACCGAGGCCGAGAGCATCCTGCCGTCGGCGGAGACGTCGAGGTCGTAGGGAACGACCCCGTAGGGGAACTCCCACACGCCCTTCCACTCGGTGTACGGGAAGGGAATGTGGACGAGCGCGGTGTTGCCGAACGCGTGGCGGATGCCGAGCAGCGACCTGTCGGCCGGGTTGAACACGATCTCGCCGATGCGCGCGTCCTCGAACAGCATCCGCGTCTCGCCCGTGCGCACGTCCACCGCCATCAGGTCGCGGAAGTAGTTCGCTTCGTCGGCGGTGTAGAACGCGGTGCCGCTGGCCGGGTCGAAGGCGAACGCCGTCACGCGGTAGAGCATGGGCCGCTTGATGTCGGCGATCCGGCGCACCGTGCCGTTGCGCGTGTCGAACGCCCCGATGTGGTCGACGACCCCCGGCGTGCGGAAGCCGCCGTACATGATCCCCGTCGCCTCGTCGTAGTGCACGCGCGAGACGCTGCCGAGCGCCGCCTTGGCGAGCTTCCGGTGCGGCGTGACCGGGTGCTTGCGGATCTCGGCGAGGTTGGCGCGCTGGAACTCGTGCTCGAAGGCGACCCACTTCCGCCACGCCTCCTCGAGCGGCAGGCCGAACACCTTCGCGAACTGGTCGGCGTAGTGGCGCTCGCTGCCCTCGCCGCGCCGCACCCAGTCGAGCACCTTCTGCGGCGAGTGCTCGTAGGCGAGCCAGGTGACGAAGCGCGTGCCGTAGAGGTAGGCGTTGACGCCGACCTGGAAGTCGGTGCGCACGCCGCGCGACTCGAGCCCGAGCGGGTCGTAGAAGTGCGCGCCGTCGCGCACCATCGCGCGGAACACCATCTCGTCGTAGCTGCCCTGCGCGCGGCCGAGCCCCGCGGCCATCCACGTCTCGAGGAAGACCGCCATGCCCTCGAGAAACCAGCGCGGCACGTTGTAGCGCGGCACCGTCAGGTACGTGTAGAGGAGCGTCTCCGGGTGCTCGGGCTGGCCCGCGACCTTGCCGAGGAACAGGCGGCGGTAGAGGTTGTCCTGGGAGTTCGCGAGGTCGCCGTGGACGACGTGCACCAGCTCGTGGTTCATCAGCGCGTAGATGCGCTCGCTGGAGACGTGCGTCTCGAACGCCTGCGCCAGCGGGCCGACGTCGAACGCGAGCTTGTTGCGCGGGAACGTCCACGTCGTCGCGCCGCCGTAGTCCGCCCAGTCGCGCAGGATCACCGTCGTCTTCTCCGACGGCGTCCAGTCGAACGTGCGCTTCTGCCACGCCTGCGCGTTGTGGAACGTGCGGATCGCGTAGGGCGCGAGGTGGTCGAGGCCGTCGAACCAGATGAGCTTCATCTCGGGCGTCTCGAGGAAGCCCATGTTGAAGCGCTCTTCGGCGGCCGCCAGTGCGGGCAGCAGCAGGAAGAGCAGGCTGGCGATGCGCGCGCGCATGTCGGGTCCGTGAAAGCGGAAAGGGCGTCAGCCTGACGCGGGCGGCCTGCAAATGCAAACCGCCGGCTCTCGCGAGCCGGCGGTCTCAGTCCTCGAAGCGGAGGCTACTTCTTCTTGGCTTCGGCGCCGCCCGCGGAGCCGGCCGAGCCGCCGACGCTGGCTCCCGCACCGCCCTTGCCGCCGCCGCCCGCCGCCGAGCCCAGGTCGGAGCTGCCGGCACCCTTGCCGCCGCCGCCCGCCGCCGCGCCGAGGTCACCGCCGGCCGTGGTACCGCGACCGCCGCCGCCCGCCGCCGAGCCGAGGTCGCCACCTGCCGTCACGCCGCGACCG
>JAOUIA010000057.1 GCA_029884335.1 Betaproteobacteria bacterium
TTCGTCCGCGGCCTCCTTGGACGGTCGACGCGATGCGTTGAGTCGAGCGTCGGCCGCCTGGCCGTGAATCCGGACCGATCCCCGTTTCACGGGGCCCCTCGGTCAACGGATTCACGTCCTACCAGTGAATCCCCTGCGTGAGCTGCGCGAAGGCGATCTGCTCGGCGGTCAGCGGCGCCTGCTCGCCGGGCTTCTTCCCGCGCGCGGCCGCGGAGTCCGGGAACATGTTGAACGCGGAGTTGAGCAGGACCTGGGTCAGCTTCGGCGCGATCGCGTGGCACACGGCGGCGAAGATACCCAGCCGCGTGGCGATGCGCACCGGCTTGTGCACGATCGCCTCGACGACCAGCCCGGCGGCCTCCTCGGGCGAGAGCGTGGGCATGTTCTCGTAGATCTTGGTCGGCGCGATCATCGGCGTGCGGACCAGCGGCATGTTGATGTTCGTCGTGTTGATGCCCTTGTCGAGGAACTCGGAGGCTGCGCACTCGGTGAAAGCATCGAGCGCGGCCTTCGAGGCGACGTAGGCGGAGAAGCGCGGCGCGCGCGACAGCACGCCGATCGAGCTGATGTTGATGATGTGCCCGTGCTTGCGCTCGACCATCTTCGGGAGGAACGCGAGGATCAGCCGCACCGCGCCGTAGTAGTTGAGCTGCATCGTGCGCTCGAAGTCGTGGAAGCGGTCGAGCGAGTTCAGCACGGCGCGGCGGATCGAGCGGCCGGCGTTGTTGATCAGGTAGTCGACGCCGCCGTGGTCGGCGAGGATCGCCTTCGCCAGCGCGTCGATCGCCGCCATGTCGGTGAGGTCGCAGGAGTACGTGAAGCACTTGCCGCCCGCGGCCTCGATCTCCCTGCGTGTGGCGTCGAGCTTCTCCTGGTCGCGCGCGACGATCACGACCTTCGCTCCGGCCTCGGCGAGCTTGAGCGCGGTGGCCTGCCCGATGCCCGACGAGCCGCCGGTGACGACGACCACCTTGCCCTTCACGTGGCCCGAGAGCGTGTGGTCGATGAAGAGGTCGGGGTCGAGGTTGCGCTCCCAGTAGTCCCAGAGCTTCGGGGCGTAGGACTCGAGCGCCGGCACCGAGATGCCGGAGCCCTTGAGCGCCTTCGCCGTCTCGCGGTTGTCGTAGCGCGTCGGCCAGTTGATGAAGCCGAACACGTCGCGCGGGATGCCGAGGTCGGTCAGCACCACCTTGATCGCGCGCTTGACCGGCGCGAGCGAGGCGAGACCGTAGATGATCGGCGCCGGGATGAAGCCGAACAGGCGCGCGTTGACGCGCATCGTCATCTGCGGCGCGTGCCCCGCGCGGGCGAAGATGTTGAGCACCTCGCCGACGCGGTAGGGCTCGGGGTCGGTCAGGTGGAAGCACTTGCCGTCGAGGCCGCGCTTGTGCGCGATGTGATCGAGCGCGTCGACGACGTAGTCGACGGGGACGATGTTGAGCCGCCCGCCCTCGATGCCGATCGTCGGCATCCACGGCGGCAGCATGCTGCGCAGCTTCTGGATCGTCTTGAAGAAGTAGTACGGCCCGTCGATCTTGTCGATGAAGCCGGTCTTGCTGTGGCCGACGACGAACCCCGGGCGGTAGACGCGCCACGGCCGGGTGCACTCGCGGCGCACGATGCCCTCGGAGTCGTGCTTGGTGCGGAAGTACGGGTGGTCGAGGTCCTCCGCCTCCTCGAACATGTCCTCGCGGAACACGCCGTCGTACAGCCCGGCGGCCGCGATCGAGCTCACGTGGTGGAAGTGCCCGGCGGCAACCGCCTTCGCGAACGCGACGGCGTGGCGCGTGCCCTCGATGTTCGCCGCCTGCTGCTCCTCGGCGCCCGCCTTGAGGTCGTAGATCGCGGCGAGGTGGAACATGTGCTCCACCTTGCCCTTGAGCCTGCGCACGTCGGCCTCGCCCACGCCGAGGCCCGGCTCGGTGATGTCGCCGGGGACGGCGATCACCTGCCTCTCGTCGGCGCCCCACTCCTTGCGCAGCGTCGCGAGCTTCTTGACGGAGGCCTTGCGCACGAGCACGTACACCGGCTTGCCGCGGGCGAGGAGCTTGGGAACCAGGAAGCGGCCGATGAAGCCGGTCGCGCCGGTGACGAAATAGGCCATGCGGGTTCTCCTCCCCAGTCGTTGGGCCGACGGCGGAGCGCGTGCGCGTCTTGTTGTTGTTGCCCGCCCGCCGAGGCGCTCGATTATAGCGAGGCGATCGCGCCGCGGCCGCTTCGCGCCTTTAGGCTGCCGGCTCTAACGGCGCGGGCCTAGAATGGTTGTGGTCAACCGGCGAGGAAGCGAAATGGCGAAGAAGGCGAGGGCCGCGGCGAAGGGGCCGAGCATCGAGGGAGTCGGCGAGATTCCCCAGGGACTGAAGGAGACTTCGCGGCAGATCTGGCTCGCTGGTTTGGGCGCGTTCTCGCGCACCAGGGCCGAGGGCATGAAGATGTTCGAGGCGCTGGTCGAGCAGGGCCAGAGCCTCGAGCGGCGCACGCGCCGCGCGGCGACCGAGACGGCCGCCGCCGCGAAGGGCGTGGCAACGCAGAAGGCGAAGGAGGTCCAGGCGATGGCCGGCGGAACCTGGGACAGGCTCGAGCAGGTGTTCGAGGACCGCGTGGCGCGCGCGCTCGCCAAGCTCGGCGTCTACACGCAGGACGACGTCGCCCGCCTCGCCGAGCGCGTCGACAGGCTCTCCGACGCCGTCAACGCGCTGATCAAGGCGCGCGGCGGAAAGCCGCCGGCGGCCCGCACCGCCGCGAAGCCGAGGAAGGCACGCAAGGCCGGCAAGGCGCGCAAGGCGCCCCGCGCGCGCAAGGCCTAGACCCGGGGGCCCGATCGCCGGCGCCGGGCCGGCCCTGCTTCGGGACGAGAATGCGCGGGGGCGGGAATCCGCCCCCGCTCGACTTTCGCGCGATCAGTCGCGATTGAGCTTGTCGACCTGCTTCACGTAGTTCTGCATCGCCTCGTCGCGGCTCATTCCCTTGAGCTTCGACCAGGCGTCGTGCTTCGCCCCGCCGACGAAGTCGAAGCCGCCGGGGCGCTCGCCCTTCACGTCGCCCTCGGTGGCCTGCTTGTAGTACGAGTAGAGCTTGAGCAGCGTGGGGTTGTCGGGCTTCTTCTTCGTCGACTTGGCGGCGGCGGCCGCGGCCTCGAATTTCGCCTTGAGATCGTCCTTCTTCGGTGCGGCCATGCGCCTCCCCTCCGGCTTCGCGCGTTCGCGTTCCATGCTACTTTAGCGCCGAGTCCCGCGGGTGCGCAAACCGCCGCCCGGCCCACGACGACCTGCCATGCCCGGTCCCGCACGCGTGAAGATGTCGACGGTCGACACCGCGTGGCTGCGGATGGACCGCCCGCACAACCTGATGGTGGTGTGCGGCGTCATGCTGTTCGACCGCGCCGTCGACCACGACCGCCTCGTGCGCATCGTCGAGGAGCGCTTCTGCGTGTTCCCGCGCTTCCGCCAGCGCGCCGTCGAGCGCGACGGCGCCGCGTACTGGGAAGAGGACGAGCGCTTCGACGTCCGCCGCCACGTCGCGCGCGACAGGCTCCCCGGGCGCGCCGGCAAGCGCGAGCTGCAGGCGCTGGTGTCGCGGCTGGTGGCCACTCCGCTCGATGCGCGGCACCCGCTGTGGCAGTTCCGCCTCGTCGACCGCGGCGACGGCGGCAGCGCGTTGATCCTGCGCGTCCACCACTGCTACGCCGACGGCATCGCGCTGGTCCGCGTGATGCTGTCGATGACCGACGCCGGGCCCGACGGCCCGCCGGCGATGCCGTTCGCGCCGGGACGCCGCGCGCGCGGCTCGGCGGCCGCGGCCGCCGAGGGGATGCTGCTGCATCCGGGCTCGGGGCTCATCGACACGGCGCTCGCGGCCGGCGCGTCGCTGCTCGGGCGCGGCGCGGGGCTCTTCCAGGACCCTGCGGCAGCCGTCGAGCTCGCCAACCAGGGCGGCGCGCTCGCGGCGGAGCTCGGACGTATCGCGCTGATGGGGCAGGACTCGGCCACGCGCTTCAAGGGCAAGGCCGGCGTGGCCAAGCGCGTCGCGTGGGCCGATCCGCTGCCGCTCGCCGAGGTGAAGGCGGTCGGCGGCGCGCTGTCGGCGTCGGTCAACGACGTGCTGCTGTCGTGCGTGACCGGCGCGCTGCGCGCGTACCTCGTCGAGAAGGGCGATCCGGTCGACGGCCTGTGCATGCGGGCGGTGGTGCCGGTCAACCTGCGGCCGATCGAGAAGGCGTGGCAGCTCGGCAACCAGTTCGGGCTCGTGTTCTGCGACCTGCCGATCGGCATCGAGAACCCGGTGGAGCGCCTGTACGCCGTGCGCGCCAGCATGCGCGCGCTGAAGGGCAGCTGGCAGCCCGCGCTCACCATCGGACTGCTGTCGGCGATCGGCGCCGCGCCGCGCGCACTGCAGGAGCTGGTCCTGCAGGCGCTGGCCCGCAACGGCACAGCGGTGATGACCAACGTTCCCGGTCCGCCCGCGCCCCTCTATCTGGCCGGCGCGAGGATCGCCAGCGTGATAGTCTGGGTCCCGCAGTCCGGCGACATCGGCCTCGGGGTGTCGATCCTCTCGTATGCCGGCAACGTGCAGTTCGGGCTGCTCACCGACCGGTCGCTGTGTCCCGATCCGGAGCGCGTGATCGACCGCTTCGGACCGGAGTTCGAGAAGCTCCTCCTCACCACGTTGATGTCGCCTTGGCCGAGCGACGGCGACCTCGACCCCTCGTTGGCTGAGCGCGCGGTGACCCGGACCTGAACCCCAGGGCGCCGCGCGACCGGTTTTCTCCCACCGGCCCCGCGCGGACCGGTCCGCAGTTCCCGCAGCATTCACACGGAGATGGGCAATGAAACGATGGATTGGCAAGGCGGTGATGGTCGCCGCATTCGCGCTGGGCGCCGGCAGCGCCTCGGCGCAGCAGTGCGTGGGGTTCGGCGACGTCCTGGCGAGCGACACGCTCGTCTGTCCGGCCGTCGAGTGGATCAAGAACCGCGGCGTCACGCTGGGCTGCCAAGGGGGGGCGAACTACTGCCCGAATGACCCGGTGCTGCGCTCGTCGATGGCGCTGTTCATGCAGCGGCTCGGCAAGGCGCTCTCGTCGGAGATCCACAAGGACCACGTGACGGAGTTCAACGCAACCATCCCCGGCGAGTCGCCCACCCCGCCGCTGCTGCTGTGCGCGATGGCGGGCAATTCCACGGTGACTCCTTACCCGCGCCAGGCGCTCCTCAATGCCGCGGTCACGGGCCTCGCGGACGGCAGCTCCGTGGCATGGCGGGCTTACTGGATCTACTCGACCGATGGCGGCGCCACGTTCGGGCCGATCATGGACGGCGTCAATCCCATCAGCACCGCGCGCGCCTCGTCGGCCGTGAATCAGTGGTCGGGCGTCGCCCTCAGCTTCGCGCTCGACCTGCCGGCCAACACGCCGCTCCAGGTGCGCGTGGTCGTGCGGCGGGACAACATCCTCACGGGCACGACGGGCAACTTCGCCGACGCGCGTTGCCAGATGACGGTGAACATCGTCAACGCGAACGGGACGACGTCGCCGCTGTGACCTGACGTGGAGTGAGCCGCTCCGGGGCCGTGCCGGCGGCCCCGGGGCTGGCAGCCGCATGGGAGAGGCCGTGACAGGGCGCCGTGCGTCGTGCCGCACGGCGTTGCGTGCAGTTGCCGGCGAGCGCCTGACGGGGCGCCCGTAGTTGTCGACTGTCAGGACTTCGCTCCGCCCGAGCATGAGCCTGGAACATCCGTCGTCCCCGCGAAGGCGGGGACCCAGCGTCTTGTGCGCTCACAGGTTGCCGTGAACGACGACACTGGGTCCCCGCCCCCCGCCTTCGCGGGGACGACGATTCACTAATTCGAACGGATCCCGCCGGACGAAGGCAACGTCACAAGACTTCATGCCAGGGCGCTCGCCCTGGCGTCGGCCTGCTACAGGTAGCGCTCGCCGAGCCGCTCGATGCGCAGGCGCGCCTCGCCCAGCGCGAAGGGCGCGATCAGCGAGAGCACCTGGTAGGCGGCGCGCTCCAGCGAGAGGCCGCTGTCGTCGCCGGCGGGCTTCCCCGGCGGAGGCGGGTGCGCGGTGCGCTGGTACGACATCCAGTAGGAGGCGATCACCGAGACGTTCTGCGCGAGCGCGGCGAGCTCGCGCTCGCTCGCGCGCATCGTGCCGGCGGCGACCATGCCGCGGCACATCGCCGTCACGCTCGCCTCGCCGCGGCGCACGAACTCGGCGAAGCGAAGCGCGATGCGGCGGTTGCGCGAGGTGAGCTCGACGACGTCGCGGTAGAAGAAGCGGTACGCCCACATCGCCTCGAAGAGCGCGTGCAGGACGAACCACAGGTCCTCGACGTCGGGCGTGCGCCCTTCCGGCCAGTCGAGCAGCGGGAGGGCGCGCGCCTCGAGCGCGGCGTACAGCTCGCCGACGATCTCGTCCTTGTTGCGGAAGTGGTAGTAGAGGTTGCCCGGCGAGATGCCCATCTCGTCGGCGATGTCGGCGGTCGTGATGTTCGGCTCGCCGAAGCGGTTGAACAGCGCGAGGCCGGTCTCGAGGATCCGCTCGCGCGTGCGGCGCGGTCGCTTGCGCTCCATGGCGCCCGAGCCTACCACCAGGCGGTCAGGCCCGGACCAGGAAGCGCTCGAGCTCGCCCAGCGCGCGGTCGAGGTCGCGCGCGGTGCCGCGGACCGTCGGCGGCGAGTCGGGGTCCGCGTGCAGTGGCCGCGGGTCGCGGACGGCGTCCGTCACGTGGCGGTGCTCGTCGGCGAGCCGGTCGAGGCGCAGCCTGATCCCGTGGGCGGCGAGCACGGGGCCGAGCTCGCCGGCGCGCGCGGCGAGGTTGCGCCGCGTCTTCGTGTACGCGAGCGCGCAGGTGCGCTTGCGCTGGCGGTAGCTGAACAGGTTGGCGAAGAAGACCTGCGCGTCCTCGCGGTCCGGCTCGAACAGCACCACGCTCGCGCCGGGGTACTGCGCGGCGTACTTCTCCATCCCCACCTTCATCCGCGAGTGGATGATCGCGCGGAACGTCTGCGACAGCACCACCGGCAGGCCGCCGTGGCCGAGCTTCTCGAACGTGATGCGCCCGCGGCGCCCCGCGGCGCTGGCGTCGTAGGGCACGATCGGGTTCACGCACAGCAGCAGGCTGACGCCGTGATCGAGCGCCACCGACGCGTGCAGCGTCTTGTTGAGCGCGCCGTCGACGTAGTGCTCGCCGTCGATCACCACCGGAGGGAACAGTCCGGGCAGCGCCGCGGACGCGCTCGCCGCGCGGCTGATCGGGACGTGGTCGTGGCCGGGCGCGCCGAACACCACCGAGGCGCCGGTGTCGAGGTTGGCGGCGACGAGGAACAGCGGCCGGCGGAGTTCGCGGAAGTCGTTGGTGCGGCCCGGAGCGGCGAGCAGGCGGCCGAAGAAGCGCTCGATCTCCCGGTTGTCGAACATGCCGATCGGCATCGCCTGCGCCAGCGTGTTGAGCGAGTCGACCGGGCCGGAGCGCAGCGGGTCGCGCAGGTAGCGCAACGCCGCGCGAAGGGCCAGTCGCGGCACCGAGCGGACGCGAGCGCCGTACTCGGCGAACGCGGGCCGCAGGAAGATGTCCGGCGGCAGCACGGCCTCGTGGCCGTCGTCGATGAACAGCCGGTACATCTGGTCCGGCGAGATGCCGTTGGCCAGCCCCGAGGCGACCAGCGCGCCGGCGGAGACCCCGACGTAGGCGTCGAGGTCGTTGAGGTCGAGGCCTTCGAGCGAGTCGGCGAGCGCGAGCAGCGTGCCGATCTCGTAGATGCCGCCCAGCGGTCCGCCGCCGGCAAGCGCCAGTCCGACGCCGCCGCGGCGCGCAGGCGCGCTCGCCCTGCGGCGCCGCTTCGGTTGCCCGGTCATGCGATTCCTTCGCGCGGGGACGGGGCCGCGCGGCGCGAGGCCCCGGTGCGCGAATGGTAGCGCGGCTTCCCGCCTAGCGCTTGCCGGCCGACTTGACCGTGCGCTTCACGCCCTTCTTCATCGCGGTGGCGCGGGAGGCCGCGGCCTTCTTCGCGCGAGCGAAACGGCGCTTGGTCGCGGGCTTCGCCTCGACCTTGACGCTGACGGGCATCTCGAACTTCGGCAGCGACGAGGGGAGCGTCTCGCGGACGAGCGTCGCAGCGGTGTCGGCGTACGACTTGACGGCCGTCGTCACGTTGCGGCGGGTGCGCTTCCACGCCGTGTTGGCCTGCACGAACGACGACTCGAGGCGGTCGCCGACGAAGCGGATCGCGCGCGACTCGACCGCGGTGCCTTCGCGCACCAGCGTGCGGAACGTCCGGCCGGCTTCCTTTTCCGCCCAGTCGCGGGTGACGACCGCGGCCCCGAGGCCGGCAAGCCAGACCTGGCGCGACGTGGTCAGGACATACTCGCCCATCGACGTGACGCGGGCAGTGTTCGTGTGTTGCATGGCGACTCCTGTGGGTTGGCGGGCTCGTGCGGTGGTCCGCAACGGTTCCATGCTAGGGCGCGACGCTAGAGCAGTCACACTAATCGCAGCCCCGGCGCCGGCGCGCCGCCGCACGAGGCAAGGCGCGCCCTGCGTGCGCCTGCGCTCGGGGGCTTCTTCATCGCGCTAGAGGGAATACTCTAGGGCGGCGCGCGACAATTGCGATGTCTGCGACCGTGCGCCGCCCGTCGTCCATGTCCGCCGCCGCACCCCGCCACGCCGCCGAAGCCGCGCTCGTCGACGCGCTGCGCCGCGCGCAGGTGCTGCACGCCGAGCGCGACGCGGCGCCCGGCCTCGCGCGCGCGCTCGACCGTCTCGCGGACTGGCAGTCGCGCCGGCTCGCCGCGACGTACACCGACCTCGCCGCGCAGCCGCGCTACGCGGCGGCGATCGAGTTCTTCCGCACCGACCTCTACGGCGATGCCGACTACGCCCGGCGCGACGCCGACATCGCCCGCGTCACCCCGCTGATGGTCGCCATGCTGCCCGAGCGTGTCATCGCCACGATCGGCGAGGCGATGGAGCTCAACGTTCTGTCGCACGAGCTCGACCGCAGGATGCTCGACCACCTGGCCGATCGCGAGCGCTTCGGCGTGCGCGAGTACTGCGCGGCCTATCGCGCCACCGGCGAGTTCGCCGCGCGCGAGCGGCAGATCGCGACGATCGGCGAGATCGGCCGCGCGCTCGACGCGTTCGTGCGCAAGCCGCTGATCCGCGGCGCGCTGGCGATGATGCGCGGTCCTGCGCACCTCGCCGGCTTCGGCGTGCTGCACGAGTTCCTCGAGCGCGGCTTCGTCGCGTTCGGACGCATGGGCGGTGCCGACGAGTTTCTCGCCACGATCACCGCGCGCGAGACGGCGATCCACCGCGCGATCGCCGCCGGATCGGACGCGCCGTTTCCCGCCCCGCCGGACTGAGGCCGGCTCGGGCGGACTAGCAGGCCGATGCAAAAGGCGTTCGCAGGGCTGGTGAGGATCCGGAGGGCTGGTGCTGCGCCTCTTGCATCGGGTCGACGCCAGGGCGGGCGCCTAGGGGCGGCCCGTCGGCGCCCGCCTCGAACGGCACGCAACACCGCGTGTCGTGCGAAGCGCGGCGCCCCCTTGGAGCGTTTCGCATCAAGCTGCTAGTGGACTGTAACGGTCAAATCGGTAGTGAAGATGTGCGCGACATCGATGAGTGGCATGGCCTCCCCTGGCGAAGCGCCCGCCAGGCACTATCGATTTGGCCGTTGCAGTCCACTATCCGGACCGCTTCTTCGCCTTCGCGGCAGAGGCCTTCGCTGCGGGGGCGTTCGCCGACGCGGCCTTCTGCGCGCCTGCGGCGGGCGCCTTCGGCGCGTCGACCAGTTCGTCGAGCTGGCTGTGGATCGCGCGCTCGAGCACCGGCTTGAGCGGCGTCAGCAGGAAGCCCAGGTGGGCCTCGAGGCGGATCGCGTCCTTCGCCACGTGCATGCGTCCCGAAACGCCGGGGCGCTCGAAGTCGACGTGGTCGCCGTCCCACGCGTACCGCAACTGGAAGCGGCGCTCCAGCTCCTGCGCGACCCGCTCGGCGATCTCCTTCGCCTTCCTGTGGGGATGCGCGTGCTTCTTCGCGATGGTGATCGTCGCCATCGACCTCTCCCTGGCGGATTTGCGCGCGAAGTATAGCCGGACGCGGCGCGCTAGCCCCGGCGGCCGAGGGCGATGATCGCGACGACCAGGGCCGCCGCGACCAGCATCGACGCCTCGAGCCGCTCGCCGAGGAACAGCGCCGCGAACGCGAAGGTGAGGAAGGGCTGCAGGAGCTGGACTTGCCCGACCGCGGCGATGCCGCCCTGCGCAAGCGCGCGGTACCACGCGAAGAAGCCGAGGTACATCGACACCACGGCGACGTAGAGGAACGCGAGCCAGGCTTGCCACGGGGCGCTCGCCGCGCCTTCGGCAGCGAGCCACGTCGGCACGACGAGGATGGGCGCCGACAGCACGAGCGCCCACGAGATCACCTGCCAGCCGCCGAGCAGGCGCGTGAGCCGCGCGCCCTCGGCGTAGCCGATCGCCGCCGCGGCGACCGCGCCGATCAGCAGCAGATCGGCGACGTGCAGCGCGCCGCTGCCCTGCCACAGCGCGAAGCCGACCACGACCGCGCTGCCGGCGACCGCGCACAGCCAGAAGCGCGCAGAGGGGCGTTCGTGCGCGAGCCACGCGCCGGCGACCGCGGTGGCGAGCGGCAGCAGGCCCACGACCACGGCGCCGTGCGACGAAGGCACGTAGCGCATCGCCCAGGCGGTGAGCAACGGGAAGCCGACGACCACGCCCAGCGCCACCACGGCCAGTCGCGGCCACAGCGACCGCGCCGGCCACGGCGTGCGCGTGACGGCGAGCGCGATCGCGGCGAGTGCGGCTGCTACGACGGCGCGCCCCAGGCCGACGAACACCGGGTCGAGCGACGCGACCGCGACGCGCATCGCGGGCAGCGTCACGGCGAACGCCGTCACGCCGACGAGGCCCCAGGCGATCCCGGCGCGCCGGTCGGCAGGCGTGACCACGCTCATCGCCCGATGCTAGCGTAACGACTCGGTCATTCGTCGAACGACCGGCTTGCTGCACTAGCAGCTTGATGTGAAACGCGGAGACGGGGCGCTGCGCGTCGCACATCGCGCGGTGTTGCGTGCCGTTGCCGGCGGGCGCCGACGGGCCGCCCCTGGGCGTCCGCCCTGGCTTCGACCCGATGCAAGAGGCGCAGCGCCGACCTGCCGGACTCTCGCCTGCCCTGCGAACGCCTCTTGCATCGGCCTGCTAGCCGACGCGAGCGCCTGCCGATGCTCAGCCCGGCTGCGGCGCGAGCGGGATGCGCAACGCGGCGGCCGACGCAGCCGGCCGCGTTGCCGCCTCGAGCTGCGTGAGGTCGCCGTTGATCGTGCCGCCGTGGGCGACGACGAGCTTGCCGTAGCGGATCGTGCCGGTGACTCGGCCCGTGCCGTGCACGACCAGCCGCTCGCGCGCGGTGAGCTCGCCCGAGAACTCGCCGTGCACCTCGGCGACGTCGATCGTCGCGGTGCCGTTGAGGCGCCCCGGCGGCGCGATCTCCATCACCTTGCTCGACACCGTGGCTTCGACGTTGCCTTCGATGGCCAGCACGTCGCAGTTGCTGATCACCGCCCCCTTGAGGTCGATGCCGGGTCCGATCGCGAGCCGGCTGCCGCTCGCGACCGGGGCGGGTGCGGCACCCGGAGCCGCCGCCTCGGGAAGCGCGGGGACGCGCGGCGCCGGGGCGCCCACGTTCGCCGGCGCGGCCGGGCGCTGGTTCAGCCTGGCGTCTTTCGCCGGATCTGCGGGACGGTCGTTGCGCGAGAAGTTGAGCATCGGGGCCTCCAAGGTTGCCGATGCCTGGAAGGCCATCGGGGGCTATGACAATGTCATGGTCCCCCGGATGGCCGGAGAGCGCAAGGGCCTTGTCGGCCCCGCTAGGCTGCCGCGCGCACGAGTTCGGGCGTGCGGAACGCCGCGATCGCCGCCTCGGGGTCGGGCGCCTTCAGCAGCCGCTCCTGCACGGTGGCCGGCGCCCAGCGGCCGGGCTCGACCTCGGCGGCGAAGCGGGCGGCGGCGTCGCGGTCGTCGAAGAACTTGAGGAACATGCGCTCGAGCTGGTCGGCGTCGCAGCGGCCGAGCTCCATGCGGAAGTCGACGCGACCCGAGCGGATCGCCGCCTCGTCGATGCGCTCGGGGTGGTTCGTCGTCAGGAACACGACCGACCCCTCGTGCGCGGCGACGCCGTCGAGCGCATTGATGAACCCCGAGTACGAGACCTTGACCTGCGCGTCGGCCTTCGCGCGCTGCTGGAAGAACGCGTCGACGTCCTCGATCAGGATGATCGAGCGCTGCGGCACGGTGGCGAGCAGGTTGCCGATCTTCTCGTCGGTGACGTTGGGCGAGGCGAGCGACAGCACGCACACGTTGAGCGACAGCTCCGAGGCGAGCGCGGTGACGAGCGAGGTCTTGCCCGTCCCCGGCGGGCCGTAGAGGAGGTAGCCGCGGCGCCACGGGATGCCGAGGTCCTCGTAGCGCGCGAAGGACGCGAAGAAGCGCTTGAGGTCCGCGACGATGGCTTCCTTCTGGCCGGCCTTCAGCACGACGGAGTCGAGCTTGCGGTTGTTGCCCAGGCGCGCGCGCATCCACTCGTTGCTGTACGGCGAAGGCACGTAGATGGCGATGCGGTTGAGCTCGCGCGCGATGCGGTGCTCCATCGCCGCGGCGACGAGGCGTTCCAGCGGGCCCTTGTCGCGGCCGAGCGTGGACAGGCTCACCTTCTCGATGATCGAGTTCGCGACCTGCAGCTCGCGCCTCATCCACATGAGGCGGCCGTCCATGGCGAACAGGTGGAAGCCCTCGCCCGGCGAGAAGACCGTCGCCGGCTTGCCGCCCTGCTGCAGCTCGTCGTGCAGGCTCTGGTAGGTGCTGGTGTTGCTGCGCACCGCGCGCACGGTGAAGTTGTTGAGGCGACGCAGCGCGTCGCGGCTGTCCATGTACTCGACGAGCGCCGGAAACATGAGCTCGTCGCGGCTGTCCACCGTGAGCGTGGTCACGAAGAAGTGCTTGGCCCACGCCGCGAACTTCGCGGGCACCTCGCGCAGCCACATCGCCGCCACGCCCAGCAGGGCGAGCGCGACGCCGCCGGAGACCAGCTGGTTGCCGGCGAGCGTTGCGGTCAGGGACTCGAGCATCGTGGGCCTCCGTCGAAGTCGGAGCGCGGAATGCGCCCCGGCAGGCCACAACGTCCGGGTGGGGCCGGGGGAGGACGCGTTCAACGCCTGTCCAGCGCGGGGTTGGACGGGCGTGGGAGCGGCGGAGTCGGGGGGAGCGCGGCGTGGGAGAGTGTCCTGGACACCCGAAGTCGAGGGGTGGGTGAGCGCGCCGGCCCCGGCGTTGTGCCTGGTGCCTGGTCACGGCAACGACGGCCCTGCCTGGGGCGCACAACGATGGCGAGTGCACACTCACTCGTCGCTGCGCGCCGTGCTTCGGCTGGGCGCGCACCCGGGCTCCCGCAGCCCGCTCCTTTGCTGCACCGCATGATTGACCCCGACTCCCCAATCGCCCAACATACGTCCGATTCAAACATACGTTTGACTTCGGGCGGGGCGGCCAGGGGCCGGCCAGGGCAGCCGGGCGCCGCCGCGCCGTGGAGTCGGCCAGCGGAAAGATGCGCAAGGAGCAGACGATGAGGGGCGCGGTCGTATCGATCTCCGAAGGACGCAACGGCGCGGCGGCGACGAAGGCCCGCATCCTCGACGCCGCGGAGGCGCTGTTCATGGAGCACGGCTTCGAGGCGACGAGCCTGCGCGCGATCACCGCGGCCGCGGGGGCGAACCTCGCCGCGGTGAACTACCACTTCGGCAGCAAGGAGGAGCTGTTCGAGGCGGTGCTCAAGCGCCGGCTCGACCCGATGAACCAGCGGCGCGTAGCCCTGCTCACGCAGCTCGAGCACGACGCCGCCGGAAGGCCGGTGCCGGCCGACCGCGTCGTCTCGGCGATGATCATGCCCGCGCTCGAGCTCGCGCGCGATCCCGCGCGCGGCGGCGCAAACTTCCTGCGGTTGCTCGGGCGCGCGTACGCCGACCCGGCGCCGTTCATCCGCCGCTTCCTCTCCGTGCACTACGCGGAGATGATCGCGCGCTTCAAGGAGGCGTTCGCGCGCGCCCTGCCGAACCTGCCCCGCCGCGAGCTGTCGTGGCGGCTGCACTTCATCATGGGCGCGCTCTCCTACACGCTGGCGGGCACCGACGCGCTGAAGCTGATCCACGAGATCGCGCCGTCCGACGACGGCGGCAACGACGAACTGCTGCTGCGCCGCCTTGCGCCGTTCCTGCTCGGCGGCCTCACCGCACCGCTCGCGGACCTCGACGAGGCCCCGGGCGATCTCGACGGCGCGCCCGGGATCCCTCCCGGGCCGTCGCGCTAGACAAGGAAAGCCACCATGCTCGCACTCCTCTGGGTTCTCGCGGCGCTCGTCACGGGCATCGCGCTGGCCTACGTCAACGCTCCCGGCATCGCCTGGGCGATCGGGCTCGCAGCGCTGATCGGCGCCGCCTGGGCCGGCGCATTGCCGCCCTGGGCCGCGCTCGCGCTCGCCGCGGTCTTCGTGGTGCTGGCGCCGGCGCTGCTCGTGCCCGCGCTGCGCCGCAAGCTGATCAGCGAGCCGGTGCTGCGCGCGTTCCGCAACGTGCTGCCGCCGATGTCGCCCACCGAGCGCGAGGCGCTCGAGGCCGGCACCGTGTGGTGGGACGGCGAGCTGTTCTCGGGCCGCCCGGACTGGCGCAAGCTCCTCGACGTCGCACCGGCGAAGCTGACCGCGGAAGAGCAGCGCTTCCTCGACGAGGACACCGAGGAACTGTGCGCGATGGTCTCCGACTGGGAGACCACGAACGTCTACAAGGACCTGCCGCCGCGCGCGTGGCAGTTCATCAAGGATCGCGGCTTCCTCGGCATGATCATCCCGAAGGAGTACGGCGGCCTCGAGTTCTCGGCATACGCGCAATCGCAGGTCGTGCAGAAGCTCAGCACGCGCTCGAGCACCACGTCGGTCACGGTGCTGGTGCCGAACTCGCTCGGCCCCGGCGAGCTCCTGCTGCACTACGGCACCGACGAGCAGAAGCGCCACTACCTGCCGCGCCTCGCGAAGGGTCTGGAGATCCCCTGCTTCGCGCTCACCAACCCGTACGCCGGCTCCGACGCCGCGGCCATTCCCGACTTCGGCGTCGTCTGCTGGGGCGAGCACGAAGGCAAGCGCGTGCTCGGCCTTCGCGTCACCTGGGACAAGCGCTACATCACGCTGGGCCCCGTCGCCACGCTGCTCGGGCTCGCCTTCCACGCCTACGACCCGGAGCACCTCGTCGGCCAGAAGGACCACGTCGGCATCACCTGCGCGCTGATCCCCACCTCGCACCCCGGCGTGAACATCGGCCGCCGCCACATGCCGCTCAACTGCGCGTTCCAGAACGGCCCGAACTGGGGCAAGGACGTGTTCATCCCGATGGACTGGGTCATCGGCGGGCAGCCGATGCTCGGCCGCGGCTGGCGCATGCTGATGGAGTGCCTCGCCGCGGGGCGCGGCATCTCGCTGCCGTCGTCGAACACGGGGGGCGGCAAGCTCGTCGTGCGCACGACGGGCGCCTACGCCCGCGTGCGACGCCAGTTCAAGACCGCGATCGGCCGCTTCGAGGGCATCGAGGAGCCGCTCGCGCGCATGGGCACGAACCTCTACGTGATGGACGCCGTGCGCCGCCTGACCGCGCGCGCGATCGATCTCGGCGAGAAGCCGGCGGTGCTCTCGGGCATCGCCAAGCTGCACGTCACCGAGCGCCAGCGCAGGATCGTCAACGACGCGATGGACATCGTGGGCGGCAAGGGCATCTCGATGGGGCCGAACAACGTGACCGGCTCGGCGTACATGCAGCTGCCCGTGTCGATCACCGTCGAGGGGGCCAACATCCTCACCCGCAGCCTCATCGTCTTCGGCCAGGGCGCGATCCGCTGCCATCCGTACGTGCTGAAGGAGATGAACGCCACGCGCCACGCCGACGCGGCGCAGGCGGTCGTCGACTTCGACGCGGCGCTCTCCGGCCACGTCGGCTTCGCGCTGTCGAACATGGCGCGCGCGTTCGTCATGGGGCTCACCGGCTCGCACTTCGTGAAGGCGCCCGCCGGCGTCGCGCCGGCCACGCGCCGCTACTACCAGCAGCTGACGCGCTTTTCCGCGGCGCTCGCGCTCCTCTCCGACGTCTCGATGGGCACGCTCGGCGGCGCGCTCAAGCGCAAGGAGAAGCTCTCCGCGCGCCTCGGCGACATCCTCTCCTGCCTCTACCTCGCGTCCGCGACGCTGAAGCGCTACGAGGACGACGGCCGCCACGCGGAAGACGCGCCGCTGATGCACTCGGCCATCTGGGGGCTCATGTTCGAGGCGCAGAACGCGTTCGAGGGCGTGCTGTCGAACTTCCCGAGCCGCTTCCTCGCGGCGGCGCTGCGGCTGATCGTGTTCCCGGCCGGCCGCCCGTACGTCGTGCCGTCGGATCGCGTGGGCCACAAGGTCGCGCAGCTGCTGATCGAGCCGAGCGCCACGCGCGACCGCCTCACCGCGGACATGTTCATCCCTGCCGACGCCGGCGACCCGGTGCGCCAGCACGAGCTCGCGCTCGAGGCCACGGTCGCCGCCGAGCCGATCGAAGAGCGGCTGCGGGTGGCGATCAAGAAGGGCCGCTTCGCGCCGAAGCTTCGCCCCGGCGAGGGCGCCGAGGCGATGGCGCAGCAGGCGATGGCCGCCGGCCTGCTCTCCGCGGACGAGGTGGAATTGCTCGCGAGGCAGCGCGAGCTTGCCGCGAAGATCGTGCGCGTCGACGACTTCGAGCAGGATCTCGGCACGTCGCTGCTCCGGTCGGTGCCGCCGGTGACCCAGTTCGCGGCAGACAAGAGCGCGAAGGGCCGCCCCGAGGGCGAGGTGGCCCCGACGCGCGTCGGTGCCGAGCGCGCCGCGGCCTGACCGGCGGGATCGAACGTTCGTGACGCACCCGGGCAACCGGGTGCGCCACGGCATTCCGGAGTTCGTGATGGCTATGCAGGAACCGATCTACGTCGTCGACGGCGCGCGCACCCCGTTCCTCAAGGCGCGCAACCGGCCCGGGCCCTTCTCGGCGTCGGACCTCGCCACCGCCGCCGGCCGCGCGCTGCTGCTGCGCCAGCCGTTCGCGCCCGCGGAGCTCGACGAGGTGATCCTCGGCTGCGCCGCGCCGTCGGCCGACGAGGTGAACATCGCGCGCGTCGCCGCGCTGCGCATGGGCTGCGGCCACAAGGTGCCGGCGTGGACGGTGATGCGCAACTGCGCCTCGGGCATGCAGGCGATCGACGCCGGCATCGCGAACATCCGCGCCGGCAAGTCCGGGCTCGTGCTCGCCGGCGGCGTGGACGCGCTGTCGCGCGCGCCGCTGCTCTTCTCCGACGCGATGACGCTGTGGCTGGCGAACTGGTACGCGGCCCGGACGCTCGGGCAGCGCGCCGCGCTCGTCGCGAAGTTCCGGCCGTCGTACCTCGCCCCCGTGATCGGCCTCATGAAGGGGCTCACCGACCCGATGGTGGGCCTGCTCATGGGGCAGACCGCGGAGAACCTCGCGTACCGCTTCGGCATCACGCGAGGCGAGATGGACGCTTATGCGGCGCGCAGTCACGCGCGCGTGCTGGCCGCGCAGAAGTCCGGACGCCTGGACCGCGAGGTGGTGCCGCTCTACGACCGCGCCGGCAAGCTGTACGCGGCCGACGACGGCGTGCGCGAGGACTCGACGCCGGAGAACCTGGCGAAGCTGAGGCCGTTCTTCGACCGCAAGTACGGCAACGTGACAGCAGGCAACAGCTCGCAGGTCACCGACGGCGGCGCGTGGGTCGTGCTCGCCTCGCAGCGCGCGGTCGACGAGCACAAGCTGGCGCCGCGCGGACGCATCGTCGACGCGCAGTGGGCGGGGCTCGACCCGGCGCAGATGGGCCTCGGGCCGGTGCACGCGGCCACGCCGATCCTGCAGCGCCAGGGGCTCGGCCTGAACGACCTCGACTGCTGGGAGCTGAACGAGGCCTTCGCCGCGCAGGTGATCGCGTGCCTGCGCGCGTGGGACGACGACGAGTACTGCCGCACGGAACTCGGCCTGCCCGGAAAGATGGGCGGGCTCGACGAGGGGAAGCTCAACGTCGACGGCGGCGCGATCGCACTCGGCCACCCGGTCGGCGCGTCGGGCACGCGCATCGTCCTGCACGTGCTCGAAGTCCTCGAGCGCTCCGGCGGCAGGCGCGGGATGGCGGCGATCTGCATCGGCGGCGGCCTCGGCGGCGCGATGCTGGTCGAGCGCACGTAAGGGACCGGACGATGGGGCACTGGACGATCACCCGCGAAGGCGACGGTCTCGCCACGCTCACGCTCGACCGCGCGGATGCGGGCACGAACACGCTCTCCGCGGAAGTGCTGCGCGAACTCGGCGAGGCGCTCGACCTCCTCGAACGCGACCCGCCGCGCGGGCTGATCGTGCGCTCGGGCAAGGCGAACGGCTTCGTCGCCGGCGCCGACATCGACGAGTTCGGGCGGCTCGACTCCGAGGCGGACGCAATCGCGCTGGTGAAGCGCGGGTGGGACGCGTTCGAGCGACTCGCGGCCGTGCGCTACCCGACGCTCGCGCTGATTCGCGGCTTCTGCCTCGGCGGCGGCCTCGAGCTCGCGCTCGCGTGCCGCTACCGCGTGGCGGTCGACGAGCCGGGAACGCGCCTCGGCCTGCCCGAGGTGATGCTCGGCATCGTGCCGGGCTGGGGCGGCATCAAGCGGCTGCCGCGGCTCGCCGGCGCGCCGGCGGCGCTCGACATGATGCTGACCGGCAAGACGATCGACGCGAAGCGCGCGAAGCGCATGGGCGTCGTCGACGAGGCGGTGCCGCCGCGCATCATGGAGAACACGGCGCGCGGCGTGCTGAAGGCGCTTCCCGCGCCGCGCAAGCTTCCCTTCACGCTTGCGCTCACGCTCAACCCGCTCGTGCGCCGCGTGATCGCGGCCCAGGCCCGCAAGCAGGTGGCGCGCCGTGCGCGCCGCCAGCACTATCCCGCGCCCTACGCGATCCTCGACCTCTTCGCGAAGCACGACGGCGACGCGCTGGCGCCGCCGCCGTCGGACCCGGCGTCGATCGCGACGCTGCTGCGCACGCCGACGGCGGGCAACCTGGTGCGCGTGTTCCGGCTGCAGGAGCGGCTGAAGTCGCTCGGCAAGGAGGGCGCGTTCCAGCCGAACCACGTGCACGTGATCGGCGCGGGCACGATGGGCGGCGACATCGCGGCGTGGTGCGCGCTGCGCGGGCTCACGGTCACGCTGCAGGACCAGGACGCCGCGCGGCTGGCCCCGGCGATGGGGCGCGCGGCGAAGCTGTTCAAGGACAGGCTGCGCGACGAGCGGCGCGTACGCGACGCGCTCGACCGGCTGGCGCCCGACGTCGCCGGCGACGGCGTGGCCCGCGCCGACGTGATCGTCGAGGCGATCTTCGAGAACGTCGAGGCGAAGCGCGCGCTGTTCGCCGCCGTCGAGCGCCGGGCGAAGCCGTCGGCGATCCTCGCCACCAACACGTCGAGCATTCCGCTCGAGGAGATCGCCGGCGCGCTGGCCGACCCGACGCGCCTCTGCGGCATCCACTTCTTCAATCCCGTCGCGCGGATGATGCTGGTCGAAGTCGTCGTCGGCGCGCGCACGCGGCCGGAGATCGCGGCCGCGGCGGCGGCGTTCGTGCGCTCGATCGACAAGCTGCCGCTGCCCGTGAAGAGCGCGCCCGGCTTCCTCGTCAACCGCATCCTCGCGCCGTACATGGCGGCCGCGTTCCGCGCCGTCGACGAAGGCATCGCGCCCGAGACGGTCGACGAGGCGGCGCTCGCGTTCGGCATGCCGATGGGGCCGATCGAGCTTGCCGACACCGTGGGCCTCGACATCGCGGTGGCCGTCGGCAGGATGCTCGGCGGGGGCGGCGACCCGCCGCGCCGCCTGCTCGAGCTTGCGAACGCCGGCCACGTCGGCAAGAAGAGCGGGCGCGGGTTCTACACGTGGACTTCGGGCAAGCCCGCGAAGCAGGCCCCCGGCGCGGTGCCGCCGGGTCTTGCCGACAGGCTGGTCGCGCCGTTCGTGGCCGAAGCGCAGGCCGCGCTCGCGGAGGGCATCGTCGGCGACGCCGACCTCGTCGATGCGGGCGCCATCTTCGGGACCGGCTTCGCGCCTTTCCGCGGCGGGCCGCTGCACTACGCGGCCGCCCGCGACGGCAAGGCGGCGGATCCCGCGCCGCGGGCCGTGGTGTAGCATTCCGTCCGGCGCCGCGTTCGCGGCGCGACGCGAGAGGTTGCCGCGCGCGTCCCGGCCGGCGGCGCTCCGGCCGCGGCAAGGGGAGGAATACGTGGACAGGATCTGGCTGGCGAGCTACCCCGAGGGGGTGCCCGCGACCGTCGACGTCGGTGCGTACGCGTCGGTGCGCGAGCTCTTCGAGGAAGTGTGCGCGAAGTACGCGTCGCGGCCCGCATTCACCTGCATGGGCAAGACGATCACGTTCGCCGATCTCGACGCCCTGTCGTCCGCGTTCGGCGCCTGGCTGCAGGGCCGGGGACTGCGCAAGGGCGCGCGCGTCGCGCTGATGATGCCCAACATCCTGCAGTACCCCGTCTGCCTGTTCGGCGTGCTGCGCGCCGGGTGCACGGTGGTCAACGTCAACCCGCTCTACACGCCGCGCGAGCTCGAGCACCAGCTCAACGACTCGGGCGCCGAGGCCATCGTCGTCGTCGAGAACTTCGCCACGACGCTCGCCGCGGTCGCCGCGCGCACGAAGGTGAAGCACGTCGTCGTGACGTCGATCGGCGAGCTGCTGGGACTCAAGGGCCTCGTCGTCGACATCGTGCTGCGCCACGTGAAGAAGGCGGTCCCCGCGTGGTCGCTGCCGGGGTCGGTCCGCCTGTCCGACGCGCTCGCGCAGGGGCGGAAGCGCTCGCTCGAGCGCGTGCCGATCGGCCACGACGACATCGCCTTCCTGCAGTACACCGGCGGCACGACGGGCGTCTCGAAGGGCGCGATGCTGCTCCACCGCAACATCGTCGCCAACATGCTGCAGGTGCGCGCCTGGATCGCGCCGGTGCTGGTCGAGGGCGCGCGCGAGATCGTGATCACGCCGCTGCCGCTCTACCACATCTTCGCGCTGACCGCGAACTGCCTCATCTTCATGTCGCTGGGCGGCGAGAACATCCTGATCACGAACCCGCGCGACATCCCCGCCTTCGTCAAGGAGATCGGCAAGTACCGCTTCACCGCGATCACCGGCGTGAACACGCTTTTCAACGCGCTGGTGAACAACGCCGACTTCGGCAGGCTGGACTTCTCGCGGCTGCACATCACGCTGGGCGGCGGCATGGCGGTGCAGGAGGCCGTGGCCAAGCGCTGGAAGGAGGTGACGGGCAAGCCGCTGATCGAGGCCTACGGCCTCACCGAGACCTCGCCCGCGGCGACGATCAACCCGCTGGACATCCCCGAGTACAACGGCGCGATCGGCCTGCCCATCCCGTCGACCGACATCGAGCTGCGCGACGACGCCGGCAAGCCGGTCCCGCTGGGCGCGGCCGGCGAGATCTGCATCAGGGGCCCGCAGGTGACGGCGGGCTACTGGAACCGCCCCGACGAGACCGCGAAGGCCATGGACCGCGACGGGTGGTTCGCCACGGGCGACATCGGGATGATGGACGAGCGCGGCTTCGTGCGCATCGTCGACCGCAAGAAGGACATGATCCTCGTCTCGGGGTTCAACGTGTACCCCAACGAGATCGAGAACGTGGTGGCCATGCACCCCGGCGTGCTCGAGTGCGCCGCGGTCGGCGTGCCCGACGCGAAGTCCGGCGAGGCGGTGAAGCTTTTCATCGTGCGCAAGGACGCCGCGCTGACCGCCGAGGCGGTCGTGAAGCACTGCCGCGAGCACATGACGGCCTACAAGGTGCCGCGCGAGATCGAGTTCCGCGCCGAGCTGCCGAAGACCAACGTCGGCAAGATCCTGCGCCGCGAGCTGCGCGACGCGAAGCCCGCCGCATAGGGAACCGCGCATGGCCAAGCTCCCCGACCGCGCGCCGGTGCTGCGCGTCGTCCCGCTGCCGGCGGACGTCAACCAGCACGGCGACATCTTCGGCGGCTGGATCATGTCGCACGTGGACATCGCCGGCGGCATCCCGGCGGCGCGGCGCGCGCGCGGCCGCGTGGCGACCGTGGCGGTCAACTCGTTCCAGTTCAAGGAGCCGGTGCTGGTCGGCGACGTCGTGTCGATCTACGCGGACATCGTGAGGACCGGGCGCACGTCGATCACCGTCAACGTCGAGGTCTACGCGACGCGCAACCCGCGCGAGGAGGTCAACGTCAAGGTCACCGAGGCGACGCTGACCTACGTGGCCGTCGGCGAGGACCGCCGGCCGCGCGCGCTGCCGGACGCCGCAGCGTAGCGCCGCGCCCAGCGCCTGCTGTTCTAGAGCAAAACACCAAATCGCGGCCCGTAGAATGGGGAGCGTCGCTCGCCGACGTTCCCGCGCGGGCATCCCGGTGGCAGCCATGTCCAGTGTGAGTCCCC
>JAOUIA010000058.1 GCA_029884335.1 Betaproteobacteria bacterium
GCCGAGGGCTTCGACACGATGCTCTACAGCGTGCCGGAGATCGAGCGCATCGCCCGCGTCGGGTTTGCGACCGCGCGTGCGCGGAGCCGCAAGCTGTGCTCGGTGGACAAGGCGAACGTGCTCGACACGTCGATCCTGTGGCGCGAGGTCGTGACGCGCGTCGCGGCGGAGTTCCCCGACGTGCAGCTTGCGCACATGTACGTCGACAACGCGGCGATGCAACTCGTGCGCGCGCCGAAGCAGTTCGACGTGATCGTCACCGGCAACATCTTCGGCGACATCCTCTCGGACGAGGCGTCGATGCTGGCGGGCTCGATCGGCATGCTGCCCTCCGCCTCGCTCGACGCGAACCGGAAGGGACTCTACGAGCCGATCCACGGCTCGGCGCCCGACATCGCGGGGCAGGGCAAGGCCAACCCGCTCGCGACGATCCTGTCGCTGGCGATGATGTTCCGCTACACGTTCGGCGACGCGGCGACGGCCGCGCGCATCGAGGGCGCGGTGCGCAAGGTGCTGCAGCAGGGCCTGCGCACGGCCGACATCGCCGCGGCCGGCGAGCGTGTTGCGGGAACGGCACAGATGGGCAGCGCGGTCGTTGCTGCATTGCAGCAAGGCTGATCCCGCCATGCTATGATCGCGCGCATGGCCCGTGTCCACAGCGCGCGGCAATCCGGTTTCGCCTTCGGGGCGAGGTCGTCGCGCGCGGCGACGACGGCCAAAACGGCCAAGACGACCTGAGGGTCGCGTCGCCACCGCTTCGTCCCCGCGAGCGGCGGGGACGCGAGACCACCGCGGGGCGAAACGCGAGGCCGCCGGTTCCCGGCGCGACCTCGCCGGGATGACAGCGATGCGAGTCGGATTCGTCGGTTGGCGCGGCATGGTGGGCTCCGTGCTGCTCTCGCGCATGCTCGAGGAGCGCGACTTCGATCGCCTCGAGCCGGTCTTCTTCTCGACCTCGTCGGCCGGTGCCGCCGCGCCCGTCGTCGGCGGGAAATCCGGGACGCTGCGCGACGCGAACGACCCGAAGGCGTTCCTCGGGCTCGACGCCGTCGTCACCTGCCAGGGCGGCGACTGGACGAACGACATGCACCCGAAGCTGCGCGGCGCGGGATTCGCCGGCTACTGGATCGACGCCGCCAGCGCGCTGCGCATGAAGGACGACGCGGTGATCATCCTCGATCCGGTCAACCGCGACGTGATCGACGCGGCGCTCGCGAAAGGCGTCAAGGACTACGTCGGCGGCAACTGCACCGTCAGCCTGATGATGATGGGCATGGCGGGATTGCTGCGCGCCGACCTCGTCGAGTGGATGACGTGCATGACCTACCAGGCGGCCTCCGGCGCGGGCGCGCAGAACATGCGCGAGCTGCTGGCCCAGATGGGCGAGGCGCACCGCGTGGTGGCGCCGCTGCTCGCCGATCCCGCCTCGTCGATCCTCGACATCGACCGCGAGGTCGCGGGCACCTTGCGCGACCCCGCGTTCCCGACGGCGAACTTCGGCGTGCCGCTCGCCGGCAGCCTGATCCCGTGGATCGACAAGGACCTCGGCAACGGGGTGTCGCGCGAGGAGTGGAAGGGCGGCGCCGAGCTCAACAAGATCCTCGGCCGCGGCGCGCCGGGCGGGGCGCCGGCGATTCCCGTCGAGTCGATCTGCGTGCGCATCGGCGCGATGCGCTGCCACTCGCAGGCGCTGACGATCAAGCTCAGGCGCGACCTGCCGCTGCCCGAGATCGAGCGCCTGATCGCCGGCGCGAACGAGTGGGTGCGGCTCGTGCCCAACGAGCGCGAAGCCACGATCCGCCAGCTCACGCCGGCCGCGGTCACCGGAAACCTCGAGATCCACGTGGGGCGGCTGCGCAAGCTCGAGCTCGGCCCCGGCTATCTCGGCGCGTTCACCGTCGGTGACCAGCTCCTGTGGGGGGCGGCCGAGCCGCTGCGCCGGATGCTGCGCATCCTCGATCGCCGTTGAGCGTCCGCGCGCCCGCCCCGCACGCGCTCCGGCGGGCGCTTTCCCGTGCCGCTGCCCCGCAGCGGCAGTTTTCGTCAACTTTCATGCAGTTGGGCGGGAAGCGGCGGACCCGCCCGGTCACTCGTTGGCCCCAACATGTGCGCTCCGCCGCCTGCGCGGGCACAAGCCATGGTAGGGGCTGTCCGGCCGGCCGGCGGCCCGGCCCGGTCGCGGCCAGCACACTGGCATGAAGCGTGCGTACACCACAACATGGCGGCGCCAAAAACGTCAGCTCAGACCGGGGTTTAGCTTGCGAGGCTAAACCCATGATGTTAAGTTAGCCCGGGCGAAAACGATTTCCCTGAAGGGGGCGGCATGCGAGCAAGACCCATGTTCACGTTCACGCTGCTTGCGAGCGCGCTCGCGCTGCCCGCCCCGGCGTACGCGCTCGCGCTGGGCCGGCTGACCGTCGACTCGGCGCTCGGCCAGCCGCTGTCGGCGACGATCGACCTGGCTGCCGCCACGCGCGACGAACTCGAGTCGCTCACCGCGAAGGTGGCCGACCCGGGGCTCTACCGCCAGAGCAACCTCTCGTACCAGGGCGTGCTGTCGCGCACGCGCATCGCCGTCGAGCGCAGGCCCGACGGCCGGCCCGTGCTGCGCGTCACGTCGCCCACGCCGGTCAATGAGCCCTACCTCGACCTCATGGTCGAAGTGAACTGGGCGAGCGGCCGCGTGGTGCGGGAGTACACGTTCCTGCTCGATCCTCCCGGCGTGGCTGCGCCGGTGCAGATCGATCCGATCGCGCCCGCGCGCGCCGGGACGACGACGGCGGCCGCTCCCGCCGCGCCGCTGCCGCGCGGCACCGCCGCGCCCGCCGCCGCACCCGCGGACGGCTACGCCGTGCGCCGCGGCGACACGCTGTCGCGCATCGCGCAGCAGTACAAGCCCGCGGACGTCACGCTCGAACAGATGCTGGTCGCGATGTTCAACGCGAACACGAGCGCGTTCGACGGCAACAACATGAACCGCCTGCGCACCGGCGCGATCATGAGCGTGCCGGACGCGGACGCCGCGAAGTCGACCGCGCCCACCGAAGCCGCGCGCGTCGTGCGCGTGCAGGCCGCCGACTGGCGCGCGTACCGCGACCGCGTCGCCGCGGGAGCGCCTAGCGTGGAAGGCGGCACGGGACGCGAAGCGGGCGGACGCATCTCGACCGCCGTCGAGGACCGCGCGGCGCCGCCGGCCGGCGCGCGCGACCAGGTGCGCGTGTCGCGCGAAGCGGGCGCCGCTCGCGGCGCGGCAGGCGCCGCGGAAACCGCGGTCGCCCAGAACAAGCAGCTCGCCGAGGCGCAGGCGCGCATCGCCGAGCTCGAGAAGATCGTGAAGGACCTGCAGCGCGCCACCGAGGTGCGCAGCCAGTCGATGTCGCAGGCGCAAGCGCAAGCCGACGCCGCGAAGGGCAAGGCCGCGCCCGCGCCGACGGCAGCCCCTGCGCCGGCCCCAGCGGCGAAGGCGCCGGAACCCGTCAAGGCCATCGAACCGCCGAAGCCCGCTCCCGCCCCGACCCCGGTGCCCGCGCCCGCGGCGAAGGCGCCCGAGCCGGTGAAGGCCGCCGAGCCCCCGAAGGCCGAGCCCGTCAAGGCGCCGGAACCGCCGACGGCAGCCGAGCCGCCGAAGGCGGAGCCCGCCAAGGCGCCCGAGCCGCCGAAGGCCGCCGAGCCGGCCAAGGCGCCGGAACCGCCGCCTGTCGTCGCCGCGCCGACCCCGGCAGCGGAACCGAAGGCCGCGGCGCCCACGCCTCCCAAGCCGGCCGCGAAGGCGCCGCCGCCCGAGCCGTCGTTCATCGACGACCTGATGGCGAACACCCCGATCTGGGCCATCGGCGCGGGCCTGCTCGCGCTGCTCGGCGGAGGTGCTGCCATCGTCGCCGCGCGCCGCCGCAAGCAGACGAAGTTCGAGGACAGCATCATCTCCGGCACGGACATCAAGACGAACACGGTGTTCGGCTCGACCGGCGGCGGCGTCGTCAACACCGGCGAGAACTCGCTGCAGAGCGACTTCAGCCGCGAGGGGCTCGGCAGCATCGACACCGACGAGGTCGATCCGATCGCCGAAGCCGAGGTGTACCTCGCCTACGGCCGCGACGCGCAGGCCGAGGAGATCCTCAAGGACGCGCTCAAGAAGGACCCGCAGCGCCAGGAGATCTACCTCAAGCTGCTCGAGATCCACGCGCAGCACAACAAGCCGTCGGCGTTCGAGACCGTGGCCTCCGAGCTGTACGCGGTGAGCCAGGGTCAGGGCGAGACGTGGCAGAAGGCGGTCGCGCTCGGCCGCCAGCTCGACCCGAACAACCCGATGTTCTCCGAAGGCGGCAGCGCGCCGTCGATGGCTCCGCGCGGCCCGTCGGCGCCCCAGCCCGCGCTCGACGAAGGCGCGTTCACCATCGCTCCGGAAATGCCGGCGATGACGGGCGACGGCAAGGCGGACACGATCGACTTCCGCCTCGACGAGGAGATCTCGGTCGCGCCGTCGTCCGGCGTCGCGCCGCGGCCCGAGTCCGTCGTGGCGAAGGCCGAGGACAGGGCGTCCGCATTCGGCGGCGGGGTGGCCGACACGGCGAAGGCCGCGGCTGCTGGCGCCGCCGCCGCAGTCGCAGGCGGGATCGCGTCTGCGAAGTCCGCCGCCGCGCCGGTGCTGAACGACCTCGAGAAGAAGGTCGAGTCGGTGCGCCGCGAACTCGACCTCGACTTCAACCTCGACGACAGCGAGAAGCCCGAACCCATGGCGCGCCGCGAGAAGTCGGTGCCCGTCGGCCACGGCGTCTCCGACGCCGGCCCGATGGGCGGCTCGTCGCTGACTCGCCCCGCCGCGGCGATGGAACTCGACAAGCTCGACCTCGGCTTCGATCCCGAGCGCGCGACGTTCGAGGATCCGACGCCGTCGGTGCTCGACGGCCAGTGGCACGACGCCGCCACAAAGCTCGACCTCGCCAAGGCCTACCAGGAAATGGGCGACGTCGAGGGCGCGCGCGAGATCCTGCAGGAAGTGCTGCACGAAGGCGACGACCAGCAGAAGTCGGAGGCGCAGGCGTTGCTCTCGAAGCTGGCCTGAACGCGCCGGAGTGTCTTGCGACGGGCGGCGGGCAGCCGCCCGTTGCGCTTGACGAGGCAGTACGCAGCAAGGGGGACGGCAGGTCCGGGCGCCCGATCCAGCGTCCTGCTCGACCCTGTCGTCCGGCACCCTAGCCCTGGCCGCCAGCCTCCAGTCCCGAGCCCCGCCCTCCGATGCGCATCGCCCTCGCCCTCGAATACGACGGCCGCCCCTTCTGCGGCTTTCAGTCGCAGGCGAACGGCTGCGGCGTGCAGGACGCGCTGGAGTCCGCGCTCGCCGGCATCGCGGGATCGCCGGTCGGCGTCGCCGCCGCGGGGCGCACCGACGCCGGCGTGCACGCGACGTCGCAGATCGTGCACTTCGACACGAGCGTCGGGCGTCCGCTGACGGCGTGGGTGCGGGGCGCGAACGCGTCGCTGCCTCCGGCGGTTGCGGTGCTGTGGGCGCGCGAGGTCGACCAATCGTTCCACGCACGCTTCGCGGCGACGGCGCGCCACTACGGCTACCTGCTGCTCAACCGCCCCGAGCGGCCCGCGCTGCTCGCCGGTCGCGCCGGCTGGTACCATCGTCCGCTCGACGTCGCTGCCATGGAGGGCGCCTGCGCGGTCTTGCGGGGGACGCACGACTTCTCGGCGTTCCGCGCTGCCGAGTGCCAGGCGCGCTCGCCGGTGAAGACGCTGCACCGCGCGAGCGTCGCCGCCGAGGGTCCGCTGGTGCGCTTTTGCTTCTCCGCCGACGCCTTCCTCCACCACATGATCCGCAACCTGGTCGGCGCGCTGGTGCGCATCGGCGCCGGCAAGGCCGACGCGGACTGGCTCGCGCAGGTGCTCGCGTCGCGCGACCGCGCGCAGGCAGCGCCGACGTTCTCGCCCGACGGCCTCTACTTCACCGGCGCAGACTACGACCCGCGCTTCGGGCTGCCGCCGACGCGGCGCGACCTCGTGATCGCCGCCGATACAGGTACGACATGATCGCCGCAGGGCCGCCCCAAGGCGATCATTGCGCCGGCCTCCTCGGCCGGTTGCGATCGGCGGCCGGTCGCGCGTCGGCCGAAGCGGCGATTCGCCTTGGCGTCGATCCCCGTGCTTCGCACGGGGCCCCTCGCCGCCGGGCGAACGCCGCTCCCTCGGGGGGCAGCGCAGCGGCGTCGGCCGCAAGCGTTAAGGGGGCCACATCCGTACTCGTGTGAAGATCTGCGGCATCACGCGCGTCGAGGACGGCGTCGCGGCCGCGCAAGCCGGCGCCGACGCGATCGGTCTCGTCTTCTGGGCGGGCAGCGCGCGCGCGGCGACGCACGCGCAGGCACGGGCCATCGTCGCCGCGTTGCCGCCGTTCGTCACCGTGGTGGGGCTCTTCGTGAACCCGGGCGCCGGCGAGGTGCGCGAAGCGCTCGCGAGCGTGCCGCTCGACTTGCTTCAATTCCACGGGAGCGAGCCCCCGGCGTTCTGCCGCGCGTTCGGCCGGCCCTACCTCAAGGCGATCGCCGCGGCGCCGGGGGTCGATTTGCTAGAATCGCTGGCGCCGTACGAGGACGCTGCCGGAGTGCTGATCGACGCGCCGGCCGTCGAGGGGGTTCCCGGAGGAACCGGGCGGACGTTCGACTGGGCGCTGTTGCCTGCGCGCCTGCCGCGGCCGCTGGTGCTCTCCGGCGGACTCGACGCCGGCAACGTCGGCGAGGCGATCAGGCGCGCGCGGCCGTGGGCCGTGGACGTTTCGAGCGGGGTGGAGGCGCGCGACGCCTCGGGAGCGCCGCAGAAGGGCATCAAGGACGCCGCGCGCATCGCGGCGTTCGTCGAGGAAGTGCGCCATGCCGCTCGCTGAACACCCCTACGACCTCCCCGACGCCACCGGACACTTCGGCCGCTACGGCGGCACGTTCGTCGCCGAGACGCTGGTCCGCGCGCTCGACGAACTGAAGGAGCAGTACTCGCGCTACCGGCGCGATCCCGAGTTCGTCGCCGAGTTCGAGCGCGAGCTCAAGCACTACGTCGGCCGCCCCTCGCCCGTCTACCACGCGCAGCGCTGGTCGGCGATGCGCGGCGGCGCGCAGATCTGGCTCAAGCGCGAGGACCTCAACCACACCGGCGCGCACAAGGTCAACAACTGCATCGGGCAGGCGCTGCTCGCGCGGCGCCTGGGCAAGCGGCGCGTGATCGCCGAGACCGGCGCCGGCATGCACGGCGTTGCGACCGCCACCGTCGCCGCGCGCTACGGCATGGAGTGCGTCGTCTACATGGGCTCGGAGGACGTGAAGCGCCAGGCGCAGAACGTCTTCCGCATGAAAATGCTCGGCGCGACCGTCGTGCCCGTCGAGTCCGGATCGAAGACGCTCAAGGACGCGCTCAACGAGGCGATGCGCGACTGGGTCACGAACGTCGAGAGCACGTTCTACATCATCGGCACCGTTGCGGGCCCGCACCCCTACCCGACGATGGTGCGCGACTTCCAGAGCGTGATCGGGCGCGAGTGCCTGGTGCAGATGCCCGAGGCCGCGGGACGCCAGCCCGACGTCGTGATCGCGTGCGTGGGAGGCGGCAGCAACGCGATGGGCATCTTCCACCCGTACATCGGTCGCGCGGGCGTCGAGCTCGTCGGCGTGGAGGCGGCCGGCGAAGGGATCGCCACGGGCCGCCACTCGGCCTCGCTCACTGCCGGCCGCCCCGGCGTGCTGCACGGCAACCGCACGTACCTTCTGCAGAACGAGAACGGGCAGATCGTCGAGACCCACTCGGTCTCCGCGGGCCTCGACTACCCCGGCGTCGGCCCCGAGCACGCCTACCTCAAGGACAGCGGGCTCGCGCGCTACGTCGCGATCACCGACGACGAGGCGCTCGCCGCGTTCCACGACTGCTGCCGCATCGAGGGGATCATCCCGGCGCTCGAGTCCTCGCACGCGCTCGCCTACGCGGCGAAGCTCGCGCCCACGCTGCCGAAGGACCGCATCCTGCTCGTCAACCTCTCGGGCCGCGGCGACAAGGACATGAACACGGTCGCCGAGCGCTCCGGCCTCAAGTTCTACTGCCGGCCCGAGTGCGATCCCACAAGCCGCCGAGATGCGTAGGATCGACGCGACGCTTGCTGCGTTGAAGTCGCAGGGCCGCACGGCCCTGATTCCCTACGTCACCGCCGGCGACCCGTCGCCCGCGCACACGCTGCCGATCGTGCGGGCGCTGGTGAAGGCGGGCGCCGACGTGATAGAGCTTGGCGTGCCGTTCTCCGATCCGATGGCCGACGGACCGGTGATCCAGCGCGCCTCCGAGCGGGCGCTGGCGCACAAGGTCGGGCTCGGGGCCGTGCTCGCGCTGGTGCGCGAGTACCGCCGCGAGGACTCGGCCACGCCGATCGTGCTCATGGGCTACGCGAATCCGATCGAGGCGATGGGGCAGGCTGCGTTCGCCGAGCGCGCGAAAGAGGCCGGCGTGGACGGCGTGCTCGTCGTCGACTACCCGCCCGAGGAGGCGCAGGAATTCGCGGCGCTGTGCGAGTCGCGCGGCATCGCGACGATCTTCCTGCTGTCGCCGACCACGCCCGATGCGCGGATCGCCGCGATCGCGAAGCTCGCGCGCGGCTACGTCTACTACGTCTCGCTCAAGGGCGTGACTGGCGCGGGCCACCTCGACACGGCGGAAGTCGCGCGACGCGTCGCGGAGATCCGCCGGCACGTGAAGCTGCCGGTCGGCGTGGGCTTCGGCATCCGCGATGCGGCCAGCGCGTGCGCGATCGCCGAGCACGCCGATGCGGTGGTGATCGGCAGCCGCATCATCCAGGAGATCGAGTCGGGTCCGGCCGACGGGGCCGCCGCGCGCGCGGGCGCGTGGCTCGCTGCCATCCGCCGCTCGCTCGACGAGCAGGCCGCGGAGGCGCGTCCATGAGCGCGCAGGGCCGCCCCAAGCGCGAATTGCCCCGAAGCGCTTCAGCGCGGAGGGTCGTCCGGTGACCTGGCTTCAGAAGCTGCTCCCGCCGCGCATCAAGAGCACGCCGGGCGCGCGCAAGCAGGCGGTGCCCGAGGGCCTGTGGGTCAAGTGCCAGTCGTGCGAGGCTGTGCTCTATCGCACCGATCTCGAGAACAACCTGCACGTCTGCCCGAAGTGCGGCTACCACGCCCGCATGGGCGCGCGCGAGCGGCTCGAGCAGCTGCTCGACCCCGAGGGTCGCTTCGAGATCGGCTCGGAGGTCGTGCCGATCGACAGCCTCAAGTTCAAGGACAGCCGCAAGTACCCCGAGCGGCTGGCGGCGGCGCTCGAGGAGACCGGCGAGACCGACGCGCTCGTCGTCATGCAGGGCAGCGTGAAGAGCGTTCCGCTGGTCGTCGCGGCGTTCGAGTTCGGCTTCATGGGCGGCTCGATGGGCTCGGTGGTCGGCGAGCGCTTCGTGCGCGGCGTGCGCGTGGCCTACGAGAACCGCGTGCCGTTCGTGTGCGTGTCCGCCTCCGGCGGGGCGCGCATGCAGGAGGGCGTGAGCTCGCTGTTCCAGATGGCGAAGACGACGGCCGTGCTGCAGGAGCTGGCGAAGGCGCGGCTGCCGTTCGTGTCGATCCTCACCGACCCGACGATGGGCGGGGTGTCGGCGAGCTTCGCATTCGTCGCCGACGTCGTCCTCGCCGAGCCTGGCGCGCTGATCGGCTTCGCCGGCCCGCGCGTCATCGAGCAGACCGTGCGCGAGAAGCTGCCGGAAGGCTTCCAGCGCGCCGAGTTCCTGCTCGACAAGGGCGCGATCGACATGATCGTCGATCGCCGCCGGCTGCGCGACGAGCTGGCGGCGCTGCTCGCCGCGCTCACGCGCGCGCCTGCGCCGGCCGGTTGACGCGTTGAAGGTGCTACGGCGGCCGGCCGATCTCGCGGGCTGGCTCGCGCTGCTCGAGACGCTGCACCCGCGGCCCATCGCGATGGGCCTCGACCGCCTGCGCGCGGTCCTCGCCCGCATGGACGCGCGACTCGCGTGCCCGGCGATCACCGTCACCGGCACCAACGGCAAGGGGTCCACGACGGCGTTCTGCGACGCGATGCTGCGCGCCGCGGGCTACCGCACGGGCCGCTACACCTCGCCGCACCTCCTGCGCTACAACGAGCGCGTGGCAATCGACGGCGCGCCGGTGGACGACGCGGCGCTGATCGAGGCATTCGGCGCGGTGGAGGACGCGCGCTGCGCCGCGGATCCTCCCACGCCGCTCACGTACTTCGAGTTCGGCACGCTCGCCGCGCTGTGGCTGTTCGCGCGCGCGCGACCCGACGCGGTGGTGCTCGAGGTGGGCCTGGGCGGGCGCCTCGACGCGGTGAACGTCGTCGACGCCGACGTCGCGGTGCTGACGTCCGTGGACGTCGACCACGTCGACTTCCTCGGACCCACGCGCGAGGAGATCGGCCGCGAGAAGGCGGGCGTGTTCCGCGCCGGCCGGCCGGCGGTGTGCGGGGACCGCGATCCGCCGGCGAGCGTGATCGGACACGCCGGCGCGATCGGCGCGGAGCTCAAGCTGATCGGCCGCGACTACGACTGCGTCGCGCAGGGCGCGCAGTGGCGCTATCGCGGGCCGGGGGGCGAACGCCACGGGCTGCCCATTCCCGCGCTGCGCGGCGACTTCCAGCTCGGCAACGCCGCCACCGCGATCGCGGCGCTCGGCTGCCTGCGCGACGTGCTGCCGGTGGACGGCGGCGCGATCCGCGACGGTCTCGTGCGCGTCGAGCTCGCGGGCAGGCTGCAGTCGCTGCCGGGACGGCCGGCGATCGTCCTCGACGTCGCGCACAACCCGCACGCCGCTCGGGCGCTCGCCGGCGCGCTCGGCGCGATGGGCTTCTTCCCGCGCACCGTCGCCGTGTTCGCGATGCTCGCGGACAAGGACGTCGACGGCGTCGTGGCGGCGATGCGCCCGCGCGTCGACGCATGGGAGGTCGCGCCGCTTCCCGGGCCGCGCGGCGCGAGCGGAGAGGCGATGCGCGCGCGTCTCGTCGCCGCAGGCGTGCCGCCCGACGCGATACGCGTGCACGCCGACGTCGCGGCGGCGTACGCGGCGGCGGCGGCGAGCGCGAACGAGGCTGATAGAATCGTCGTGTTCGGCTCGTTCCTCACCGTGGCCGCTGCGCTGGCGACGGGACGGCCGCACGCGGCTGCGGCCTAACGACACCGCGTCACTCACTCCGGCCATGCCCGACTCCCGCGATCCGCAACTCGACGACCTGCGCCGGCGCGCTCGCCGCCGCCTGATCGGCGCCGTCGTCCTGGCGCTCGCCGCTGCGGTGCTCGTGCCGCTGCTGCTCGAGTCCGACCCGAAGCCGCTGGGCGAGGACGTCGCGGTGAAGATCCCGCCGGTTGGCGAGGGCAAGTTCGCGGCGAAGGTGGGCGAAAAGCGCAAGGCGGCCGAACCCGCCGCTGCGCCGGCTCCCGTTCCCGCGCCGGCCCCGGAGCCCAAGGACGCGGCGAAGCCGCCCTCGGACGCGTCGCAGGAGGCCGCGAAGGCCTCCGCGGAGCCGGCGAGGGACCCGAGCCAGTCGCCGGCGGCGAAGACGCTCGCGAGCGCCGAGCAGCGCGTGCTCGCGCCGCCGTCGAAAGCCCCTCCGGTTGCCCCCGTGCCGGCCAAGTCCGCCCAGCCTGCACCGGCGCCGGCGATGGCCGGGCAGCCCGCACCGGCGCCAGCACCCGCACCCGCGCCGAAGGCCGCGGAGCCTGCTCCGAAGCAGGCGGAGGCAGCGCCGAAGCCCGCCGACGCCGACAAGGGCGCGGGCTTCTCCGTGCAGCTCGCCGCGTTCACCGACGACAAGGGCGCGAACGCGCTGGCGGCGAAGCTCAAGAAGTCCGGCTACCCGGCCTACACCGAGCCCTACGAGACCTCGCGCGGCAAGCTGTGGCGCGTGCGCGTCGGCCCGTACCCGAGCCGCGACGCGGCCGAAGGCGCGCGCGCGAAGCTCAAGACCGAGGGCCAGAGCGGTTTCATCGCGGCGGCGAAGTAGCGCGCAAGGCGCGCGGCTGCTTGCCTTCGCGCCAGTGCCCGTGAACGCCTTCGACGCAGCTCTCATCGCCGTGCTCGCGCTGTCGACCGCGTTTGCGTTCGCGCGCGGCATCGTGCGCTCGCTGATCGGCTTCGTCGCGTGGATCGCGGGCCTCGTCGCCGGCGTGCTGTTCGCGCCGCAGCTCGCGCAGCTCGGTCCCGCGCTCCCCGACTACCCGCTGCTGCCGCAGGCGATCGCGTTCGCGCTGGTGTTCGTGCTCGCGATCGTCGCCGGCGCGCTCATCGCGTGGCCGTTGCGCGCCGTGGTGCACGGCGCCGGGCTGGGCTTTCTCGACCGCGGCCTCGGCGCGGCGTTCGGCATCGCGCGCGGCGCGCTCGTGGCGCTCGTGTTCGCGGTCGTCGCGGGGCTCTCGGCGCTGCCGCAGCGCGATTGGTGGCAGAATTCGTACTTCGCGCCGGAGCTGGAAGCCGCGGCGCTGGCCGTGCGGCCCTGGCTGCCGCAGGCGTGGGCCGAGCGGCTCGCCTTTCCCGAGCGCCCCTCCGGCGTCGCGAACAAGGCCTGAACCACCATGTGCGGCATCGTCGGCGTCGTCGCCCACACCCCCGTCAACCAGCTGCTCTACGACGGTCTGCTGCTGCTCCAGCACCGCGGGCAGGACGCGGCCGGCATCGTCACCGCCGAGGGCCCGGTGTTCCACATGTTCAAGGGTCCCGGGCTGGTGCAGAACGTGTTCCGCACGCGGTACATGCGCGACCTCACGGGATCGGTGGGCATCGCGCACTGCCGCTATCCGACCGCCGGCAGCGCGTACTCGGAGCTCGAGTCGCAGCCGTTCTACGTCAATTCGCCGTTCGGCATCACGCTGGGCCACAACGGCAACCTGACGAACTCCACCCAGCTCCGGCGCGAGCTGCGCGAGCAGGACTTCCGCCATGTCAACACGAACAGCGACAGCGAGGTGCTGCTCAACGTGCTCGCGCTCGAGCTCGAGCGCGCCGCGCAGCACCACCGGCTCGAACCGGAGGCGATCTTCCGCGCGGTCGCCGGCGTGCACCGGCGCTGCCGCGGCGCCTACGCGGTGGTAGCGCTGATCGCCGGCCACGGCCTGCTCGCGTTTCGCGATCCGTTTGGCATACGCCCGCTGTGCGTGGGCCGCAACGAGGCGCTCGGCGGCAGCGAGCACCTGTTCGCTTCGGAATCGGTGGCGGCCGAGGCGCTGGGGTTCCGCTTCCTGCGCGACGTCGAGCCCGGCGAAGCGGTGTTCGTCGACTTGCAGGGCCGGCTGCACGCGCAGCAGTGCGCGCCCGCGCCGCGGCTCGTGCCGTGCATCTTCGAGTACGTCTACCTCGCGCGCCCGGACTCCGTGATCGACGGCGCCTCGGTCTACCACTCGCGCCTCAACATGGGCGCCGAGCTCGCCGCCAAGATCGGCGCGATGCACGAGGCGCGCGACGTCGACGTCGTGATCCCGATCCCCGACTCCAGCCGTCCGTCGGCGCTCGAACTGGCGAACCGCCTCGGCAAGCCCTACCGCGAGGGGTTCATCAAGAACCGCTACATCGGGCGCACGTTCATCATGCCGGGGCAGGCGATCCGCAGGAAGAGCGTGCGCCAGAAGCTCAACCCGATCGGCTCCGAGTTCGCCGGCAAGGTCGTGCTGCTGGTCGACGACTCGATCGTGCGGGGCACGACCTCGCGCGAGATCGTGCAGATGGCGCGCGACGCCGGCGCGCGCAAGGTCTACTTCGCCTCCGCCGCGCCGCCCGTGCGCTACCCGAACGTGTACGGCATCGACATGCCCACGCCGCGCGAGCTGGTCGCCTCGGGCCGCAGCGACGCGGAGATCGCCCGCGAAGTCGGCGCCGACCTGCTCGTCTACCAGGAACTCGACGCGCTCAAGCGCGCGGTGCGCGGCGCGAACCCCCGGCTCGCCGAGTTCGAGGCGTCGTGCTTCGACGGCCGCTACGTCACCGGCGACATCACCGCCGACTACCTGGCTGCGCTCGCCGGCGATCGCGACGAGCGGCGCGGCGAGGAGCCCGACCAGGCCGATGCGACGCCCCGGGCCCGCGTGGCGGGGGGCGGTTAGGTTCGGGACCCTTCCCATGCCGTCGTCCCGCCCCGGACTGCAGTCCTCAGGACAGGCTGCGCGGGAACGAAGAGCGGGCGGGGCGACTGCTTCGCGCGCGGCCGAAGCGGCGCCGACGCCAGGTCGCGCGACCGCACTTCAGCCGGCCCGGTCGTCCGGGCGGCTGTTGCGAGTCCCCCGGTTTGCGGTACCATGTGTCAGCGCCGATTTGAAGCTTCAGCTTGCGGGCGCTCGACAAATGCCGCTAAAGCGAGGTCCGCTCCAGCCCGGGGATTCCGGGCGGGGCACACGAAACCCGTCCGGCGCGCGCCCGACGGGTTTTTTGTCGGTCCCGCGGGCGGAAGGAACGGCCTGACCGCAGGACGACGATGAACGCTCCCTCGACCCCGTCCCGGGGCAAGCGCGGCTTCACCACCGCGATCCTCCACTCCGACCGCGACGTCCCCGTCGAGCACGGCGCGTTGCACAAGCCGCTGCACCTCTCGGTCGCATACGGCTACGCGCGCGCGCGCGACCTCGCCGACGTCTTCCAGGGCAAGCAGCCGGGCTACGCGTACGGCCGCCAGGGCAATCCCACGAGCGCGGCGCTCGAGGCGAAGGTGACGGCGATGGAGGACGGCGTCGCGTCCGTCTGCTTCGCGACCGGCATGGCGGCGATCGCGGCCGCGCTGCTCTCGCTGCTGCGCGGGGGCGACCACGTGGTCGCGAGCCACTTCCTGTTCGGCAACACGAACAGCCTGTTCGGCACGCTCGCCGCGCACGGCACGCCGGTGGACTTCGTCGACGCCACCGATGCCAAGGCCGTCGCCGCGGCGCTGCGGCCGTCCACGCGCGTCGTGTTCGTCGAGACGATCGCCAACCCGCGCACGCAGGTCGCCGACCTCGCGCGCATCGGCGCGCTGTGCCGCGAGCGCGGCATCCTCTACGTCGTCGACAACACGATGACCTCGCCGTGGCTGTTCCGGCCGAAGTCCGTCGGGGCGGGGCTCGTCGTCAACGCGCTCACCAAGTACGTCGGCGGGCACGGCAACGCGCTCGCCGGCAGCCTCACCGACACCGGCGAGTTCGACTGGACGAAGTTCCCCAACATCCTGCCGGGCTACCGCGGCGCCGACGCGCGCATGTGGGGCATCACGCAGATCCGCAAGAAGGGCCTGCGCGACTTCGGCGGCACGCTGGCGGCCGAGCAGGCGCACCACATCGCGGTGGGCGCGGAGACGCTGGCGCTGCGCCTCGCGCGGCAGTGCGCCAACGCGCGCGCGCTGGCGGCGTTGCTGCAGGCGCACCCCCGCGTGCGCGCCGTGCACTATCCCGGGCTCGCCTCGCACCCGCAGCACGCGATCGCGCGCGAGCTGTTCCGCGACTACGGAGCGCTGCTGTCCTTCGAGCTCGATCCCGCCGCCGACGTGTTCGCCGTGCTCGACCGCCTGAAGGTCGCCGTGCTCTCGTCGAACCTCGGCGACAACCGCACGCTGGCGATCCCGGTCGCGTGCACCATCTTCCACGAGATGGGCGCGCAGCGCCGCGCCGAGATGGGCATCGCCGACGGGCTGATCCGCGTGTCGCTGGGGATCGAGGACGAAGCGGATCTGCTCGCGGACTTCGGGCAGGCGCTCGGTTGACGGGCGGGAAGAGGGAAGCGTCCTGCCTCGAATCAGACCGGATCCTGGCCTCGGGGCGGGTCATTGCACCAGCCAGGACGCCCGTTGCGTGACCCACGGACTGCCGAGCGCGCTGCTGAGCTCGAGCCGCCCGGCGTCCGGCCGGGCGGCCAGCCAGTACTCCGTCCGCGCCTTCCTGGGATCGAAGGCGCCGGCGAATCCCGGCACGCCCGCGGCAGGACTTTGCACGTCGAACGCGACCCTGGAGCGCACGAACTCCTCGTGCGTCCTGTCGCCTCGAACGTAGGGCGCCAGCCGGTCGAGCGTGCGGCCGATGGATCGCCCCTTCGAGCCTTCGATCGCGAACAACGGCTGCCCGTGCGCATGCGCGAACGGCGCCGCTTCGAGCTGGGGCTCGACGCTGCAGGCGACGCAGTGGACGGCGTCGCGTTCCGCGAAGCCGGCTACCGGGGCAATACGCCAGGCACCCTGCGCTCAGCCGTAGCAGAAGACGTCGAGCTTGTTGCCGTCCAGGTCACGGAAGTAGGCTGCATAGAAACCGTCGCCGCCTTCGGCGCGCAGGCCCGGCTTGCCTTCGTCGGTGCCCCCGAGTTCCAGGGCCTTCGCGTGCATCCGGTCGACAGTCGCGCGGGAACCTGCGGACAGGCCCACCATGACGCCGTTGCCGACGGTTGCGGGCCGGCCATCGTAGGGCTTGAAGACGCAGAGCATGGGCTGGTCCAGGCTGGCAGCCCAGCCGGAGCCGCGATCACCGAACTCCATCAGTCGCTTGATGCCCATCTCCGCGAGCAGGGCGTCGTAGAACGCCTGGGCGCGTCGAAGGTCATTGGTGCCGAGTGTGACGTATCCGATCATGAGGTACTCCGGAGGGGTGGGGGAACGGCATGAAGTGCCCGTACACGACTGTCCCCCGCGGCCCCGCGATCACCCCGGGGCGCCGTCAGGGGCGTGAGCGGCGAGGATACCCGTGGAAAGGGGCGCGCCGGGGCGAGAGGGTGCGAGCGCAAGGGACGCCAGCGCCATCGTTCGCAGAGCCAGGAGTCAGGTCGAGTACCCTCGCGCCTTGTTGAGCTGCAGCCTGCCGCGCACGAACACGCCGCTTCCGCGCCCGACCTCGTTGCCCTCCGAGTCGTAGACGACGGCCTCGGCGATGAACTGCAGTTTCGTGCGGTTGACCACGCGCCCGATCGAGCGGAGCCTTCCCGACGCGACCGGCCGGGTCAGGTAGGTCGTGAACGAGGTCGTCAGGATGAACACCTCCCTCTCGAGCGAGCTGGCGGCGAAGAACGCGGCGTCGTCGAGCATCTTGAAGTAGACGGAGCCATGCACTGCGCCGGCGGAGTGGAACAGCTTCTCCGACACTTCGATCTCGATCGTCGCCGCGCCGTCGGACACCTCGATGGCGGGACGGTAGAACGCGTTGATGGGCGCCGCCAGGTACATGTTCTGGAGGGCCGCGTAGTGCGGGTCCCCGTTCATGGGACGCCTCGGGTCATGCACGCTCGCCGTCCTTCCCTACGCCTGCGCTCCGGGCACGTCGCGCACCCGCGCCCCGCGCTCATCCACCTCGAGATACCTCGCCGTCTCGCACCAGTCCGGCAGCACGATGCGCACGCGCGGCGAGCCGTCGACGTCGACGTGGTGCGTGGCGGGGCGATGCGTGTGGCCGTGGATCATGCGCGCCACGCCGAAGCGGCGGAACGCGCCGGCGACCGCGCCGTCGTCGACGTCGAGGATCGACTCGGGCTTGAGCGAGGTCGCGTCGCGGCTGCGCGCGCGCAGGCGCCGCGCGAGCCAGCGGCGCACGAAGCCGGGCAGCCGCCGCAGCCGGCGCTGCGTGGCGGGATCGCGCATCCGCGCGCGGTAGCGCTGGTAGTCGACGTCGCCGGTGCACAGCTCGTCGCCGTGCGAGACGAGCGTCGGCGTTCCCCCGAGGTCGACGACGGCCTGCTCGGGGAGGAATGCGATGCCGGTCGACGCCGCGAACTCCGCCCCCAGCATGAAGTCGCGGTTGCCGTGCGCGACGTGAACGGGCACGCCCGCTCGCACGACGCCTGCAATCGCCTCGGCGACCGCCGCGTCGAACGGATCGCGCAGCTGGTCGTCGCCGATCCACCAGTCGAACAGGTCGCCCAGCAGGTAGACGGCCGCGGCGTTCCGCGCCGGCCCCGCGCAGAAGGTGCGAAAGGCCGACGCGAGCGCCGGCCTCTCGGGGGACAGGTGCAGGTCCGAGGCGAGGAGCGTCGGACGCATCGCGCCAGGCGCCGCTACGCGATCGCCTCGGCCTTGCGGATCACCACGTCGGAGCGCGGCACGTCCTGGTGGAAGCCGCTGCTCCCCGTGGGCACTTTGGCGATCGCGTCGACGACGTCGCTGCCCTCGACGACCTTCCCGAACACGCAGTAGCCCCAGCCCTGCGGGCTCGGGCCCTTGTAGTCGAGGAAGTCGTTGTCCGCGACATTGATGAAGAACTGCGCGGTCGCCGAGTGCGGCTCGCCGGTGCGCGCCATCGCGACGGTGTACTTGCGGTTCTTCAGCCCGTTGCCCGCCTCGTTGGCCACCGGAGCGCGCGTGCGCTTCTGGTTCATGCCGGGCGCGAAGCCGCCGCCCTGAACCATGAAGCCGGGGATCACGCGGTGGAACAGCGTGTCGTCGTAGTGGCCGTCGGCCACGTACTGCAGGAAGTTGGCGACGGTGGCCGGCGCGTTGGCGTCGTCGAGCTCGAGGACGACGGCGCCGAGCGTGGTGTCGAGGCGGACCTTCTTCATGGGGCGCTCCTACTTGGCCTCGACGACGACCGCCGAGTTGATGACGACGGGTTCCTTGGGGACGTTCTGGTGCATGCCGGCGCTGCCGGTGGGGACCTTGGCGATCTTCTGAACGACGTCCAGGCCCGAGGTCACCTTGCCGAACACGGTGTAGCCGATGCCCTGCGGGTCGGGGGAGCGGAAGTTGAGCGACTTGTTGTCGTTCACGTTGATGAAGAACTGCGCGGTCGCCGAGTTCGGGTCGGGCGTGCGCGCCATCGCGATCGTGCCGGGCACGTTCAGCAGGCCGGCCTTGCTCGACATCTCGGCCTCGTTGACCACCGGCGGGCGCGTCGGCTTCTGCCTGAGATCGGCGGTGAAGCCGCCGCCCTGAATCATGAAGCCGTCGATGACGCGGTGGAACACCGTGCCGTCGTAGTGCTTCGCCTTCACGTAGTCGATGAAGTTGGCGACGGTCTTCGGCGCCGCAGCGGCGTTGAGCTCGATGCGGATCTTGCCCGCGGTGGTGTCGAGCTCGACGACCGGATTGGCGGCCTGCGCGGCAGGGGCGAGGGCGATGGCGGCGACGGCCAGGACGTGCTTCAGCATCGGGTGCGGCTCCTTGACGTAAGTTGGCTATTGGGCGGCGGGCGCGGCGAGCAGCTCGCGCACCAGCTTCAGCTTCTGTGCGGCGCCACGACTGGTCTTGTCGAGCGCGGCGGCGCGCTCGTACTCGAGCGCGGCCATGCGCGCGTAGACGTCGCCGAGGTTCTCGCGCGCCACCGCGTAGTCCGGCGCGGTGGCGAGCGCGAGCTCGAGCTCGGCGCGCGCCAGCGGGTAGTTCCCCTGCGCGGCGTAGATCACGGCGAGGTTGTTGCGCGGCTCGGGCAACTCGGGGAAGTCGGCGGCCAGCGCCTGCAGCGCCGAAGTCGCCTCCGCCGTGCGCCCCGAGTCCGCGAGCGCGACGGCGCGCATGAACCGCGCCTGCGCCTCGCGCGGGCGCTGGGCCACGAGCTCGTCGAGCCGCTTGATAGCCTCCGCGTGTCGCTTCTCGGCCATGAGCGCGCGCGCCTGCGCGAGGCCGCTCGCGTACGCGCGCCGCGCCTCCTCCGAGTACTCGGCGGGCAGCGGCGGCGCCGGCTCCTCCTTCGGCTGCGCGACCGCCTGCGCCGTCGCGAGGACGAACGCAGCGGCGAGCAGGCGGAGCAGGGCGGGAACGGACATCGGCGGGGCGTTCGCGGGGTCCCGCATTCTAGCAGCCCGTCTTCGTGCGACTCAGGCGGCCGGGAGCTTCGCGAGCGCGCGCTGCAGCCTGGCGCGCACCTCGTCGGCGATCGGCTCGATCTCGGCGCGCCCGACGAGGCCCAGCACCGCGTGCGGGTCCATGAACTCGACGAAGGTGCGGCCGGCGTCGTCGTCGCGCACGACGACGTTGCACGGCAGCAGCGCGCCGATCTGCGGCTCCGCGGCGAGCGCCTTGCTCGCAAAGCCCGGGTTGCAGGCGCCGAGGATGACGTAGGGCGGCACGTCGAGGCCGAGCTTCTTCTTCAGCGTGCCGGCCACGTCGATCTCGCTCAGGATGCCGAAGCCCTCCTCGGCGAGGGCGGCGACGATCGCCTCGCGCGCCGCGCCGTGGCCGAGCTTCACCGGGTGTCCGAATGCGTACTTTGCCATCGATTGTGCTCCGTTGCGTGGAAGGGGAGGGGCGTCAGGCGCGCAGGCGCGCTGCGGTCTCGTCGATCAGCCGTCGCGCGATCGAGACGGAGGGAGGCAACGGCGGCATCGCGTCGGCGCGGAACCAGCGCGCTTCGGCGATCTCGGCGTCGTCGCAGCGGATCTCGCCGCCGGCGTACTCGGCGGTGAACGCGATCATCAGCGAGTGCGGGAACGACCACGACTGCGAGGCGAAGTAGGCGAGCCGCCCCACCTCGATGCCGACTTCCTCGCGCACCTCGCGCACGATGCAGTCCTCGATCGTCTCGCCGGGCTCGACGAAGCCGGCGAGCGCGCTGAACATGCCCGGCGGGAAGCGGTGCGCCCGCGCGAGCAGGATCTCGCGTCCGCGGGTGACGAGCGCCATCATCGCCGGCGACACCCGCGGGAACACGACGTGGCCGCACGCGCTGCACTGCTTCGCGCGCTCGTCGGGCTTGTCGCGCGTCGCCGCTCCGCAGCGGCCGCAGTGGCGGTGCGTGCGGTCGAACTCGACGATCTGGAACGCGCGCGCCGCGGTCGCGAGCAGCGGCTCCGGAAGCAGGAAGAACAGCGCGCGCAGGCCGGCGAAGCGCAAGCCCGGCGGCTCGGGCGCGTCGTCGGCGAGCGTCTGCGCCACGCAGGGCACGCCGTCGAGCGTCCCCAGCATGAAGTGCGGGCCCGAGAGTCCCGCGGCCGTCGCTTCGGCGAGCGTGGGGACCGCCGGAGCCGCGTCGGTGCCCGCGACCGCGAGCTTCGCCTCGCGGAACGCGAAGATGCGCGCCTCCGCAGGCAGGATCGACGGCAGCGCGTGACCCGGAATGAAGCCGGCGGGCGTGTGCATGCGCTCAGCGATCCGCGGCGCGCAGTCGCGGCGGTCGCAACGCAGCTTCGTCGTCCCCACGCAAGCGCCGGTGCGAAATTTCCTCGACCTCTCCATCGTCGTCCCCGCGAAGGCGGGGACCCAGTGTCTTCGGAATGAAAAGACGCTGGGTCCCCGCCTTCGCGGGGACGACGGAGATCGTGGGGCGGCGCCGCTTGGCCGCTCCCCGATCGCAACCCTCGCGGGCAGGCCACGCGGGGACGAGGGGGACAGCGTACGGCGGCGCGATCACGGGCGGCGTAACGGAGCGATGCTCAGGCGAGCTTCAGCGGCAGGCTGCGCAGGCGCCTGCCGGTGGCGGCGGCGATCGCGTTGGCGACGGCCGGCGCGACCGGCGGCACCCCGGGCTCGCCCACGCCCGTCGGCGCGGCGGTCGACGCGACGATGTGGACCTCGACGCGCGGCATCTCGTCGATGCGCAGGATGCGGTAGTCGTGGAAGTTCGACTGCTCCACGGCGCCGTCCTTGAGCGTGATAGCGCCGAACAGCGCGGCCGACAGCCCGAAGCCGATGCCGCCTTCCATCTGCGCGCGCACGTTGTCGGGATTGACCGCAATGCCGCAGTCGATCGCGCACACGACGCGGTCGACGGTGAACGTGTTGTCCGCCTTCACCGTCACCTCGGCCACCTGCGCGACGAAGCTGCGGAAGGACTCGTGCACTGCGATTCCGCGGCCGCGTTTCTCGCCCGGCTTGCCGGCGGCGAGCGGCGTGCCCCAGCCGGCCTGCTTCGCGGCGAGTTCGAGCACGCCGAGGTGGCGCGGGTGCTTCGCCAGCAAAGCTCGCCGGTACTCGACCGGGTCCTTGCCGGCGGTGGCGGCCAGTTCATCGATGAACGACTCGGTCGTGAAGGCGTTCTGCGACGAGCCTACCGAGCGCCACCAGAGCACGGGCACCCCGACCTTCGGCGAGTGCAGGTCCACGTGCACCGCGGGGATTGCGTAGGGCAGGTTCGCCGCACCCTCGACGGACA
>JAOUIA010000117.1 GCA_029884335.1 Betaproteobacteria bacterium
TTGCCGCCGACCGTCGCTGCGTGTCCGCCGCAGCCGCAGGTCGTGCACATCGGATGTCTCCTTCGTCGCCTCAGGCGATCGCGATGTCCTTGACGCGCATCTCGGAACCGCTCGTGACCGCGAGCTGGTAGCTGCCGCAGCGCGGGCAGGCGTCGCCCAGCCGCGCCAGCGGCACGGTGCCGCCGCAGGGCATGCACCACGCCTCGCCCGGCACGTCGTCGATCGCGAGCTCCGCGCCCTCCGCGAGGCTGCCGCGCGTGACCGCGTCGAAGCAGAAGCGCAGGGCGTCCGCCGCGACGTGCGACAGCGTGCCGATCTCCAGGCGCACCTGCGTCACGCGCGAGGCTCCCTCGCGCCGCGCCGTCGCCTCGACGATCTCGAGCATGCCCTGCGCGAGCGCCATCTCATGCACGGGCGACCTCCACCGTGCAGGCCACGCAGGGGTCGAGCGCCTGGACGACGAGGTTCGCCGCCCGGACCAGCGCGGTCTCGTCGCGCGTGGCGATGCCGGCAAGCCCGCGCGCCAGCGCGCCGTCCGGGTGGAAGTTCCACTCGGTCGGCGCGACGATTGCGTAGTCGGTCACCCGGCCACGCTCGACGCGCGCGCGGTGGAGGAGCAGGCCGCGCGCAGTTGCGACCGCGGCCGCACCCTCGCCCGCTCGCGGCGACCAGGCAGCGACACGCGGCGCGACATCGCCCGCAGACAACCCGACGACGACCCGCGCGACCTCGACGAGCCGCGCGAGCAGCCGCGCCGCCACGCCGTTGCCGTGCGCGGCGACGAACCCGCCTACTCCGGGATGATCGGCGCAGCTCGCGAGCGCGCCCGTCTCGACCGCCTTTCCCGCCCAGCGCGGCGCGTGCGCGAACCCGGCGTCGGCGTCGAGCGCGGGCAGCACGACGGCACCGATCGCGGCCGGCGATGGCGCGGGCATCGTGCCCACGTCGCTTGCGCCGAGCCCCGGCGCGCCGTCGAGCACGTGCCGCACGACCCGCGCCGGCGCGGTGCCGGCGCTTCGCGACCAGTCGACGAAATGCTGCGCCGCGTCGAACGCGGCGAACGCATCGGCCGCCACGCCCAGCACGTCGCCTTCCACCTGCCGCCGCAGCGACGCGCCGAGCGCTGCGGTGCGGTCGACTGCAACGACAGGCGCATCGGCATCGCAGGCAAGCGCGCCGCGCAGCTCCGCGAGCAGAGGTGCGATCGCCTTGCGCGCCGCTGCCGCCGTGGCGATCGCGCCGGGCACTCCCGCTGCTTCCGGCACATCGATGAGCAGCCGGCGCAGGTCCTCCTGCAAGGCCTCGAGCGCCACGGCGAGGCTGCGCGCCCGCAGCAGCGCGACGGACGGGTCGCGCGCGCTCGCGGACTCCAGCGCGCCGGCTGCCGCCGCGCCCTGCGCGTTCGCGCACACGCCGTAGAGCAGCGGCACCATCGCCGCGGCCTCGCGGGCGCTGCGCCCCGCCAGCACGCGAGGCGCAGCCAGCGGTCGCGTCGAGCGCACGCGCGCGCGCAGCACCCGCCGGCCGTCCCAGTCGAGCGTCACGACGATCTCACCTTCCAGGGTCATCGGTGTCGCGGACGAACCGCCCGCGCAGCACTTCGCGCCGGGACACCGGTTGCGCAAGGCGGCGCTCGACCGCGCCCGGACCGGCAGGCGCGGCGCGCGCGTCGTTCGCCGGGTCGAGCAGCGCGGCGAGCGCGTGTTCGGCGACGAACCGCGCGGCCGCCTGGTCCTCGAATTCGTCGACCGGCGAGAAGAGCGAGCAGGCGAAGAACTCGCCGACGCCGTCCTCGCGTGCGCTCACGAAGTCGTACTCCCCGGCCGGGAAGCGGTAGCGCCGCTTGTCGCCGGGAGGCAGGCTGCGCCACTGCGCGGCTTCGCGCGGCGCGACGACGACGTTCATGAACCACGGCGTGACAAGCACGCCGAGCCAGTGGGCCTTCCAGGGCGCGAAGCCGACGGCCTCGACGGCGAGCCGGTCGTTGAGGAACGGCAGCCCCGCCATGCGCGTCGCGTGGACGCGGCGAAACGCGGCCTCCAGCGCCGGTGCCGGATTCGCGTGCAGGGCGGCGGCCTCACTCATCGTCGAGCGGGAGGAAGCCGGCCTTGTCGGCGGCGCAGTTCGGGCACGTCCAGTGCCCGGGCAGCTCCGCGAACGGCGTCCCCGGCGGCACCTGCCACACGGGGTCGCCCTGCGCGGGATCGTAGACGTGCCAGCAGATGCGGCACTCGAGCCGCGCGGAGGGCGCGAGCCCGCGCGCGGAGCCGGCGGACCCTGCTGCCGCAGTCATCGCGCCTGCCACCGCGCCGGCGCGCTTCCGGGCTTCTTCGCCCCGAGGCCCTTCGCGCTCACGACGGCTCGCCCATCCACGCGATCAGCTCGGCCAGCCGCTCCCGGCTGTCGGCGAGGTCCTCGTCGGCCGCGAGCGCGACCTCGGGCACGTCGACGACCTCGATCGTGTCGAGGATGATCGTGTTCATGCTGTTGAAGTACTGCACGCGCCAGACGTCGCGCGCCAGCGTCGAGGTGACGCGGCAGTTGCCGAAGCCGCGCGAGATCATCGCCACGGGGCCGACCGGCAGCGCGCGCTCGAGCACGCGGTGGTCGTCGGGCGACAGCGGGAACAGCGTGAGGTTGACCACGTGCGCCGGGTCGCCGCGCGAGCGCCGTGCGACCTGCTGGCCGATCTCCGCGACGAGCGCGGGCGCGTTCATCACGCCGGCGGGGAACTCGACGTCGGCGAGCCGCGGCTGCGCGGCGCGGCCCGCGGCCTGCAGCGCCGCACCGGGCACCTGCGACGCCTCGAGCCAGTCCGCCGCGAGGCGACCGTCGGCGTCCAGCGCGCAGACGCGCCACACGCCCGCGAACACGCTCTCCTGGATCCGGTAGCGCTCGGCGCCGCCGACCTGGATCGCGACCTCGCCCTCGCCCAGCACTTCGTCGACGACCTTGAGCGCCGCGGGCGCGAGGCCCGCGAGGTCGAGGCGCGGCGCGTCGCTGCCGTTGCCCGGCGTCCACGCCGAGAACGCCGCGTGGAATCGCGCCAGCGCCGCTCGCGCGGCCGCGAGCGCCTCGGCGCCGGCGCCGCCGGGAACCGCGGGCATCGCGAACGCGTCGACATCGCGCGGGAACGCGAGCACGCGCAGGTCCTCGTCGCCCGGCGGCTGCGAGCCGGGACCGGTCACCGGCAGCGGAAACGGCTTCATCGCTCTCCCTCTTCAATGGCACCCGGGCGCGGCGGCGGGCGCCACCGCGACGCCGATCGACGGCGGCCGGGTCACCGGTGCGGCGAGCAGGCGCCCGAACTCGCCCAGGTACTCGTCCCAGCTGCGCAGGCCCTCGATCGCGCCGACGTAGCCGCCGTCGCGCAGCACGACCAGCGCGGGCCAGCGGCGCAGGCCGTAGCGCACGGCGAGCGCGCGCGCCGCGGGGGGCATCAGCACCGCGCCGCGCAGCGCGCCCGGAAACGCGCGCGCCAGCTCGGGCGCGATCACCGCGAGGTCGAGCGACTCCTTCACCTTCGCCGGTTCCTCGACGAACGCGACGAGCGCGGCGCCCGGCCCGGCGGTCCACGCGTCGAACGTCTCCACCGTCAGCTCGGCGAAGCCGTGGCGGGTGGCCAGCTGCTCGAAGAGCGGGTGCGCCGGCGCGCTGTTCGCATCCACTTCAGGAACCTCCGCGCAGGTGGGAGGGCAGCTCGGGCTCGCGGCCGACGAGGTCGGCGAAGTGATGTCCCACGTCGGCCTCGCCGCTCATCGCGGCGGCGAGCGCGTCGAGCGCGGCGTCGGTCTGCGCCGCTTCGATGGCGTCGAGGACGCGCACCGCCCGGCCCTGGAACGCGAGCACGTGGTCGCCCGGCGCGAGCTCCGCGAGCAGCATCGCGTCAAGCCGCGCACTCTCGCCGCGGCGCTCGCACAGCGCCACGCCATCGGCGACGGCGAGGACGCGCATCGGGACGCCGACGCACATCGTCAGCCCCCGCCCCGGACCGCGAGCACGCGCGCGTCGCCCGTCCGGCACGCCTCGTCGGCGGACGGGCGCCCGGCCTCGTAGTCGTCGATCGCGAGCGATCGGTCGTTCAGCGGCTCGAAGTGCTCTCCGGCAGCGCGCGGCCGCGCGGCGATGCCCCAAGCCGCGAGTTCAGCCGCGGCGAGCTCGACGGCCTCGCGCAGCCGCGCGCGCACGCCCGGGCGCAGGCTGCCGCCGAAGTCGTCGAGCACCTCGGGCTGCACCCCGATCACCGTGATCGCCTCGGGTCCGCGGCCCTGCAGCGCCGCGAGCGCGAGCACGTCGTTGAACCCCACCTGGTGCGGGGAGAGCTTCGCCCTGCCCCACGCCGGCACGTCGTCGCCGCGCAGCACCTTGAGCGTGCCGGGGGGCAGCGCGTAGTCGACGGCGTCGAGCACCAGCACGCGCCGGGAGCGCGCGACCTCGTCGTAGAGCGCAAGCCCCAGCGTTCCGCCGTCCATCAGCGCGACGGCGTCGGGGAACGCGTAGGCCGCGTGCAGCGCCTCGACAGCGCGCACGCCGAAGCCCTCGTCGGCCCACAGCACGTTGCCGATGCCGATCACCAGCGCCTCGCGTCGCTCGTCGCCCATGGCTGCGTAACGCCCTCCGTTACAAGCGGACTGTAGCGGCGAAGCGCCTCCCGGCATTGAGCGCGGTCAAGCGCTGGCGATTTTCGGTCATTCCGGCCGGACGGCGCTGCCGGTCCGGGCGCGCCGGCGCCGGGGCCGTGCGCGTGCCCGCCTCCGGACACGGGCACGCGATTGATCCGCCCCCCCGGCCGGCGTCTTGCCCGGCAGGCAAGGCTCTTGCGCGCATGCGCACGCGATGATCCCGCCACCACGTTGACCGCGGTCAACGGCACCGCGCGGCGCGCGGCGCGTAATGGGAGTGCAGTCCCCATCCGATCGGGCCATTGGTCGCCCGGCGGCGCCTGGCCCCCCGAGCAGAGGAGAGGGCCATGCGCAAATCGGTCCGGTTCCTGTTCCTGACGTCCTGCGGCTTGGCTGGAAGCCTCTCGCTGGCCGCCACGCCCGTCGCCGTCGAGTATCGCCACGGCGGCTTCGGCCACTACTTCGTCACCGCATCGGCGCAGGAGATCTCGGCGCTGGACGCGGGCGCGCAATCCGGGTGGACCCGCACCGGCGAGGCGTTCGGCGTCTACGAACCCGGCACGCGCGGGACCACGAGCGTGTGCCGCTTCTGGAGCGGAAGCTCCTTCGCGCCGCGCAGCTCGCACTTCTACACGCCGTCGGCTGCCGAGTGCGCCGATCTCAAGGCCGGCACCGTGTGGCGCTACGAGGGCGAGGCCTTCGCCGTGACGCTGCCCGACGGCGCGGGCGCCTGCGGACCCGGCACGCTG
>JAOUIA010000118.1 GCA_029884335.1 Betaproteobacteria bacterium
CGCGGCTGCTCGTCAACGCGTTCCAGACCAGCGCCACGGTCATGCTGGTCATCGGCGCGACCGGCGCGCTGGCGTGGCTCATCACGGCGGAGCAGGTCGCGGTGCAGCTCGCCGGCTGGATCAAGGTCGTGGCGAGCGAGCCGTGGATGTTCCTGCTTCTGGTGAACGTCGTGCTGCTGCTGCTCGGCATCTTCATCGAGCCGCTGCCGGCGCTGCTCCTGACGGCGCCGCTGTTCCTGCCGCTCGCGCAGGCGTTCCGCATCGACCTCGTGCACCTCGGCGTGGTGATGACCGCGAACCTCGCCATCGCGCTGTACACGCCCCCCGTGGGGGGCACGCTGTTCGTGGCCGCCCGGCTCGCGAAGGCCGGGATCGGCGAGATCACCCGGGCCTTGTGGCCGCTGCTCGCCGCGGCGGTGGCCGCGCTGGTCGTCATCACCTACGTGCCGTCCATGACGCGGGTCGTCTGGCAGCTGGTGAACTAGAATCGCCCCATGCTCCTCGGTTGCATCGCAGACGACTTCACGGGCGCCACCGACCTCGCGAGCATGCTGGTGCGCGCGGGGATGCGCACCGTGCAGACGATCGGCGTCCCATCGCGTCCGCTCGGCGAGGCGCCCGACGCGGTCGTCGTGGCGCTGAAGTCGCGCACGATCCCCGCGCGCGACGCGGTCGCGCAGTCGCTGGCCGCGCTCGCCTGGCTGCGCGGGCAGGGCGCGAAGCAGTTCTACTTCAAGTACTGCTCGACGTTCGACTCGACCGACGCGGGGAACATCGGCCCGGTCGCCGACGCGCTGCTCGACGCGCTCGGCGCGAAGCTCACCATCGCCTGCCCGGCGTTTCCCACGAACAAGCGCACGATCTACCTCGGGCACCTGTTCGTCGGCGACGTGCTGCTCTCGGATTCGCCGATGCGCGACCATCCGCTGACGCCGATGCGCGACGCGAACCTCGTGCGCGTGCTCGGCCGCCAGACGAGGCGCAAGGTGGCGCTCGTGCCGCACGAGGCCGTCGCGAAGGGCGCGGACGCGATCCGCGCGGCGTTCGCGAAGCTGGAAGCGGATGGCGTCGCGCACGCGGTGGTCGACGCGATCGACGACGCCGACCTGATGGCGATCGGCTCGGCGTGCCGCGACCTCGCGCTGGTCACCGCGGGCTCCGGCGTGGCGCTCGGCCTGCCGCAGAACTTCCGCGCGGCGGGCCTGTTGCCCGCGCGCACCGATGCGGCGGCGCTGCCGGACGTGAAGGGCGCGAGCGCGGTGCTGTCCGGGTCGTGCTCGGCGCAAACGCGCAAGCAGGTCGCGGCGATGGCGCGCACGCACACGGCGGTCGCGCTCGATCCGCTTGCCGCGGCGTCGGCCGAGGCAATGGCCGATGCCGCGCTCGCCCAGGCGGCCGGCGACCTCGCCGCGCAGCGTCCGTTCCTCGTCTACTCGACTGCCGAGCCGGCGCAAGTCGCGAAAGTGCAGTCGGCGCTCGGCCGCGAACGCGCGGCCGAGTTGATCGAGCAGGCGTTCGGCGTGCTCGCGGCGCGCCTGGTGGAACGCGGCGTGCGCCGGCTCGTCGTCGCCGGCGGCGAGACCGCGGGTGCGGTGGTGCAGGCGCTCGGCGTGGAGTCGCTCGCCATCGGCCCGGCGATCGATCCCGGCGTGCCGTGGACGACCGCGCGCGGTCGCACCACGCTCGCGCTCGCGCTCAAGTCGGGCAACTTCGGCAGCGACGACTTCTTCCTGAAGTCGCTCGCGATGTTGCCTTGAGCGCTTCGTGACCGATCCGCGCGAAGCGCTCTGCGCGCTGGGCCGCTCGCTCTTCGAGCGCGGGCTCACGCACGGCTCGACCGGCAACCTCTCGGCGCGCGTGGCCGACGGCTTCCTGATGACGCCGACGGGCTCGTCGCTGGGCGCGCTCGACCCCTCGCGCCTGTCGCTGCTCGACGCCTCGGGCGCGCACGTCGGCGGCGACGCGCCGACGAAGGAGGCGCTGCTGCACCTCGCGATGTACCGGCAGCGGCCGCGCGACGCGGCCGTCGTGCACCTGCACTCGATCCACTCGGTCGCCGTGTCGGTGCTTGCCGAGGTCGATCCGGCCGACGTGCTGCCGCCGCTGACCGCGTACTACGCCATGCGCATCGGCACGCTGCCGCTGCTCCCCTACTTCGCGCCCGGCGACGCAAAGCTCGCCGAGGCGGTCGCCGCCGCCGCCGGCAAGCACCACGCCGTGCTGCTGGCGAACCACGGACCGGTCGTCTCGGGCGCGTCGCTGTCCGCGGCGGCGGACGCGATCGAGGAACTGGAGGCGACCGCGCGGCTGTGGCTGCTGGTGCGCCACGAGCGGCTGCGGCTGCTCACCCGCGCGCAGCAGGACGACCTCGCGCGGCGCTTCCCCCGCTGAAGGAACGACCATGCTCGTCGTGACCGTCGTCTTCGAGCCGAAGCCGGAGCACGCGCCGGCGTTCCGCGCCGCGATGCTCGACAACGCGCGCGCCTCGCGCGAGACGGAGCCCGGCTGCCGGCAGTTCGACGTCTGCGTCGATCCGGCGTCCGGGACGATCTTCCTCTACGAGCTCTACGACGACCGCGCGGCGTTCGAGGCGCACATGCGCACCGCGCACTTCCTCGCCTTCGACGCGGCGACGCGCGACTGGATCGCGCGCAAGGACGTGAGGATCTACGAGCGCCTGGCGCCCTGATCAGGGCAGCTCGCGCAGCCGCCGTGCGTCGAGGATGCGGATCGCGCGCCCCTCGACCTCGATGAGGCCCGCGGTCACCAGCTCGTGCAGGATGCGCGAGAAGTGCTCCGGCGTCAGGTTGAGGCGCGAGGCGACGATCGCCTTCGACACCGGCAGCGCGACCGAGTAGGGCGCATCCCCCTCCGCGCCGCCTTCCTGCCGCATGAGGTAGCCGATCACGCGCTCGCGGCCGGACTTCAGCGTCACCGCCTCGAGGTCGGACATCAGGTTGTGCAGCTTGCGCGACAGCCCCGCGAGCATGCGCCGCGCGAACGTGGGGTCGCGCTCGATCTCGTCGAGCACCGTCTCCTTGCGCACGAAGAGCAGCAGGGAGTCGGAGAGCGCGGTCGCGGTGACGATGTAGGGCTTGCCGAGGAACATCAGCGCCTCGCCGAACGAGAAGCCGGGCCCGATGACCTCGACGACCTTCTCGTCGCCCTGGGGCGTGGACAGCGCGAGCTTCACCTGGCCGTAGACGACCACGTGCAGCCCGTCGACCGGGGCGCCCTTGCTCGCCACGACCGTGCCGCGCTCCGCGTGCCGCTCGAGCGTGCCGGCGGCAATGCGGTCGATCTCGTCCGCCCCCAGCTCGCGGAACAGCGGCAGGTTGGCGAGGAACGACTGCGTCTTGATCTTCGTGGCCGGCATGTGTCTCGCGAGGCGCGATTGCCGGGAAAGCGTATCACGCCGCCCCGGTTCGTCGCCGGAGCGCAGGGTGCGGGGTCGCGCAGGGCGTAGAATCCCGTTCCCTGCCTTCGCGCGGCGACGGCGGGTCGTCCGCGTCGCCGCCACACCGATCCCCGATGCCCGACATCCGCGCCCTCGACGAACCCCTGTCCGACACCGAGCTCGACGAGCTCGAGGCGTTCCTCGCGTCGGACGCGGTGCCGCAGGACTGCATGGACCTCGAGATGCTCGACGGCTACCTGACGGCGATCGCGAGCGGCCCTGAGTCGATCCAGCCGTCCGAGTGGCTGCCGGGCGTGTGGAGCGAGGGCGGCCGCAGCGCGTCACCCGCCTACGCGTCGTCCGACCAGGCGCAGCGGGTGATGGGTCTCATGCTGCGTCACATGGTCGGCATCGAGCGCACGCTCGCCGACAGCCCGACGCGCTTCCGCCCGCTGCTCTACATGCCCGAAGGCGAGAAGGGCCGCCCGGAACGCAGCGAGCGTCCCGACCGCGGCGGCGAGGGCGAGCGCGGCAACGCGCCGCCCGAAGGCACCGCGTGGTGCGAGGGCTACATGGCCGGCGTCAAGCTGCGCGACGACGAGTGGCAGCCGCTCTACGATGCCGTCGACGCGCGCGACTGGATCTTCCCGATCGAGGCGCTCGCGTTCGGCGAGCACGACCCCGAGTTCGCCGAGTGGATCGACGACCGCGAGAAGCGCGACAGCCTGGTCGACGAGCTGCCCGTCGCCACGGTGCTGATCTACCGCTTCTGGCAGGAGCGGCGCAGGGGGACCGGCGCGCGCAGCGGCGGCAACCGCCCGACGGTGCCCGACGCCGCGCGCAAGTCGCGTCAACGCCTCCATTAAGTAGGGTCAGACTCGATTTCTCCGCTCGCGGGGAATGGGGTCAGACTCCAATCCCGGTCACGGACTTCGCTTCGGCGGCGCCCCCTTTGGCAACCGGCCGGCGCGGCGGCTGCAAGCGCTGACCGTCTCGTTGAAGCGTGCATCACCCAGCGCCCACGCGTGCTGCGTGGTGTCGCGAATCGCATCGACCGTCTCTCCGGCAAGCGGAGTGCCGAACATCGCCCGATAGGCCGCCTGCCGCTCGACCCGACTGCGTCCCAGTCCGCGGAACACCGGATGGGGCGTGATCAGCGGGTCCACAACCCCATGCGCATTGGAGTGAAAACTCGACCAGGCATAGTCGGTCGGTGACACAGCCATGCCCGCGCGAACCGGATTGAGCTCGATGTAGCGCATGCATCCGAGCAGATAGCTGTCGCTATCCACGATTGTTGCCTTGTAGCGACCTTCCCAGAGCGTTCCCGTGCGGGTGTAGGTCCGGTTGAAGTACTGCACGTAGACCCTCCCGACTGCCTGCATCATTCGTGGCAGGCAGGTCGCTTCCGAAGGCGTGGCCAGCAGGTGCACGTGATTCGTCATGAGCACGTACGCGTGGACTGCTACGTCGTGCTTGCGCGCGGCGTACTCGAGACAGCCCTTGTAGAACGCGAAGTCCGTCGGGGAGCGGTACATCGCCTCGCGGTTGTTGCCGCGTTGGATGACGTGTTGTGGCGTGTCAGGAAGGAAGAAGCGTGGCAGCCGGGACATGGCAACAGCATGCCGGCTTCCGGCGAGCGCCTGCCATCGGCCAGAAGTCGAGTCTGACCCCATTCCCCGCGGGCGGAGAAATCGAGTCTGACCCTACTTTCTAGGCGGGGGGGTAGCGGGTCCGCCAGAAGTGCG
>JAOUIA010000059.1 GCA_029884335.1 Betaproteobacteria bacterium
CGACCGGCTGGTCAACCACATCTACATCGGCACCGAGGGCATCTACGGCATCGCCGTGGGCGTGGTCGCCACCTACGTGTTCCACTTCGTGCTGTTCGGCATCCTCGCGCAGATGACGGGCCTCGGACGCCTGTTCATGGACCTCGCGACGATCGCCGCGGGGCGCTACGCCGGCGGTCCGGCGAAGGTCTCCGTCGTGTCCTCCGGCCTGTTCGGCATGATCTCCGGCTCGGCGATCGCCAACACGGTGACCACCGGCGCACTGACGATCCCGATGATGAAGAAGTACGGCTTCCAGCCGCGCTTCGCCGGCGCGGTCGAGGCCTCCTCTTCCTGCGGCGGGCAGGTGACCCCGCCGGTGATGGGCGCCTCGGCGTTCGTCATGGCCGAGCTGCTCGGCGTGCCGTACAAGTGGCTGGTCGTCGTCGCGATCGTGCCCGCGCTGTTCCACTACCTCGCCTGCCTCACGATGGTGCACCTCGAGGCGAAGCGGCTGAAGCTCAAGGGCGTCGAGCCGCACCTGATACCGCGCATTTCCACGGTGATCGGGGAGAGCTGGCACCTCGTCTTCCCGCTGGTCGTGCTGGTGACGCTGCTGCTGCTCGACTACACGCCTTTCCTCGCGGCCTTCTGGGGCATCCTGCTGTGCGTCGCGTGCTCGTACATCCCGATGATCGCGCGCAGGTTCGGGCACCACCGGCTGCAGGGCGACACGCTGACGCCGCGCCTGCTGGTGCAGGGGCTGTCCGACGGCGCCCGCTACGCGCTGGCGATCGGCGCGGCGTGCGCCTGCGTGGGCCTGATCCTGGGCATGCTCACGCTGTCGGGGCTGGGCTTCAAGTTCTCCGGCGCCGTCGTCGACCTCGCCGGGCAGATCGGCACGCTCGTGCAGTCGCTCGACCCGTTCGGCTTCGTCACCGAGCACGGCGCGAAGGTCTTCTTCGGCCTGCTGTTCGTCGCGATCGCGTGCATCCTCATGGGCACCGGCGTGCCGACCACGCCGACCTACATCATCCTCGCCTCGATCGCCGCCCCGGCGCTGCAGACGCTGGGCGTGCCGCTGCTCGCCACGCACTTCTTCGTCTTCTACTACGGCGTGCTGGCCGACGTGACGCCGCCGGTCGCGCTCGCCGCGTACGCCGCGGCGGGCATCGCAGGATCGGAGCCGATGCGCACGGGGCTCACGGCGTTCCGGCTGTCGATGGGCAAGGCGCTGGTCCCCTTCATGTTCACCTACACGCCGGCGCTGCTGTTCATCGACTTCAGCTGGGGACCGTTCCTCTCGGCGCTGTTCTGCGGCGTCGTCGGCATCGTGGCGCTCGCTGCCGCCTACATCGGCTACTTCCGCGGGCCGATCGGGCGGGCGTCGAAGTACGCGCTGACGATCGCGGGGCTGGTGCTGGTGTTCAACCAGTTCTGGCCCAACGTCATCGGCTGCGCGGTGGTCTTCGCGCTGCTGGGCTGGAACGCGCTGCAGGCGCGCGGGAAGGTCCGGTCGGCCGCTTGAGGGCGGTTGGATCCGCCCCCAAGTAGTCGACTGCGCAGCCCCGACGGGGGAGGCGTACGCTTGCGGGTCGGAGGTCGCATCGTGGCACGCCTGTTTCCGTTGCTCGTCCTGTTCGCGCTGGTCGTCGTGGCGCTCTTCGCGCACCGGCGGATGCGGCCGCGCAGCGACCGCGTCTACCGCCCGCGGGCGAGCCCGTTCGGACGGCGTCCCCCGGATGCCGGCGGGGACGCGAACTGGGTGGCGAACCGCGCCGACGTCGAGGGCGTGCGCGACGCGTATTCCAGCGCGACGCTCGATCCGGACCGCACGCTCTTCCGCTGCGGCGGCTGCCAGGCGTGGTACCACGGCGAGAGCGTGGAAGCGCTGCAGCGCGAGAACGCGGCGCGCTGCGCGCTCTGCGGCAGCGCCGACCTGCGCGAAGTCCGCATCGTCTGACGCCGTGAACCGGGACAGGTATCTGCGCCAGCAGGCCATCGAGGGCCTGGGCGTCGAGCGGCTCGCGCGGATGCGCGTGGTGGTCGCGGGCGCCGGCGCCGTCGGCAACGAGGTCGTCAAGAACCTGGCGCTGACGGGCGTCGGGCGGCTCGACGTGCACGACTTCGATCGCGTCGAGTTGCACAACCTCACGCGCAGCGTCTTCCTGCGCGAGAGCGACGTCGGCCGGCCCAAGGCCGCCGCCGTGGCCGCTCGCGCGGCGGAGGTCGACCCGAACGTGCGCATCCGCGCCATCGAGGGCGACGCGTGGCGCACGCTCACGCTCGCCGGTCTTTACGGCTGCGACGCGCTCGTAGCGGCCGTCGACAGCCTCGAGGCGCGCATGAAGCTCTCGCAGCTCGCGCAGATCGCGCGCGTCGACTTCGTGACGGCGGGCATCGACAGCCGCTACGCGACGGTGGAGGCGTTCCCCTACGCGCGCGGCGAAGCGCCGGCGTGCTACGAGTGCCACCTGCCGGAGAGCGCGTACCGCAAGGTCGCCGAGCGCTACTCGTGCGGCTGGCTGCGCCGCGCGCTGCACGCCGAGGCGACGGTGCCGACCACCGCGATCACCGCGAGTGTGGCGGGCGCGCTCGCCGTGCAGGCGGTGCTGCGGCCGGACGAAGCCGCGGGCGCGAGCCGCGTGCTGGTCGACACGCGCGGCGGCACGGCGAGCCGTGTGGCGCTCGCGCGCAACGCCGAATGCCCGGGCTGCGGCCTCCTCGTGCCGCGGCCGCGGCGCGTCGCGGCCCGCGGCGACTGGCGCTCCGCGCTGTCAACGCACGCGCCAGGCGCCGCGTTCGTCACGCTGTCAGACGCGCTGATATTCGGCTACGCGTGCACGGCGTGCGGTGCGACGGACGTCTCCCGCACCTACGTGGGCCACGCCGCCGCCGAGTTCGACGATCGCATCACGCGCTGCGCGTCCTGCGGCGAGCTGGCGGTGCGCATCGACGTGCGCGCCGAGGCGCGCGTGGACGAGCTTGCCGCGTTGTGCGGCCGCACGCCGCCGCCGGCCAAGTTCCTGCTCGCAAACGCTGGCAGCGGGGACGCCGTGTGCCTCGACCTGGAGGAATAACTGACATGCTCCCGCAGACCCGCAAGCTGCAAGTGCGCACCGCCGACCAGACGCGCCGCGCCGAGCTCGACCTCTCGCCCGACGAGACGGGGGCGGCGATCATCCAGTCGGCGGTCGAGCACTGGGCGCTGCCGGCCGATGCCGACTACGCGCTGGTGAACGTGACGCAGGGCAGGGCGCTCAAGCCGGGCGAGACGCTGGAGGAGGCGGGTGTGGCCGCCGGCGACGTGCTGGAGGTGCAGCCGGTGCTCGTCGCGGGCGGATGACCAACTCCGGACCGGCACCGCGCCACGCGCGGACGGTGAGGCGGCCGTGAGACGCGAAGTCGACGTCGAGCGCGTGCGCACGCTGGCGGCGTCCAGCGGCGGTCGCATCGGCATCGTTGCTCTCCCGGCGCCCGGCGAGCCGCGCTTCGTGCTCGACATCGGCTGCGCGACCGCCGCCTCGCCGCGCTATCCGCAGGAGCGCCGCGCGACATCGCGGCTTGCGATCGACCTCTCGCCGCGGCACCCGTTCGCGCCGCCGATGGCGACGGTGCTGACGCCGATCTTCCACCCGCACGTCTTCGCCTCGGGGCTGGTGTGCATCGGCGCGAAGTGGTTGCCGAGCGAGGGCATGGACCTCTTCGTCAAGCGCATCGTCCGCCTGCTGGCGTTCGACCCGCTGCTGATGAACCCGGTGTCGATCGCCAACGGCGCGGCGCAGGCCTGGTACCAGCACGCGCAGCGCCTGCACCCGGAGGCGTTTCCCAGCGATCCCGCGGCGATCGCGTTCGCGAGCGGCGCGACATCGGGCGACGAGCCGCCGCCCGCACCGCGCGTCGTGCGCCGGTGCCCGCAGTGCGGGACGGGGCTTCGCCTGCCCGCGGGACGCTCCGGCAACGTGAGCTGCCCGCGCTGCGGCCACGCATTCGCCACGAGCAGCTGATGCGCTGGACCGATCTACCGTCGACATCGCCCCTGCGCACGCTCGAGGCGTGGCGCGAATCCGTGCTCGCGCAGGGTCGCGTCGAACCCGCGGGAGTGGCGGCGATCGTCGCGCGCGCGCAGGCAGGCGATGCGCCTCTCGTGCTGATCGACGCGCAGGCGATGGAGGTCGCCGCGCACCACGTCGGCGCGAGCGCGCTGGAACGTGGCGGCCTGCTCGCCGGCACGCCGGTCTCCCTCGACGGCGCCGTCGCGCTGGTGCACGTGACTCGCGCGATTCCCGGGACCGAGGACGACGCGACGCCGCTCTCGCTGCGGCTGGGCGCGACGGTGTGGAGCCGCGCGAACGCGAGCCTGCTGCCCGGCGAGGCCGTGGTCGGCTGGTTCCACAGCCATCCCGGCATCGGCGCGTTCTTCAGCGATACCGACCGCCGCACGCAGGCGGATTTCTTTGCGCAGGCCTTCAGCCTCGGCTGGGTGATCGATCCGGTGCGCGGCGAGCACGCGTGGTTCGTCGGCGCGCGCTGCGAGTCCGTGCCGGTGCAGCGCGTCGTCGCAGGGAGACCCGGAGCCTAGGTTTCATCGGTCAAGACCTTGCTGCTGCAAGGGATGCGCTGCCCGCATTCATGAGTCGTCGTCCCCGCGAAGGCCGGGATCCAGTGTCTGGTCGATTCGACAGGCTGGCTGCACGAAAGACCCTGGGTCCCCGCCTTCGCGGGGACGACACATGAACTGAATTCACGGATCGGCGAAACAACGTATTGAAGCTTCACACCTAGGCGCCCGCGCCGGCCGTGCCTGCGGCACAATGCGCGCCTGCAACGGGATCGCAGGAGTCGGGGAGCGTGGCATCCACACCGAAGGAAAGGCTGCAGCGCGTGCTGGGCCTGCCGGCAAGCGGGCGAGGGCTCTCGCCGGCGGCGAAGACGGCGCTCCTCTTCGCCGGGCTCGCGCTCGTGGTGGCGGCCGTTGCGTGGCTCGACCCCCGGCCGTCGTTGCGCCACGTGCGCGCGACGATGCTGTCGGGCAGCCCGACCGGCAACTACTTCGCGACCGTCGACCGGCTCGCCGACGAAGTCTCGCGTCGCAAGGGGCGGCTCGCCAACGTGGCCACGGCAGGGTCGGTCGAGAACATCCGGCGGCTGTCGGAAGCCCGCACGAAGTGCGACGCCCACTTCGCGCTGATGCAGGACGGCATCGACTGGCCCGACAAGCACGGCCTCGAACTGATCGGCAGGCTGCCACGCGACGAGTCGCTGGTGATCCTCGGCCGCAACGCGGACCGCATCGCGTCGATCGGCGACCTCAAGGGCCTGCGGTTGGGCGTTGGGCCGGAAGGCAGCGGCACGGAGCACCTGATGCGCCGCGTGCTGGCGCCGCTCGCCGCGCTGGACTTCCGCGTGTCCTCGCAGCCCATCGACCGGCAACTCGACATGCTGGAGAAGGGCGAGCTCGACCTCGGCGCGATGGTGATCGACGCCGACGCGAAGCTTCTCGCCGACGCGGTGCGCAACCGCAACCTGCAGATCCTAGACTTGCCGGACGTCGCCTCGCTGGCTCGGCGCCTGCCGTTTGCCCGCGTCGGCCGCATCGAAGCCGGCCAGATCGACTACGTGCGCCGGCTGCCTGCGCAGGCGAAGCAGGTGCTGACCGTGCAGACGCTGATCGTCGGCAACGGCTGCGCGTCGCACTCGGCCACGCAGGGCATGATGAGCGCGGTGTCCGAGCTGTTCCCGACGTTCGTGCGCCACAACCGCGGCGAGCCGAACCTCACCGGCCTGCCGCTCGACACCGTCGCGAAGAGCTTTTTCGACGAGGAGGGGCCCGACCTCGTCGGGCAGCACGCGCCGTGGGTCGTCGACATCCTGCCCACCGCCACGTGGGTGAAGCTCGCGCTCGTGATCTCCGTGCTGTTCAGCGGCATGGCGGTGCTGCACCGCTTCCGGCTGTGGCGCATCGACGCGAACCGCGTCAGGGTCGAGCGCGACATTCCCGCGCTGTTCGGCGAGGGGACGACGGTCGGCGACATCGAGGCGATGGACGCCGCCGAGCGCCACCGCAATCCCGATGCGCGCGCGAAGCTCGACGCGGTCATCGCGCGGCTCGTCGAGCTCTCCGAGCGCTGCCGCAAGCAGTCGCTGTCCGTGCTGGTGCCGATGGGCGAGGAGATGGCCTACCGCTACCAGGAGACGCTGATCGCCGACACGCTGCACGCGCTGCGCGCCTACCGCGATCGCATTGCCTGACGCCCCGCCGACTGTTCCCACGGAAATTCCGCCATGAAGACTGCCGTAGCCCTCGCGGTCCTGCTTGCCGCCGCCACCCCGCGCGCCTTCGCCGCAGCGGATCCGATGCAGGCCTTCCCGCCCGCCGAGCCGGGCCAGGTGCGCCACGTGATCGCCGTGCCGCCGCTTGCAAGCGAAGCCGACCGCCGCGTCGAGCTGATCGTCGGCAAGACGGTCTCGACCGATGCGCGCAACCGCTACTTCTTCGGCGGCAGGCTCGAGCGCGAGACGATCAGGGGTTGGGGCTACGACCGCTACGTGCTGAAGGAGCTCGGGCCGATGGCCGGCACGCTGATGGCGGTCGATCCGAGCGAGCCGAAGGTCGAGCGCTTCGTCCCGCTGCGCGGCGAGCCGAACCTGTTGCGCTACAACAGCCGGCTGCCGATCGTGGTCTACGTGCCCGAGGGAGTCGAGGTCCGCTACCGCATCTGGCGTGCGGCGCCGGACACCGTTCCGGCGCCGAAGGGCTGACCGGCCGTTCAGCGCAACCGCGCGCGCAGCGCCTCGATCTCCTCGATCAGGTCGGCGACCAGCGCGGCGAGCTCCGGTGCCGCGTCGAAGTCGCGCTCGATGCGCCGCATGGCGCGCGCGCGGCGCACGTGGACGCTGGTGAAGCGCCACGCCTCGGGCGCGTCGCCGGCCACTGGCAGCAGGCCCTCGCGCACGCGGGAGGCCACCCACTCGGCTTCCACCGCGCAGGCGCGCGAGAAGTCCTCCAGCGCGAGCCCGTCGTCGTCGAGCAGCGCTGCGACCAGCAGATCGTGTTCGCGCATGGTCACGCTCCGGCGCGCGCGCGCGGATCGAACGCCAGCTCGCGCGCCATCGTCTCGTAGAGTTCCTTCGCGCGCGGCGACGCTGCGCCGGGCAGCACGACGCGCAGCGTGAGTTCGAGGTCGCCGGGCGGGTCGCCGGGCAGGCCCTGCCCGCGCACGCGCAGGCTGCCGCCGCTCTGCGCGCCCGCTGGGACCCGCACGTTGAGCGTGCGGCCGTCGGGCATCGCCACGGGGACGGCCGCGCCGAGCGCCGCCTCCCACGGCGCGACCGGCAGCTCGACGGCGAGGTCGCGGCCGCGCACGGCGAAGCGCCCGTGCGGGTTGAAGCGCACCTCGAGAAAGAGGTCGCCCGCCGGTCCGCCGCCGAATCCCGGCGAGCCCTGTCCCGCGAGGCGGATCATCTGGCCCTCGCGCACGCCCTTCGGAATCTGCACGTCGAGCGTGCGCTCGGCGAGCGTCACGCGGCCCTGCGCGTCGACCTGCGGCGCGCGCAGCGTCACCTGCCGGCGCGCGCCGCGGAACGCGTCCTCGATGTCGAGCTGGATGGCGGCGTGATGATCCTCGCCGCGCGCGCGGAACTCGGCGCCGCCGGCGCGGTGACCGGGCCGCGCGTGCGCGCCGCCCATGCGGCCGAACAGCTCGGCGAAGAAGTCTGAGTAGCCGGCGGCCTCGGCGTCGGAGAACCCGCTGCCGGAGAACTCGAAGCCGGAGTCCCAGCCAGGCGGCGGCTGGAAGTCCTGCCCCGCGCGTGCGCCGCGCGCGAGCAGCTGGTCGAACGCGGCCCGCCGCTCGGCGTCGGAGAGTACGGCGTAGGCCTCGTTGACCTCCTTCATGCGCGCTTCCGCATCCGGCGCCTTGCTCACGTCGGGATGGTGCTTGCGCGCGAGCCCGCGGTAGGCCTTCTTGATGGCCTCGGCAGTGGCGTCGCGGGGGACGCCGAGCACCTCGTAGTAATCCTTGAACTGCATGGCCCTCCCGGGGGCGGCCGCCACCCCGGTCCGTGCCGGGGCCGTACCTGCATATGAAGGCTGCCACGGCCGCGATCAAGCCCCTTGAAACGGCAGCGCCGGGGCACTACCTGCGGGACATCGCCGGCCCGGCGGACAGCCGGGGCGGCCGTTCCGCAACCCGGCGCCACCAAGGAGGCCCACCGTGATGTACCGATCCCTGTTCCCGCGCGACGTCTTCGCCGAGCTGGATCGCTTCCAGCGCGAGGTCCAGCAGGCGTTCACCGGCTCGTCGCCCAGCATCCGCGGCCTCGGCCGCGGCGGCTACCCCGCGCTCAACGTCGGCGGCACCCCGCAGTCGGTCGAGATCTACGCGTTCGCGCCCGGCCTCGATCCGGAGAAGATCGAAGTGAACCTCGAGCGCGGCGTGCTCACGATTTCCGGCGAGCGCGAGGCCGCGCCCCGCAACGGCGACGAGAAGACCGCCGTGCACATCGACGAGCGCTTCGCCGGCCGGTTCCGCCGCGTGCTGAGCCTGCCCGACGACATCGACCCCACCGCGGTCGCCGCCGACTATCGCGACGGCGTGCTGCACATCAGCATCAAGCGCCGCGCGTCCGCGCAGCCGCGCCGCATCGAGATCAAGTGAACGGAGGCCCCATGAACCAGGACCTGACGAAGCCCCAGGGTACGCAAGCCGCGAAGGCGCAGCCGCGCGACGAAGTCGCGCTGATGCCCCCGGTGGAAGTGGTCGAGGACGCGAGCGGCATCACGCTCTACGCCGACCTGCCGGGCGTCTCGCGCGAGACGCTGCACCTGCGCGTCGAGGCCGACACGCTGACGATCGAAGGCGAGATGGCGCTCGACGTGCCGGAAGGCATGGAGCCCAGCCACGCCGAGGTCTCGATCCCGCGCTACCGCCGCGCGTTCACGCTGTCGAAGGAGCTCGACCCCGACAAGGTGACCGCGGAGCTCAAGCACGGCGTGCTCAAGCTGCGCATCCCCAAGGCCGAGCACGCGCAGCCGCGCAAGGTCGAGATCCGCGTGCACTAAGCCGTCGCGGCGCCCCTCACCCCCGGCCCCTCTCCCCGCTTGCGCGGGGCGAGGGGAGTGGACAGCTCCTTTCTCCCGGCGAACGCCGGGAGAGGGGCTGGGCGTGAGGGTCAAGCGGTCGCGTAGGCTGCGAAGATCCAGGACACTGTTCCCGTCCGGCAGGATCCGTTCGCATGAGTGAATTGTCGTCCCCGCGAAGGCGGGGACCCAGTGTCGCCCGTTGGAGGCGACCTGCGAGCGTACAAGACGCTGGGTCCCCGCCTTCGCGGGGACGACGGCTAATCCAGGCTCGTGCTCGGGCGGAACAAGTAATGACAGTCGACAGCTAGCGCCCCGCGGCCTGCAGCACGCTCTTCGCCTCGTTGCGCACGTACTGTTCGGGGTCGCCCTCGGCGAGCGAGGCGAGCACCGCCTTCGGCAGCTGCGGCGACTCGCGTGCGTTCCAGCACGCGCGCACGAGCGCGTGGCGCACGACGGGATCGGGTTCGCGCGCGATGCGCTCGCCGATCGCGCCCAGCGCCGGCCCGGCCCAAAGCGCCAGCTTCTGCAGGCTGCCGGCAGCCTCCTTGCGCACCTCCGTCACCGGATCGGTCGTCGCCGTGTTCGCGAGCGCGGGGCCGATGCGCTTCTCGACGTCGCTGCGCCACGCGCTCGTCTTCGCCTGGTCGGTGGCGAGGCCCGGCGCCGCGCCGGTGTAGCCAAGCGCGGAAGCGGCCGCCTTGCGCAGGTCCGGCTCGTGGTTCGTTGCGAGCAGCGCGATCATGCGGTCGACGACCGGCGCGGCGCGCTCGTGATACTCCGACAGCGCGTAGAGCGCCGACGTGCGCACGTAGATCTGCGGCGAGTCCAGCAGCGCCGCGATCTGCACCGGGTCGCCGTGCTGCGTCGGCACCTTGCGCAACGCGACGGCGATCGCCTCGCGCGCAGGCGGCGAGGTCTTCGGGAACGCCGCCATCAGCGCGTCGAAACCTTCGCGGCCCGACTTCGCCGCGAACGCCTCCAGGAACGCCCTGGCGTTCGTGCGCAGCGAATCGCGCGTCTTCATGTCGGAGGGGCGCCCCGACGCGGCGAGGTTGAGTGCCGAGAACGCGGCGCCCAGCGTTTCGTCGACCGGCAGCTCCGGGTCGGGGTGCAGCGCGCGCACCGCGTAGAACGCGATGAAGCCGTCGCTCGAGCGCGCCAGCCGCAGGCGCGTCGCCCGCAGGTCGGCCTTGGGCACGCCCATCGCGTTGAGCGCGCCCACCGCGGCATAAGCGACGTCGTCGTCGCGATCGCCGAGCGCGCTTCGCAGCGCTGTCTCGGCCGGCTTCGCCTTCTCGGCCAGGTCCCACAGCGTGCGCGCTGCCTGCCGTCGCAGCGCCGGCTCGACGTTCGGCGCGAGCCACTCGACGGCCTTCTGCGTGGCAAGCCCCGCGTCTTCCTTCGCGAGCTCCCGCAGCGCCGCCGTGCGCTCGGAAGTGCTGCCGCGGTCGGCCTGCCGCATCAGCTTGCCGATGTCGGCGGCGTGCAGGGGCAGGGCAACGAACAGGAAAAGAAGCGTCCATCGGCTCATCGGCGTCTCCACGGAAGTCCGCGCAGCCGCGCAAGGTAGCACCAACGCGCCGGCTCGCCCAACGGTTGCGTGTGGCACCATCCGCGCATGGACCTCGACTCGCTGCGCGAAAGCTGGCGCGCCGCCGGCGCCAAGCCCGGCCACGAGCGGGCGATGTTGCGCGCGTGGACGCGCGGCCTGCCGCTGGACGCCGGTTCGCGGCCCGCCGAGGGCTTCCTGCCGAAGCGCGTCCGCGAGGCGCTGCCGGCGCTCGGCGCCGAGCTCGCCGGCCTCGCGAAGCTGCGCTCGGCGCACCCGAGCGAGGACGGCTCGTCGCGGCTGCTGGTCGAGCTGGCCGACGGGCAGGCGGTCGAGTCGGTGCTGCTGCCCAAGGGCGGGCTGTGCGTGTCCACGCAGGTCGGCTGCGCCGTGGGCTGCGCGTTCTGCATGACCGGCCGCGACGGGCTGCAGCGGCACCTGGGCAGCGCGGAGATCGTCGCGCAGGTGGCGCTCGCGCGCACGCTGCGCCCCGTGCGCAAGGTCGTGTTCATGGGCATGGGCGAGCCCGCGCACAATCTCGACGCCACGATGGAGGCGATCGGGCTGCTCGCGACCGAAGGCGACGTCGGGCAGAAGAACCTGGTCTTCTCGACCGTCGGCGACCTGCGGGTGTTCGAGCGCCTGCCGCGCGGCCCGGTGAGACCGGCGCTGGCGCTGTCGCTGCACTCGACGTTCGCGGACAGGCGCGCGCGCCTGCTGCCGCGCGCGCCGCGCATCGACCCGGAGCAGCTGGCGGAGGAGGGCGAGCGCTACGCGCGCGCGACGCACTATCCGATCCAGTACCAGTGGACGCTGCTCGAAGGCGTCAACGACGGCGACGACGAGGTCGACGGCATCGCGCGGCTGCTCGCCGGCCGCTACGCCGTGATGAACTTCATCGCGTACAACGCGGTCGACGGCCTCGGATTCCGCCGCCCGTCGCGCGAGCGCATGGCCGCGATGGTGGCCGCGCTCCACCGGCGAGGCGTGCTCGCGAAGCTGCGCGACTCGGCGGGCCAGGAGGTCGACGGCGGGTGCGGGCAGCTGCGCGCGCGGGCTGCTCCCCTACGACGGGCGCGCGCGACCGCCTGACGCGAGCGCGAGGCCGTACGCCAGGATTGCCGCAACGAGCGGCAGCCACCACAGCGCCGCGCCCATCGTCCAGTGCATCGCCGCGCTCGCGCAGCACGCGAGCAGCGGGATCGGCAGCAGCGCGAGGCGCGCGCCACGCGAGGCGCGCAGGACGAAGCCGAGCGTCGCGATCGCCGTGGGATCGGGCATGAGGCCCGCGACTTCCGCGGTCGCCATGCCGCGGCCGGCGAGCGGCGCAGTGAACGGATAGGCGGCCACGGCAAAGGCGGCGAGGACGAGTCCGGCGCGGGTCGCGACGGGGCGCGCGGCGTCCTGCAAGCCGCCACGACGCAGCGCGAACGCCGCGAGCAGCGCGGCCTCGACGGCGAACGCGATGGCAATGTAGTCGGCGGGCCAGTTGATCGTCGCGAAGCGCGAGTGCAGCCAGCCCCACGCGACCCACGCCCACGCCGCTGCCAGCAGCGCGGGGATGAGTCGGGCCGCGGCGCCTCCGCCACGCGCGGCGAGCAGGAGCGCCGCGCAACCGACCGCAACGACAGCAGCCTGCGCCGGCCAGATGCCGGCGTTGTACAGCTCGACCAGCCGCCAGTAGGTTCGCGGCGCGAACATCAGGAAGTCGGCCAGCGAGTAGGTCTGCCACTCGGGCACTATCGGGCCTCGTGCATGTCGCCGATGCCTGCAACCCCCCGTCGTCGCTCCCGCGCAGGCGGGAGCCCAGTGTCGCTTGCCCGGAAGTCGCTGGGTTCCCGCTTGCGCGGGGACGACGAAGCGATGTGGCGCACTTGCGCGAACCTCGTCAGAGCCTCGCGACGTCCGCGATCATGCGCCGGCGCAACGCGTCGTCGGGCAGCGGCCCGCGCGCGGCGGCGAGGTTCTCGCGCACGTGCGCGACGCTGGTCGTCGCCGGGATCGCGCACGTGATCGCCGGATGCGCGAGGATGAACTTCAGAACGACCTGCGCCCACGAGCGCGCGCCGATCTCGCCGGCCCACGGCGGCAGCGGATGGCGCTCGAGCTGCCGCAGCAGCGCGCCCTCGCGGAACGGCCGGTTCGCGAGCACCGCGATGCGACGCTCGCGCGCCAGCGGCAGCAGTCGCTCCTCGGCCTCGCGGTCGAGCAGGTTGTAGGTGAGCTGCACGAAGTCGAGCGGGTGGCGGCGCATCACCTCCTCGAAGTCGCGGTGGCGGCGGCCTTCGGAAGTGGTGATGCCGACGTAGCGGATCGCGCCGGCGGCCTTCATCTCGAAGAGGATCGGGAGGTGCTCCTCCCACGCGAGCAGGTTGTGGACCTGCACGAGGTCGAAGCGCGCCACGCCCCAATGCCTGCGCGACGCGTCGAGTTGCGCGCGGCCGCGCGCGCCGGAGCCGATCCACACCTTCTCCGCGGAGAAGAGCTGCGCCGGCTGGCCGAGCCTGCGCAGGCCGTGCCCGATCACCGGCTGCGAGGAGCCGTACATCGGCGACGAGTCGATCACGCGCCCGCCGTCCGCGAAGAACGCGCGCATCACCTCGGCGCAGCTGTCGCGCGCTGCGGGATCGTCGCCGACGTTGAACGTGATCCACGTGCCGAGCCCGACGGCGGGGAGCATCTCGCCCGTCGAGGGGATCGGGCGGACGAGAAGCGGGCCGCCGGACTGCGCCGCCGCGGGATCGCGCAGGGCAAGGAGGGCGGCGGATGCCGCAGCGGTGCGCAGCAGCCGGCGGCGCTGCGGATCGACGTCGTGGGAGCGGTTCGTCATTGGTTGCGGGACGGATCAGTTGGCGTCGTCCGCGCCCGTTCCAGCAGCGAGGTGCTCCCGCGCTGCGCGGGCGAGCTGCGCATCGAAGGTCGCGAGCGGCGCGCCTAGGCGCTCCGCGAGCCACAGATAGGCCGAGTCGTACGCGGTGAGCAAGTAGCGCTGCGACAGCGCGAGGACCGCGGCGGGGTCGATGCCGTGCCGCTCGATGGCGAGCGAGCGATAGGCATCGAGCGCGTCCTCCACGGCCTCGCGGGGCAGGCGCTCGCGGCGCAGCTTCTTCAGTGCCACATTCGCCAGTTCGTAGTCCAGCAGGTGCGGCGCCGCCAGTGCGCGACCGGCCAGCAACGCGACCGCCTCGCGATGCTCCGCTTCGCGAAACAGGGCTGCCGCCAGCACCGTTGCGTCGGCAACGATGCGCGGACGGCGCGCGTAGGCCGCCGGCGATTCGGCGACGTGCAGCGTCGACGGCGCCCGCGGAGCAGGTGAGATGCGGCGGGGAGGCATCGATCAGCGGCTGTCGCGCATGGCGCGGATGAATGCGACCGAGCTCTGCGTGCCCTGGGGGAACAGCTTGCGCGCGCGGGCCACCGCCTCTTCGATCGACAGCGCCTGCGCCGGCGCGGGAACGGGTTCAGTCAGGGGGCTGCGCTCGTTCGTCGCAGCCTCCAGGATGCTGAGCAGCTCGCGCTGCAGCGACCGGTGATTGCGTTCCGCGCGCGCGCGCAAGCGCTCGGCGAGCGCGTCGGAGACGTTCTTCACGGACAGGTTGACGGGCATGGCGACACCAAAGTGGATCCAATGGCGCCATTATGGAGCCATGAGGCTCGGCGCGCAATCGGGCCCCTGCCGCTGCGCTTTACGGATCCCGGTGATAGAGTGACCCGCCTGCCGGTACCCGGACGCCCGCCGACCTCCGCCGCCTTGATCTCGTTCCTCTCGCCCGAGGCCCTGCCGCTGCTGCTCGCCGTCCCCGCGGTCGTCGCGGCCTACGTAGCGCTCATGCGCCGGCGGCGCAAGGTGGTGATGCGCTTCGCTACGCTCGAGCCGCTCAAGGAGGCGGGCTCGCGGCGAACCTGGCGCCGCCACGTGCCGCCGCTGCTCGCGCTTGCCGGCATCACCGTGGCGCTGCTCGCCGTGGCACGACCGATGGCGACGATCACGCTGCCCTCCGACAAGCGCACGATCATCATGGCGATCGACGTGTCGCTGTCGATGCGGGCGCGCGACATCGAGCCCAGCCGCATCGTCGCCGCGCAGCAGGCGGCGAAGGCGTTCGTGCAGAAGCAGCCCGACGACACGCGCATAGGCATCGTCACGTTCGCCGGCACGGCCTCGCTCGTGCAGCCGCCGACGCGCGACCGCGAGGAGCTGATCGCCGCGATCGACCGCATGGGGCTGCAGCGGCAGACGGCGATCGGCAGCGGCCTGCTGGTGGCGCTGGCGGCGCTGTTCCCCGACGACGGCATCGACGTCGAGAAGGCGGTGCTCGGCGGGACGACCACGCGCGAGCGCGCGCAGGCGCTGCGTCCCGATGCGCCGAAGGCCGCGCCGAAGGTCGAGCGCGCGCCGGTGCCGCCGGGATCGTACAAGTGGGGCGCGATCGTCCTGCTGACCGACGGTCGCCGCACGACCGGCCCCGATCCGCTGGAGATCGCCAACATGGCCGCCAAGCGCGGCGTGCGCGTGTTCTCCGTCGGCTTCGGCAAGAACGGCGGCGGCATGGCCGAGATGGACGGCTACTCGATGTACATGGCCTTCGACGAGACCACGCTGAAGTCGATCGCCGGCATCACGCAAGGCGAGTACTTCCACGCGCCGAGCGCCGAGGAGCTGGTCAAGGTCTACGACGAGATCGCCGCGCGCTTCGAGCTCGAGCGCCAGCACACCGAAGTCACCTCGCTCGCCGCGGCGCTGGGGGCGCTGCTGCTGGCGGCGGCGGGGACGCTGTCGGTGCTCTGGTTCGGGCGGGTCGCGTAGGTCGCGCGCGGACGGCACGCGGGACGCTTGCAACGTTGCCGCGCAGGTCGCGGCACGTCGGGAAAAGGAAGGGCGCCGAAGCTGCGCGACGCCCTGTCGGAGGAAAGCTGCACGACGGGACCCGGGCCGCCGCGCGCTGCGCGGCGTCTCCCGGCGAAGGTCAGAACGTGGGAGGCGCCGGTTCGGTCGCCACTTCGCGCCCCGCGAAGACTTCGCTCGCGGGCGGCACGCTGGTTCCCGTCGCGGGTGCGGCGAGCATCGACACGTTCGACGTGACCAGGTGGTCCCCGACGGGCGGCGCCAAGCTGCCGCGTTCGAACGGGATGGTCGCCAGCCCGGCGGCGAGCAGGATGGCGGCGACGAAGAGCAGGCGCATCAGCGCGCTCGTGCCCTGCGGCACGTGCTGAGGGTGCTCGGCGGACGGCGTGTTCGGCTTGTTCATCGTGTGTCTCCTGGGCGATGCAGCGTCGATGCGATCGCTGCGGGGATGAATGTCTGCGTGCGGCGCCTACCTGCGCGTCGCCACGCTGGTGGCCAGGCAATCGGGCGCCTGCGGCCAGCGGTCGATGCGAGCGGGCGCGAGCTCGAAGTCCTTCGCGTAGAGCTGCCTGCCGAAGCGCGCCATCTCGCGGGCGATGCGCGCGGCCTCGCAGTGACCCTCGTCGGCGAGCTTGGCAAACGCGGTGAACGCTTCCTCGTAACGGCCCACCTCGTATTGCGAGAGCGCGTCTTCGAGTCGCGTGTCCTGCGCTGCGCCGCTCGGTGCGGCGTTTAGCAGGGCGGCGCAGGCAAGGACGGTGATGATCCGGCGCATGGTGTTGTCTCCCTGGTGGTCGGCGTCAGGCGCCGTAGGCGACGGTGGCCGGCTCGCTGCGTCCCGCGTCGGCGGTGGGCTCGGCGGCGTTCGTGAGGCTCGCGGACAGCACGATCGCGAGCAGGCCGACGGCCCACAGCACCGACGGCACGACGAAGTAGCGCGTGGCGATGCCGTCGAACTCCTGTTCGGACGGGAACGGCGGGCGCTTGGCTGGATGCATTGCGGTCTCCGGTGGTGGTGAAGTGGGGGCCTTCACCGGGACGTACGGAGACCGGCGGCGAAACCGGACATACGGGTTGCTCGGCCCGCAGGTGCGGCGATCCGGGGGGGGGCGCGGCCGGGGTCGCGCCGGAGAAGCGGGGCGGCGCGCCGGGCGCCGGCGGGCCGTCAGGATCGGCCGGGAGACGGGGCCTGACTCAGGCCGGAGGCGGCCTCGACCGCCGGGTGATCCGGGTCGACGCTGGCGGCCAGGAGGGCGAGCGCCTCGTGGCCTGTCGCGCCTGCCGCAGCTTCGTCCCCCGCGGCCAGCTGCGCCCCGGCGCAGGTCACGGTCGCCAGGGCGGTGCGAAAGGAGTGCGGCTTGCCGCCTTGCAGCCGCTCGGCCTGCGCGCGGGCGGCGCGGGCGAGTTCGAGCGCCTCCTGCGGCGCACCGCGTTGCAGCGCGATCTCGGCCAGCCCGAGCCGCGCCATCACGGCGGTCGCCTGCTGCGGCGCCGCGTCGATTGCGGAGCGGAACGCGTCCTGCGCGGCATCGAGATGCCCGTCGCTCGACGCGAGGCGGCCGGCGACGATCATGCGCAGGATGCGCTGCGGATGCGAAGGCGGCAGCGCGGATGCCTTGGCGTCGGCGCTCCCCAGGGCTGCGCGCGCCTCCTCCACGCGGCCCTGCGCGAGGCGCGCGGAGGCGATGCCGAGGTGCGCGCCGACGACCACCGGAACCGTCGCTGTGGCCTCCGCGACGGCGAGCGCGTCGCCGTAGCCCGCGACGGCCGCGTCGAAGCGGCCCTGGTACTCGAGCGCGCGGGCGCGGTTGATCAGCAGGAAAGGCGAGCGGCCCTTGGTGCCCGCCAGCGCCAGCGCGCGTTCGGCCAGCTCCTGCGCACGCCGCGCGTCGCCCGCCCGCTCGTTGATCACAGACCAGTTGTTGAGCAGCGTCACGGCGTGAGCGGAACTGCCCTGCCCGAGCGCCTGCATGCGCTCGTGCGCCGCGGCGAAGTGCGCGTCGGCCTCCGCCATGCGCCCGTGCAGGCTGCAGGCTGCGCCCAGCGACGACAGGATGGAGGCCTCCATGCGCCGCGAAGGCCGGTGCTGCGTCCGCAGGCTGCGCAGTGCCGCCTCGGCATGGGCGAGCGCGGCGTCGCGGTCGTTGTTGGAGTTGGCGAGGTTGGCAAGGTAATGGTGTGCTTCCGTGCGCTGCTCGGGCGCGAGACTGCGCCGCTCGAGCACGCGCTCGATTCCGGCGCGCGCCTGGGCATAGTCGCCGGCCCAGCCGACTGCGAGCGCGCGGTTGATGACCAGCGAGTCCCTGAGGTCCGCGTCGTCGGTGTCGTGCGCGAGCGCCAGCGCGCGGTCGCTGAGCCGCACCGCCTCGGCCGGGTTGCCGAGCGTCTGCATCGTCGCCGCGATCATCGACAGCACCGACGCGTGCGCTTCGGCGTCGCCCTCGAGCTCCGGGGCGATCAGCGCCTCGCTGCGCGCGAGCAGCTCCTCGGCGGTGAGCGCGCGGCCGCCGCGTGCCGCGTCGGTGATGAGCGTGTTGAGAAATGCGGCCACCGCTTCGTTGCGTTCCGCGAGCCGCAGCGCGCGATCGCGATCGCGCTTGGCTGCACGGGCCTGCCACAGCGCCGCGCCGAGGCCGACGGCCAGCACGGCGACGACGAGCGCCGTCGCGCCCAGCCCGATGGCGAGGCCGAACGCGACGAGCGTCGCGACCGCCGCCGCGACGGCGAGGCGGTGGCGCTGCGCGAGCCGCAGCGCCCTTCCGAAGGCGGTCTCGCGGCGCGCGGAGACGGCTCCGCCGTCGAGGAACTGGCGCAGGTCCTGCGCGAACGCGCTCGCCGTCGCGTAGCGTATCGCCGGCTCCTTGCGCAGTGCCTGCGCAAGGATCGCATCGACGTCCGGGCGCAACGCGCGGGCGTGGGCCGGGTCGGCGGCGGCGGCGCTGGCAGGCGGCGGATCCACCTCGAGCACCTGCCGCTGCACCTCCATCATGCCGAGCCGGCCGTCGCCCAACGGGTGGCGCCCCGCCAGCGTCTCGTAGGCGACGACGCCAAGCGAGTAGACGTCGCTGGCCGTGGTGAGCGCTTCGCCGCGCAGCTGTTCCGGGCTCGCATACAGCGGAGTCATCGCGCGGCCGGCAACGCGCGTGAGCTCGGTGGACGCCGCGCTCTCGCCCTCGATGAGCTTGGCGATGCCGAAGTCGAGGAGGCGCACCTGGCCCTCGGCGGTGACGAGGATGTTGCCGGGCTTGAGGTCGCGGTGCAGCACCAGCCGGCTGTGCGCGTAGGCCACCGCCTCGGCGACCTGCAGCAGCAGCCTGACGCGGTCGGCGACGGGCAGCGACTGCTCGCGGCACCAGGCGTGGATCGGCTTGCCCTCGACGTACTCGAGCGCGAGGTAGGGCTGGCCGTCGTCGGCGAAGCCGGCGTCGTACAGGCGCGCGATGTGCGGGTGCTCGAGGCCGGCGAGGATGTCGCGCTCGCGCTCGAAGCGCTGCACGAGGACGGCGCGGCGCACGCCGAGCGTGGGGAGCTTGAGGGCGACCTGTCGCTTGAGGGAGCCGTCGGCGCGCTCGGCGAGCCAGACCTCGCCCATGCCGCCCGCGCCCAGTTCGCGCAGGAGTCGGTAGGGGCCGACCATGGCGCCGGCAGCGTGCGCGGCGGAGGCGTCGTCGCGCGGTGGATCGAAGGCGGGCGGGTGGTCGATGAAGTCGAGCGTCTCGCCGGCGGCGTGGCGGGCGAGGAGATCGCGCAGCACGGGGGCGAGCGCCTGCGCGTCGGCTGGCAGGGCGTCGAGCCACGCCGCGCGCGCGTCCGGCGCGAGGTCGAGCGCGGTGTCGAGCAGGCTCGACAGGCGCTTGAGGTCACTCGCTTCAATGCCCATGGGAAGAGCGCTCGGTGCAGGCGGGTGGTGCCCCTACGTACGGATTCGAGGCGTCAATCCGGCCATCGCCGTACCGATTGCCGCACGCGGGGATTCGCTCAGCCCAGCTGCGCGAGCAGCAGCAGCCGCGCCTTCTCCCAGTCGCGGCGCACCGTGCGCTCCGACAAACCGAGCACTTGTGCGATCTCCGGCTCGGTCAATCCGCCGAAGTAGCGCATCTCCACGACCTGTGCGGCCCGCTCGTCGGCCTGCGCCAGCGCCTCCAACGCCTCGTGGACGCGCAGCACGTCGCTCTCGGGCGCGGCGAGTCTCTCGCCCAGCGCGGTGTCCAGCACCACCTTCTCGGCCTCGCCGCCGCGGCGTTCGGCGAGCTTCGCGCGCGCGAAGTCGACGATGACCGAGCGCATCACGCGCGAGGCGTAGGCGAAGAAGTGGTGGCGGTCCTCGACGGCGACGCCTTCGGTGCCGACCAGCTTGAGGTAGGACTCGTGCACGAGCGCCGTCGTGTCGAGCAGCGTCATCGTGCGGTGCTGGCGCAGGCGCGCCCGCGCGAGCCGGCGCAGCTCGGCGTATACGACGCTGAACGCCTCGCCGGCCGCTTGCGCATCGCCGCTGCGCGCGGCGTGCAGCAACTGCGTGAGCTCGGACACGCGGTCACCCTCCCGCGGCGATTGTGTCGCCGGCTCGGGCGGGTGGCAAGGGGGCCGGGGCGTCGCCCCCCTGCGGGACGGCCGCGATCAGCGCACGTTGGCCGTGGCGACGTGGTCCATGTCGTCGAACACCTGGTTCTCGCCGACCATGCCCCAGATGAACGTGTAGGCCTGCGTGCCCACGCCGGAGTGGATCGACCAGCTCGGGCTGATCACCGCCTGCTCGTTGCGCACGACGACGTGGCGCGTCTCGTCGGGCCGGCCGCACAGGTGGAACACGGCGGCGTCCGGCGGCAGCGCGAAGTAGAAGTACACCTCCATGCGCCGCTCGTGCGTGTGCGTCGGGAAAGTGTTCCACACGCTGCCCGGCTCGAGCACGGTCATGCCCATCGTGAGCTGGCAGGTCTCGACCACGCCGGGCACGAACAGCTTGTAGATCGTGCGCCGGTTCGCGGTCTTCGCGTCGCCGAGCGTGGTCGGCGAGGCCTGCGCCAGCGTCACCTTGCGCGTCGGGCAGGCGCGGTGCGCCGGCGCGCTGTTGAGGTAGAACTTCGCGGGATTCGCGGCGTCGGCGCTGGCAAAGCGCACGTCGCGCGCGCCCATGCCGACGTACAGCGCGTCGCGGTGCGCGAGGTCGTGGCGCGTGCCGTCGACGGTCACGGTCCCGGCGCCGCCGACGTTGACCACGCCCAGCTCCCGCCGCTCGAGGAAGGCGCCGACGGCGAAGCGCTTCGCGAGGTCCGGCCCGAACGCGAGCTCGGTGGCCTGCGGCATCGCGCCGCCGACGATGATGCGGTCGATCTGCGAGTAGGTGAGCTCGATCTGGCCAGGAACGAAGATCCTCTCGACCAGGAAGTGGCTGCGCAGCCCCGCGGTGTCGAGCGTCTTCGCGTGGTCGCTGTGGATCGGCTGGCGGGTGTCCATGGCGGGCGGGGAGGGGTGTGGGAGGCCCCAT
>JAOUIA010000060.1 GCA_029884335.1 Betaproteobacteria bacterium
GGCCTACGCGACGTTCGAGCTCGAGGGCGGCGCGATCGCGCAGATCAACAGCAGCTGGACGACGCGCGTGCGCCGCGACGACCTCGTCACGTTCCACGTCGACGGCACGCTCGGCTCGGCGGTCGCGGGCCTGACCGACTGCCGCATCCAGCCGCGCGCGGCCACGCCGAAACCCGTGTGGAATCCCGACGTGCCGCAGGCGATCGACTTCTTCGCCACCTGGCAGAAGGTGCCCGACAACCGCGCCTACGACAACGCGTTCAAGGTGCAGTGGGAGCTGTTCCTGAGGCACGTCGCGGCCGGCGAGCCGTTCCGCTGGGGGCTGCTCGAGGGCGCGAAGGGCGTGCAGCTCGCCGAGTGCGGCCACCAGAGCTGGGCGCAGCGGCGCGTCGTCGACGTTCCGCCGCTCGCCTAGCGACAATCAAGAGAGTACCTGCCACTTTGCCGTCGTCCCCGCGAAGGCGGGGACCCAGTGTCTTGGATTCTGATGACGGCGGACCCGCCCAAGAGACGCTGGGTCCCCGCCTTCGCGGGGACGACGATGTGTTGTGCCCATGCCGGCACGTTGTGGTACTTGCAGGCCGCCGCAATGGTGCGGCGGATCGGCAGTTCGTTGACGTACCTGCGCCGGATCGTGGCGGCGCGCGCGGTCCGGCCGCGTTCACGTCCGGCCGAGCGCCCGATCAGACGTTGAAGAACGCGTAGTAGGGGTCGTCGCGCGCGAGGCGACGGATCATCAGCGCGAGCTCGCGCAGGTGGTAGTCGCCCCACATCGCCGACTCGCCGCAGGGGACCTTCCGCCCGGGCGGGACGTGGTCCCACCCGTTGGGCCGGTGATAGACGACGTGCAGCAGCAGGCCCTCGTGCGACGGATCGGCCGACAGGTACGGTTCCGCGAGGAGCGTGCGCGCCACCGTCAGCCCGGCCGCCACATACCGCGCGCCCGCGGCCGCGTCGCTGGCGCCGACGTAACGGCCGAGGCGGATCAGTCCCTGCGCCGAGATCGCCGCCGCCGAGCTGTCGACGGGCTCGTGCGCGTTGTAGGGATCCGCGGGGCGGTCCAGGCAGCCGTCCATGCGGGCGAGCCCCGGCGCCCCCGTGTCCCAATAGGGCACGCCGCAGGTCGGCGTGTTGTCGATGTAGAAGTCCGCGGTCGCCCGCGCCGCCGCGAGGTAGCGATCGACGACAGCGGCCGCGCCCCCGAACGGCGCGAGCTCGGCGCTCTCGCGTGTGGCCAGGAACTCGAGCTGTTCCGCGTAGCCGAGCAGCACCCAGGCGAGCCCGCGCGTCCACGTGCTGAACGGCGAATAGCCCTGCTGGCTGCTCGGGCAGCGATACGAGCCGTCGTTGACGTTGAACACCGACTCGTGCGCGACGCGGCCGCGCACGTCGTAGCGGTCGCGCCCCTCGCCGTAGTACACGTTGTAGCGGGCGTTGGCGTCGGCGTGGCCCACCAGCCGCTCGAGCAGCGAGATCCTGCGGTCGCGCTCGCCCATCAGCACGTGGCCGAGCTGGTGGCCGAGCGCGAGGGAGCGGAGGCTCCGCATCGTGTCCGCGAACAGCGAGTGCGGTCCGTTGAACGAGGGGATGAAGCCGCCGTCGGGGAGCGCGGTCCACCGCGCCGCCTGCACCGCGCCGGAGAGCTTGAGCGCGAGCTCGTAGAACGACGTCTCCCACTCGGTCGCCGCGATGCGGCCCTCGCGCGCCAGGCGCAGCAGGTTCCCGTACGTCGACACGTTGTTGAAGCCGTGGTCGTGGACGCCGACGTGGCTCACGTGCGTGGCCATGTGCCGCACCGTGTTGCGGCGCCCCGTCTCGAGCATCGCCGCCTCGCCGGTCGCGTCGAACTGCAGGATCGCCGCGCCGAACTGGAAGCCCTGCGTCCACTCGGTCCACCCGCGCGAGGTGTAGCGTCCCGCGGCCGTGAACACCGGCGTCCCGTCCGACGGGTTCCAGCGCTTCTCCAGCGCCGCGATCTTCTGTGCGGAGAGTTCGAACAGGCGCTCGATCGGCCGCTCGAGCGCTGCCGGCGTGAGTTGGGTGTCGATGCGGATCATGCGCGTGGGTTCACAGTCTGCGGACGTGGAAACCGCCGTCCAGGTGGATGACGTCGCCGGTAGTGTACGGGAGCAGTCCGGCCAGGATCGCGCGCACGGCGCGCCCGACGTCCTCCGCCGTGCCCCAGCGACGCTGGGGCACCAGGCCTTCGGCGATGAGGCGGTCGTACTTCTCCTTCACCGCGGACGTCATGTCGGTCGCCATGATGCCGGGCCGCAACTCGATCACCTGCACGCCTTCGTCGGCGAGCCGGACCGCCCACAGCTGCGACGCCATCGCGAGCCCCGCCTTGGAGATGCAGTACTCGCCGCGCATGATCGACGCGGCGGCGGCGGAGATCGAGGACACGAACACGATCTTGAACCCGCCGGGAAGCAGCGACGCGTAGCGCGACGACAGCCAGTGGTTGGCGACGGACTGCGTGAGGAAGTACGGGCCCTCCAGGTTGGTGCGCAGCACCTCCTCGAACGACGCCTGCGTGGTCTCGGTCACGTCGGCCCGCTGCCGCGGGGCGATGCCGGCGTTGTTGACGAGCGCGTCGAGACGGCCGAACGCGGACAGCGTCTGCGCGACGATGCGCTCGCGGTCCTCGCGCCGTCCCACGTCGCCCTGCACCGCGACGAAATGCTGCGCGTCGGACGCCGCGGCCTGCCGGCACAGCCTGGCGGTCTCGTCGGCGGCCTCGCGGTTGCTGGCGTAGTTGATCGCCACCGACAGTCCCTGTGCGGCGGCCTCGACGGCGATTCCGCGTCCCAGGCCCCGGCTGGCCCCGGTGACGAGCACGGCAGCGACGCTCACGATCCACCTCCCGATGCGTTCGACGCGATGCGCAGGAATGCCATGCGCAATTCTATGCCGCGCCCGCGTCCGGGCGTAAAATCGCGGTTCCGGCACGCGCCCCGCGATGAAGCCGCCCTCGCCACCCGATCCCTCCCTGCTGTCGCTGAACACGGCCACAGTCCGCGCGCAGTGGACGATGCCGCAGATCGTCGACGCGCTGGTGCGCCACGGCATCCGCGGCATCGCGCCCTGGCGCGACCAGGTCGCGCAGGCCGGCCTGATGGACACGGCGCGCCGCATCCGCGACGCGGGGCTCGCCGTGACCTGCTACTGCCGCGGCGGCATGTTCACGGCCACCGATGCCGCGGGGCTGCGCGCGGCGCGCGACGACAACCGGCGCGCCGTCGACGAGGCGCTGGCGCTCGGCGCGCGCTGCCTCGTGCTCGTCGTCGGGGGCTTGCCGAAGGACAGCAAGGGCGCGCCGGCGTCGAGGGACCTCGGCGGCGCGCGCGGCATGGTCCGCGACGGCATCGGCGCGCTGCTCGACTACGCGAAGCCCGCCGGCATGCCGCTCGCGATCGAGCCGCTGCACCCGATGTTCGCCGCCGACCGCGCGTGCGTGAACACGCTCGCGCAGGCGAACGACCTGTGCGACGAGCTGGCCCCCGGCGAGGGGCCCGCGCTCGGCGTGATCGTCGACGTCTACCACGTCTGGTGGGACCCCTGCCTCGAGCGCGAGATCGCGCGCGCGGGCGCCGCGCAGCGCCTGCTCGACTACCACCTCTGCGACTGGCTGGTGCCGACGAAGGACATGCTCAACGACCGCGGCATGATGGGCGACGGCGTGATCGAGCTCGCGCGCATCCGCGGCTGGATGGAAGCGGCCGGCTACCGCGGCGCGCACGAGGTGGAGATCTTCTCGGAGCGCTGGTGGAAGGTCCCGGGCGACGACGTGCTCGCCACCTGCAAGGCCCGCTACGCGGGCGCCTGCTGACAGCGGCAGGGCGGACGTGGCCTACGACCTCGTCGCGCGCAACCGCCGAGCGGTCGCCGGCGGCCTCGCCGTCCTGCTCGTCCTGGCCGCGGCGGGGCTGTTCCTGTTCCGCGGCGGCGACGATCCCGTCGTCGCGCGCGCCACCGTGGCGGCGATCGTGCGCAGCGCGCCGGAGGACGCCGCGCGCCCGGCGGCGAGGATCGCGAAGGTCGAGCTGCCCGACGGCGCGCAGGCGTACGTCGCGGTCGGCGACCCGCTGCCGCGCGTCGGCGAGGCAATCCGGCTGACCGAATACCGCCACGCGAGCGGCAGGCGCACCTACGGGCCGGATCGCGCCGCGGAGTAGAATCGCTGCATCCGGCGCCGCGCGCGGCGCCCTTTGGTCGTTCCACTCGCGGAGGTCGCGATGCCCCTCGTTTCCATGCGCCAACTGCTCGACCACGCGGCCGAGCACGGCTACGGTCTGCCGGCGTTCAACGTCAACAACCTCGAGCAGGTGCAGGCCATCATGGCCGCCGCGTCGGAGACCGACAGCCCGGTGATCATGCAGGCCTCGGCGGGCGCGCGGAAGTACGCGGGCGAGCTGTTCCTGCGCCACCTGATCGAGGCGGCCGTCGAGAGCTACCCGCAGATCCCGGTCGTCATGCACCAGGACCACGGGCAGTCGCCGGCGGTGTGCGAGTCGGCCATCAAGCTCGGCTTCTCGTCGGTGATGATGGACGGCAGCCTGCGCGAGGACGGCAAGACGATCTCGACCTACGACTACAACGTCGACGTCACGAGGAAGGTCGTCGACATGGCGCACCTGCGCGGCGTGACGGTCGAAGGCGAGCTCGGCTGCCTCGGGTCGCTCGAGACGATGAAGGGCGACAAGGAGGACGGCCACGGCGCGGAGGGCACGATGACGCGCGACATGCTGCTGACCGACCCCGAGCAGGCGGCCGACTTCGTGCGCCGCACGCAGGTCGACGCGCTGGCGATCGCCATCGGCACCTCGCACGGCGCCTACAAGTTCTCGCGCAAGCCGACCGGCGACATCCTCGCGATCGAGCGCATCAAGGAGATCCACCGGCGCATCCCGAACACGCACCTGGTGATGCACGGCAGCTCGAGCGTGCCGCAGGACATCCTCGCCGAGATCCGCAAGTACGGCGGCGACATGAAGGAGACCTACGGCGTGCCGGTCGAGGAGATCCAGGAGGGCATCAGGCACGGCGTGCGCAAGGTCAACATCGACACCGACATCCGCCTGGCGATGACGGCGGCCATCCGCCGCTTCTTCCACGAGAACCCGTCGAAGTTCGACCCGCGCGAATTCCTCAAGCCGGCGATGGCGGCGGCGAAGGCGATCTGCGTGCAGCGCTACCAGCAGTTCGGCGCCGCCGGCCAGGGCTCGAAGATCAAGGCGCTGCCGCTCGAGGCCGTCGCGCGCAAGTACCAGACCGGCGAGCTGGCGCAGGTCGTGAGGTAGGCCGGTCCGTTCCCGCAACGCTTCGTGGAGGCATGGCCATGATGAACTTCGTGTGGATGGTGATCGTCGGCCTGATCGTCGGCGCGCTGGCGCGCTTCTTCTACCCCGGCGCCGTGCCTATGGGCTGGATCGGCACCGCCGTCCTCGGCGTCGTGGGCTCGCTGGTGGGCGGCTTCATCGGCTCGCTCTTCTCGCGCGGCAAGGCCGGCATCCAGCCGGCCGGCATCGCGCTCTCCGTGATCGGCGCGATCGTCACGCTGTTCGTCTACCTCAACTTCGTGAAGTGAGCGAAGCGGCGGCGATCGGCCTCGACGAGGTCGAAGCCGCGGCGCGGCGCGTCTACGCGGCCATGCCGGCCACGCCGCAGGTGGCGTGGCCGCTGCTCGCCGCGCGCGCCGGCCGCGAGGTGTGGGTCAAGCACGAGAATCACACGCCCACCGGCGCGTTCAAGGTGCGCGGCGGGCTCAACCTCGTGGGCCGGCTCGCCGGGTCGCCCGCGCCGCCGGCGGGCGTGGTCAGCGCCACGCGCGGCAACCACGGGCAGAGCCTCGCCTTCGCCGCGCGGCGCGCCGGCATGCGCTGCACGATCGTGGTCCCGCACGGCAACTCGGTGTCGAAGAACGCCGCGATGCGCGCGCTCGGCGCCGAGCTGGTCGAGCACGGCCGCGACTTCGACGAGGCGCGCCTTGCCGCCGCCGAGCTCGCGCGCGAGCGAGGCGACCGCTTCGTCGGCCCGTTCGAGCGCGACCTCGTCGCCGGCGTCGCGACCTACGCGCGCGAGCTGTTCGCCGCGGCCGGCGCGCTCGACCGCGTGTACGTGCCGATCGGCTGCGGTTCGGGCATCTGCGGCCTGATCGCCGTGCGCGACGCGCTCGGGCTCGCCACGGCCATCGTCGGCGTCGTCGCGACCGGCGCCGACGCCTACCTCAAGTCGTTTGGCGCCGGGCGCCCGATCGAGACGGCGAGCGCGAACACGATGGCCGACGGCGTGGCCGTGCGCGTGCCGGTTCCCGCTGCGCTGGAGGCGATCCTGCGCGGTGCCGAGGACGTCGTGGCGGTCACCGACGAGGAGATCGCGGAGGCGATGCGCGCCTACTTCGACGACACGCACCAGGTGGCCGAGGGCGCGGGTGCGGCGCCGCTCGCCGCCGTCCTCAAGGCGGGGCCGGGGGCGGGCAAGCGCGTCGGAGTCATCCTGAGCGGCGGCAACGTCGACCGCGGAGCCTACCAGCGGATCCTCTCCGGCGCGTCCGCTTGATGCGGATGGGCGGTTCGTGCCTAAAGGCGCGGCGGAGTGCGACTCCCTTGATCGCGGTCAACCCCGGGGGGAAAGCCGGTGCGGTAGCGTCTGCCGATCGCAAGCGGCGGCGCTCGCGTGCTGCCGCTCCCCCAAGGGAACCTGGACATGTTCGACATGCCGGTGAAGGACGTGATGGCGCGGCGGGCCATCCTGAAGGCCGCCCCCGGCGTCCACATCCGCAAGGCGGCGCGGATGATGGCCGACAAGAACGCCGGCGCGGTGCTCGTCATCGACCACGACAGGCTGGTCGGCATCTGCACCGAGCGCGACATCGTGTTCCGCGTGGTCGCGCGCGGACTCGATCCCGCGGCCACGCGCGTGGCCGACGTCATGACGCCCGACCCGCACGTCGTCGCTCCCGACAAGCCGTTCGGCTACGCGCTGCTGGTGATGCACGAGCGCGGCTTCCGCCACATGCCGGTGGTGCAGGACGGCAAGGTGATCGGCATGGTCAGCGCCCGCAGCGCGATGGATCCCGACCTCGAGGACTTCGTCAGCGAGGCGGCGCGGCGGCGCCACCTGACCGAGATGCTCTGACGATCGGCGCGAAGCGCCCGCCAGGCACGGTCGACCTGGCGTCTGCCAGCAGCATGGTGCGACAGGACCTCTGGGGCACCAACGCGTGCACGGCGCACGTTGCTGCGTGCCGTTGCCGGCGAGCGCCCGGCGGGCCGCCCCGAGGGCGCTCGCGTGATCCCCGGCCCGATGCAAGAGGCGCTGCGTCGACGTCGCGGCATCCGCCGCGCCCCCGAACGCCTCTTGCGTCGATCGCCTAGGGGTCGGCGTACACGACGACCGTCGCCCGGGCGTTGCCGCCCCTGCCGTCGCCGACCTCGTAGGTGAACGACTCGTAGCCGATGTAGTTCGGCGCCGCGCGGTAGGTGAGCGTGCCGCCCGGCCCGCGCGACACCGCTCCGAACTGCGGCTGAGTGAACGAGACGACCGTCAGCCGGTCGCCGTCGGGATCGCTGTCGTTGGCCAGGACGTCGACGTCGACGGGCTGGTTGTAGCCCGCCACGGCGTAGTCGTCCCTGGCCACCGGCGGACGGTTCGCGCGCACCACCGCGACGGCGACCGTCGCGTTCGCGGTGCCTCCCTTGCCGTCGCTCACCGTGTAGCTGAACGAGTCGGCGCCCACGTAGCCGCGCGACGGCGTGTAGAGCACCTGCGTGCCGCTGATCGTCGCGGTGCCGTGCGCAGGCGCGCCGACGGCCGCGATCGAGAGCGTGTCGCCGTCCGGATCCTCGTCGTTGCCGAGCACGGCGATCGGCTGCGCGGCGGAGTCCGCTTCCACGCTCGCGGAATCGTTGCGCGCGAGCGGGTTGCGGTTGAGGAAGCGCTTCGGCCCCTCGACCACCGCCGTGGTCTCGGTCGCGCTGCGGTAGAAGTCGACGGTCTGCTTGTGCCCGGCGGTCGAACGCAGGGCGCGGCGCATCCACGCGGGCTCGGAGGCGACCTCCTCGCGTCGCCACTCGACCGCCGGGATCGGCGGCGCCGCCGGCGCGGGCTTCGCCTGGGCCGGCGGAACGGCGGCGGGGGGGGCGGCCGGCGCCGGGGCGGGGATCGTGACCGTCTCGACCTTGTCCTCGTAGGTGACGAACTCGATGTCGACGCGGCGATTCAGCGGCCGCGTGGCCGGCGCGTTCGGGTGGCGCGGCGCGGCCTCGCCGAGGCCCTCGGCGAGCACGCGCTCCGCGGGCAGTCCCTGCTCGACGAGGTAGCCGCGCACCGCATCGGCGCGGCGCTGCGACAGGCGCAGGTTGTACGCCGCGCTGCCGAGGTCGCAGGTGTGCCCGCTCACGCGGATGTTCCCCTCGAAGCCTGCGGCCCGGATCCGCGCTATCGCCGCGTCGAGCGCAGCCTTCGCCTCCGGCCGGATCGCCGCGCTGTCGAGCGCGAAGAACGCGTCCGCGCTCGCGGTGGCAGTGGTCTTCACGATGCGCTTCTCGACGCGAGGACTCGCCGGCGCGGACGGCGGCGGCGGCGTGACGCCCGGGGAGGCTGTCGCCGGCGTCGCCGCGGGCGCCGTGGCGGGTGCCGCGCGCGGCACTTCCACCATGCGATAGGTCTTCTCCGGTCGCCACGCCGTGCCGCCGAACGCGTAGCGATAGGTCAGCCACACGCGCGCGTCGTCGCGGTCGGGCTCGATGCCGCCGTGCTTGCGGTACGCCTCGCCGGCGATGCCGACGCTGTGCGGCGTGCCGGCGAAGAACTTCTCCGCGCCGAGCGAGAGCGTCGCCTGCCCCGTGGAGCCCCGGCCACGCTCGTAGTCGAGGCCCGCCTCCACGCGCAGCAGCGGCTCCGCGTAGAAGTGGCCGACGCGCCCGCCCACGCCCCAGTCGTACGCGCGCTCGAACGTGCGCGTGGTGATCGTCGTGGTGACGTCCTGCGCGTAGGGACGGCCGTTGTCGACGCCGAGGATCGTCTGCGTCGACGAGATGGAGTCGACCGCGACCTCGCGCCTGCCGGTCACGCCGGCGGAGAGGTAGCCGGATGCGAACCAGCGCTCGGCCTCGTAGCCGCCTCCCAGCGTGACCTTGCGGTCGTGCCAGCGGTTCTGGTCGAGCGCCGCGAACGCCTTGCGCACGCCGGCGTCGCCGTCGCCGCGCCAGTGATAGGAGAGCTTCGCGCCGCCGGCGCTGCGGTCGGTGGCCCACAGCTCGCCGATCCACGCCGTGCGCTCGTCCTCGCGCAGCACGTGCCACAACTCCCCGCGCAGGCGGTTGTCGCTGTCCCAGCCGATCGCCGCGCGCGTCGTGTCGCCGAAGTACGCGAGCTTCCCGGCGTCGGGAGGCGGCACCGCCTGCGCGGCGGCGGCGGGAGCGATGAGCAGGGCAACGAGGCAGGCCAGCGGGCGGAGTGCGCGGTGCACGGATCTTCTCTTCGGTTCGGGGGGGCGAAACTGCGCATTTTCGCACAGCGCCACAACGCGACCGCTCCCGCGGCCGCTCCCGGTGCCGGACGGGCGTCAGGTGTGGCGACGCACGCGCGTCTGCGACTGCTCGCGCAGGTACTGCGGCAGGTAGTACAGCGATCCGGCCGCCTTCCCGGTCGAGCCCGAGCCCTTCCACCCGCCGAACGCCTGGTACCCGGGCCATGCGCCGGTGGTCGCGCCCTGCGGCCGGTTGGCATAGGTGACGCCGGCCTCGACCGTGGCGAAGAAGCGCTCCGTCTCGTCGCTCGACCCGTAGAAGCCGGCGGTGAGCGCGTAGTCGGAGTCGTTGGCGCGCGCCAGGCCCTCGTCGATCGTGTCGACGGGGGCGACCAGCACGAACGGCGCGAACAGCTCGCGCCGCCACAGCGGGTGGTCGAACGGCGCGCGCGCGATCGTCGGCGCGACGAAGTGGCCGTGCGCGAGGTCGCGCTGGTCGAGCCGCGCGCCGCCTTCCACGATCGCGCCGGACGCGCCGAGCGCGTGCACCTGCGCCACCGCGTCCTCGTAGCGGGCGACGGCGGACGCGTCGATCACCGGCCCCATCCAGTTCTCGCGCCGCGTGGGATCGCCGATCGCGATCTTCGTCGTCGCCGCGTGCAGCGCGGCCACGAAGTCGGTGAACGCGGTGCGCTCGACGTACACCCGCGAGCACGCCGAGCACTTCTGCCCGGAGAGGCCGAACGCCGAGCGCGCGACGCCCGTCGCCGCGTCCTTGAGGTCGGCGTGGCGCGATACGATCGCCGCGTTCTTGCCGCCCATCTCGGCGATGCACGGCCGCGGCCAGCGGCCCTGCGCGAACGCGCGGTAGAGGTGCATGCCGACATCGTAGCTGCCGGTGAACGTCGCGCCGGCGACGTCGGGGTCGTCGACCAGCGCCTGCCCGACGGCGGCGCCCGCTCCAGTGACGAAATTGAACGCGCCCGGCGGCAGGCCGGCATCGCGCAACGCGAGCGCCAGCAGCCGCCCGCTCCACGGTGTCGCCGTGGCGGCCTTGAGCACGACCGTGTTGCCCGCGACCAGCGCGGCGCCGGCCGGCCCGCCGGCGAGCGCCATCGGGAAGTTGAACGGCGCGATCACCAGCCACGGGCCGTAGGGCTTGAGCGCGCTCGTGTTCTCGGAGACGAAGCCGGGCAACGGGTCGCGCGCCATGTCGCGCACGAAGCCGTCCGCCGCCTCCATGCGGTCGCAGTAGTAGGCGATGAGGTCGGCGGTCTCCTGCGCCTCGCCGAGCGCCTCCATGCGGTTCTTGCCGACCTCGAGCGAGAGCACCGCGCCGAGCTCGTAGACGCGCTCCTCGATGAGCGCGGCCGCGCGGCGCAGCAGCGCGACGCGCTCGGTCCACGGCGTCGCGCTCCACGCCGGGAACGCGGCTTTCGCCGCGGCCACCGCGGCGCGCGCGTGCGTCGCGTCGCCGGCCTGGAAACGGCCGAGCGCCTGCCGCGTGTCGATCGGGCTCGCGAGCTCGAACTGGCGCGAGGCCCGCTCGTCGCGCCCGCCGATCAGCATCGGGTGCTCGGCGCCCGCGTAGGTGCGCACGTTGACCAGCGCCGCCTCGAACCGCGCGTGCAGCTCCGGCGGCGGATCGAACATCGTCGAGTACGTCAGCTTGAATCCGTCAGCCATGGCAACCTGCGGAGCGCGTCGCGGATTCCGAAATGGTACGCCGCCGAGCACAACGCCCCGCATGAAACGCTAACGCCGCGCACGGCGCGCGGTGTTTCGTTGCCGTTTCCCGGCCGGCAAAGACGGGCCGCGACGCGAGCGGCCGGCGAGGGGCCCCGCGCGTCTTGCGCGCGGGGATCGACGGCCATGGCGAGTCGGCGCTTGCCGGCCGACGCTCAGTGGCTTCGCACGGCAGTCCGGCGCAACGAGGCCGGCGCCCGAAGCCGCCGCCCTGACTTCCGCTCCCGAAGAAAAAAACGCGGGCGGCAGTCGGCCTGCGTTTTTCTTCGGCCTACGCGAGTTCGGCGGCCGGGCCGAGGATCTGCTCGCGCAGGTCCTTGTAGCGTGGAAGCTGCGGCGGGTAGACGCAGACGTACTTGACCTGCGCGGCCTGCAGGCAGCGCTGCTTGATGATCTCGAGCTTCTGGTCGCGCGGGTTGATGACCGTGTCGGGCTCCTTGGCGTCGACGATCGCGACGATGGTCATGTCGCGGTCGCAGATGACGAAGCCGACGTGCTGGTTGGCGATCTTGCGGAACGCGCGCAGCCGCTCCATCCCCTGCGGCCCGATCTTCACCTGCAGGACGTCCGAAAGTCGGATGCGCGCGAAGATCTCGTGGCGCGGGAAGGCGGCGCGCAGCAGCAGGTAGACCACGCCCTCGGCCTTGCTGAGGAAGCGCGGGCGCACGAGGTAGAGGCCGGGCAGCTCCGCGGACGAGAGCAGCCGCGTGGTCTCCCCTTCGGTCCACTGGGCGGTGGTGTTGGGCGATTCGGGATCGTCCCGCACGCCGGCCGACGTGGCGCGGTTGCGGCGGACGAGCCCGACGATCACCGCGGCGGCAAGCGCGGCGATCGCGAGCGCGAACAGGATGCCGGACGTCATGCGTGCTTTGCTGTGCAGTGCGAAACGGGCCGACGCCCGTCGCGCGCCTTCCCGGTTGCAGCGGCTCGACTTTCGTAGCGTACAAGCTGCGTGCCGCGTTCCCTCATTGGTTACGCGGACTTAGCGCAGCAACCTCGCGAAGTCTATAGCAATTCCGCCCGTTGGTAGGCGCATTTGCCCGCGGCTGGCGGCCGGTGGTGGGGTGGTTGTGGACAATAGGTCACAGCATCGCGCTCCGCAACGCGAGGGCCCCGGACCGGGGAGGTCGGGCGGGCGCCGCTCGCGGGACCGCCTGCTGACGGCTGCCGGTCGCGGCCCTCCGGCGCACTTCGCCCGGAACGATGAGCGCGAGACCGCGACAGCGGGTTGCAGCGAGGGCGGGCAGCCCGCCCAGCGTGCCGGCCGCCCGGGCGCGGCCGGACAGCGACGCGTTCCCGACAAGCGCGACGGGCCGGTCGCGCGGCACGCCGTGGGCGAAAGGGCGGCGACGAGCGCGTCGATCTCCTGTTGCGCGCAATCGAACAGCATGGCGTCCCCCCTCGAGCCGCACGACGACCGCGTGCCGCACGGCCGCGTCCACCCGCCGCCTGTCGACGAAGCGCCGATGCGTCCGGTGCGCACCGCAGCGCTTGCCGACTGCGACCTCCACGGCGGCAAGCGCCAGCGCGAGGGCCGCCGGATCGACCGGCGCGTCGCGGACGACGATGCCGGCGCGCGCGAGCACGCGCACCACGCGCACCGTCAGCAGGTCCGCCGCGCCGGGCCCGGCGCCCACGTGGCAGACGCGCCCCTTGTCGCCCGGGCTAGTATTTCGACTGCGCCAATGCCTGGTGGCACTATGCCGCGCCGGCCGGGTCGAACGTTTCGCGCGCGGCGGCGTCTATCCGGCGCGACTGCGCCCCCCTGCCCGTCCCCGTGCGACCGCTCCGCTTCGACAACCGCTTCGCCCGCGAGCTGCCGGCCGATCCCTCGACCGCCCCCGGCCGGCGCCAGGTCGTGGGAGCGCTGTACTCGCACGTCCAGCCCGCGCCCGTGGCGGCACCGCGGCTGCTCGCCTGGTCGCCCGAGTGCGCCGCCGTGCTTGGCTGGACCGAGGACGACGTGCGCGCGCCGCGCTTCGCCGAGGTCATGGGCGGCAACGGCCTGCTCGAGGGCATGCAGCCGATCGCCGCGAACTATGGCGGCCACCAGTTCGGCCAGTGGGCAGGCCAGCTCGGCGACGGCCGCGCGATCACGCTGGGCGAGACGGTGAACGCGCGCGGCGAACGCTGGGAGCTGCAGCTCAAGGGCGCGGGGCCCACGCCCTACTCGCGCACCGCGGACGGCCGCGCCGTGCTCCGGTCGTCCGTGCGGGAGTACCTCTGCAGCGAGGCCATGCATCACCTCGGCGTGCCGACGACGCGGGCGCTCTGCCTCGTCGGCACCGGCGAGCAGGTCGTGCGCGACATGTTCTACGACGGCCATCCGAGGGAGGAGCCTGGCGCGATCGTCTGCCGCGTCGCGCCGTCGTTCATCCGCTTCGGCAACTTCGAGCTGCCCTACTGGCGCGACGACCACGCGCTGCTCGCGCAGCTCGTCGACTTCACGATCCGGCGCGACTTTCCGCACCTCGCCGGCGACGCCGACCCGATCGACGACACGGTGCGCGCGCGCTGGTTCGCCGAAGTCGCCGAGCGGACCGCGACGATGGTCGCGCACTGGATGCGCGTCGGCTTCGTGCACGGCGTGATGAACACCGACAACATGTCGATCCTCGGGCTCACGATCGACTACGGACCGTACGGCTGGATCGACGACTTCGACCCCGACTGGACGCCGAACACCACCGATGCGCACGGCCGCCGCTACCGCTTCGGCCACCAGCCGCAGGTCGCCTACTGGAACCTCACGCGCCTCGCGGGCGCGCTGACGCCGCTGTTCGCCACGCAGGACCCTCTGCACGAGGGGCTCGAGCGCTACGAGCGGACCTACGTCGGGGCCCATCGCGCGAACGTCGCCGCGAAGCTGGGCCTCGCGGCGTGCGCCGACGACGACCTCAGGCTGATGCAAGCGCTGTGCGCGCTCCTGAAGGCGGCGGAAGCCGACATGACGATCTTCTTCCGCGCGCTGGCGGACGCCGATCCGGGCTCGCCGTCGCTCGCGACGTTCGACGAGGCGTTCTACGACGCCGGCAAGCGCGCAGCGCACGCCGAAGCCTTCGCCGCATGGCTGCGCGACTACGCCGCGCGCGTCCGCTCGGACGCGCGCGCCCCCGCGGAGCGCCGCGCCGCGATGCTCCGCGCCAACCCGCGCTACGTGCTGCGCAACTACCTCGCGCAGCAGGCCATCGACCGCGCCGAAGACGGCGACACCGCCGGCATCGACGAGCTGCTCGACGTCATGCGCCGGCCGTACGACGACCAGCCCGGCCGCGAGCGCTTTGCCGCGAAGCGCCCCGACTGGGCACGCGAACGGGCCGGCTGTTCGATGCTGTCTTGCAGCTCGTAGCGCCCGTCAGTGCGCCGATCCGTGGCGGCGCGTCTCTGCCGCGCCTGCCGCGTACAGTGCCCAGGCGGCGAGTGCCGCGACCAGCCCGCCCGCGGCGACGCAGCTCACGGTCATCGGCCGCTGCGCGGCGAAGCCCAGAACCCACGGCGAGATGATCGCCCAGAGGCCCAGCGCGCCCATCGCCCACTCTTCCCAGGACGCCGGCGTGTCGAGGTCGATCGCGGCAAGGACCGCGATCAGGCCGCCGGTGATGCCGGCGCTCCACATGGCCGTCGGATGCTCGTCGGCGATGCCGAGAATCCAGGGCGAGGCGGCGATCCACGCGCCCAGCACAAGATTCACCATGTCCTGCCAGCGAAGTTTGCTCATGCTCCCCTCCTTCGTGCGAACGCGGCAAACGTTCGACCGCCGGTCGGGACGATGGTTCGGCCCACTACCTTGCAATCGCGATGCTGCGCTGCGGCAAACCGCCCGGACCGGGAGGAAGCGACTTGCCGGGTCGGCGGAGGCATTCCGCTGCCGCGCGCTCCCGCCCCCGGCCTCCTGCAGTTCGCGACCGCAAGAACGAAGCCGGCACGAGGCCGGGCCGGCGAGCCGCGCGCTCGTGCCCGTCGCCGCCGCCGGCTGGCGCGTGCCGATCGAGGTGCGTCTCTACCGGCAGAGCGCCGCGATCGCGCCGACGGCCGAAGCGCTGTGGCAGGTGATCGGCAGCGCAGCCGACGCACCCGACGGTCCCGCGCGCTAGCGCAGCTCGCGGACAAGAAAAAGCCCGGCGCGAGGCCGGGCTTTTCGTGCTTCGGTGCTGCGACTGACAGAGACGCTGGATCCCCGCCTGCGCGGGGATGACGCTCGCGTCCGCGAGCGTCACATGTCCATGTCGCCCATGCCGCCCATGCCACCCATGCCGCCGCCGCCGCCGCCCATCGGCTTCTCGTCCTTCGGCGACTCGGCCACCATCGCTTCGGTGGTCAGCATCAGCGAAGCGACGGACGCCGCGTTCTGCAGCGCGAAGCGCGTGACCTTCGTGGGGTCGAGCACGCCCATCTCGACCAGGTCGCCGTACTGGCCGGTGGCCGCGTTGAAGCCGAAGTTGCCCTTGCCCTCGACGACCTTGTTGACGACGACCGACGGCTCGTCGCCGGCGTTCTGCACGATCTGGCGCAGCGGCTCCTCGATCGCGCGGAGCACGATCTTGATGCCGGCTTCCTGGTCGGCGTTGTCGCCCTTCAGGCCCTTGATGTTGGCGCGCGCGCGCAGGTAGGCGACGCCGCCGCCGGCCACGATGCCCTCCTCGACGGCCGCGCGGGTCGCGTGCAGCGCGTCCTCGACGCGGGCCTTCTTCTCCTTCATCTCGACCTCGGTGGCCGCGCCGACCTTGATCACCGCCACGCCGCCGGCGAGCTTGGCCACGCGCTCCTGCAGCTTCTCCTTGTCGTAGTCGGAGGTCGCTTCCTCGATCTGCTTGCGGATTGTCTTGACGCGCGCCTCGATGGCCGCCTTCTCGCCGTGGCCGTCGATGATCGTCGTGTCTTCCTTCGCGACTTCGATGCGCTTCGCGCGGCCGAGGTCCTTGAGCGAGGCGTTCTCGAGCTTGAGGCCGAGCTCTTCCGCGATGACCGTGCCGCCGGTCAGGATCGCGATGTCTTCCAGCATCGCCTTGCGGCGGTCGCCGAAGCCCGGCGCCTTGACGGCGACGGTCTTGAGGATGCCGCGGATGTTGTTGACCACCAGCGTCGCGAGCGCCTCGCCGTCGACGTCCTCGGCGACGATCACGAGCGGCTTGCCGGACTTCGCCACCTGCTCGAGCACCGGCAGGAGGTCGCGGATGTTGCTGACCTTCTTGTCGTGCAGGAGGACGTACGGGTCCTCGAGGACGGCGACCTGCTTGTCGGGGTTGTTGATGAAGTACGGCGAGATGTAGCCGCGGTCGAACTGCATGCCCTCGACGAGGTCGAGCTCGTTCTCCAGGCCCTTGCCGTCCTCGACGGTGATCACGCCTTCCTTGCCGACCTTGTCCATCGCCTCGGCGATCGTCTTCCCGATCGACTCGTCGGCGTTGGCCGAGATGGAGCCGACCTGCGCGATCTCCTTGCTGGTCGAGCAAGGCTTGCTGATCTTCTTGAGCTCGTCGACGACCGCCACGACGGCCTTGTCGATGCCGCGCTTGAGGTCCATCGGGTTCATGCCGGCGGCGACGAACTTCATGCCCTCGGCGATGATCGACTGCGCGAGCACGGTGGCGGTGGTGGTGCCGTCGCCGGCGACGTCGGAGGTCTTGGACGCGACTTCCTTCACCATCTGCGCGCCCATGTTCTCGAACTTGTCCTTGAGCTCGATTTCCTTGGCGACGGACACGCCGTCCTTGGTGATGGTCGGCGCGCCGAAGCTGCGCTCGAGCACGACGTTGCGGCCCTTCGGGCCCAGCGTGATCTTGACGGCGTTCGAGAGGATGTTCACTCCGTTCACCATCTTGTTGCGGACGTTGTCGCCGAAGCGGACGTCTTTGGCTGCCATGGGTAGGTTCTCCTGATGCGGGGTGTCTGGATTGGGGAGGCGGCGATCAGGCGATCACGCCGATCACGTCGTCTTCGCGCATGTGCAGCAGGTCGGCGCCGTCCATCTTGAATTCCTGGCCCGAGTACTTGCCGAACAGGATCTTGTCGCCGACCTTGACGCCCATCGGGACCAGCTTGCCGTTGTCGTCGGTCTTGCCGGGGCCGGCCGCGATGACTTCGCCCATCGAGGGCTTCTCGGCCGCGGTGTCGGGGATCACGATGCCGCCGGCGGACTTGCGCTCCTCTTCCAGCCGCTTGACGATGATCCGGTCGTGCAGGGGACGCAGCTTCATGGGTAGACTCGCTCCTGAAGTGGTTTTACAGCAGAATCAAATGGTTGCGCACGACGGGCCGGGTGTCCGGCGCTCTGGCGGGCCCGCGATCGACCCGGAACGGGGATCGCGGTGTTAGCACTCGGCCGATGCGAGTGCTAATAATAGCCCCAGATGGCGCCGATTTCAACCCGGGCGCATGGCGCCCGGGGCGCGGGGCATCGGCCCGGCGGCGGGATCAGTCCGCCGCCTGCGCCTGCGGCGGGCCCCCGCCCGGCCGCACCCCGCGGCTCCCTGGGCCGTAGAGCGGCGCGTTCACGTCGGCGAAGGCGAGCATCGCACCCATCTTCCGGTCCGCGTCGCCCTCGAAGCCGCAGTCGCCCATGAACCGCTTCGGGTTGCGGAACGTGCCGAACAGCATGTCCCAGGGCGGGAAGTCGGAGAAGTTGTAGTAGTGGAAGCCCAGGCGGTGGTGAACGCAGTGCGACTCCGGGCGCTGCAGAACGTAGCCGACCCACTGCGGCGTGGCGACGTTCCAGTGCTGGAACATGCCGGCGAACGTGAACAGGTAGCCGGTGATCGCGGCGGCGAGCGGATCGAGGCCGAGCACGAGCACGGTCACCGCGAGCGGGATGATCGTGTACGCGGCGGTCTCGAGCGGGTGGAAGACGAGCGAACCCGGGATGTCGACGCGCCGCGGGCTGTGGTGGATCTGGTGGAAGGCGCGCCACATGAAACCGAACGTGTGCGCCGCGCGATGCCACAGATAGACGCCGAGCTCGAGCACGACGAAGCCGACAAGCGCGCCGCCGACCACGCCGAGCCCCGTCCCGTCGACCAGGCGATGCTCCGCCATCCAGTCGACCGGCAGGATCAACGGCAGCGCGGTGCCGATCGCCATCGACAGCAGCATGAAGCCGATGCCGATCCACTGCCATCCCGAGCGAGGCGGAAACGCGCGCGCGGCCCCGACTCGCTCGATCGCCAGCATGACGAAGTAGGTTGCGGGGGTGAGCAGCAGGAAGATCAGCGCGACGGCATCCATGGGTTCCCTCCCGCCTGGCGGCAAGTCCGGCGATTCTGCTCCACCCTCCGCGCGTACTCAAACCCCGCCGCCTGTCGCCTCCCGGACCACGCGCATGCACCCCGCAACCCCGGGGTCGCCGCGGTGGAGTTACAGTACGGCACACGCCACCCGCACATCGTCATGCTCCGTCCCGCCCACATCGGCCACCTCGCGATGCTGCGCTCGCTGATCCGCGACGGCGCGCGCGAAGGCAGCTTCCAGCCCGAGCTCGCGTGGGACTCGGCCGCCTCCGACCGCTTCTTCGGCGAGCTGCGCCAGGCGCTCAAGACCGGCTACTTCGTCGTCGAGGACCGCGAGTCCGGGACGATGCAGACCGTCGCGGTGCCCGGCTACGTCTACTGGGCCGACGAAACGGCCGGCAGCGAGCCCCCGGTCGGCTTCGGCCTGTTCCGCGCGTCGCCCAGCGGCGGCTACGAGCTGTGGCTCGCGGGCCTCGAAGGCGCGGTGCGCGGGCGCGGCCACGGGCGGGCGATGCTCAAAGCGCTGTTCGCCACGCCGACCGGGCAGCAGACGAGGTTCGTTCGCGTCAGGCGCAGCGGCCAGTACGCGACCGCGGTGGCGAAGCTGCTCGCCGACCACGGCTTCACCGCGACGCGCGAGACGAAGAACGAGACCTGGTTCGTGCGCGCGCTCAACGTCGCCCCGCGCTGGAGCGGCGGCGGGACGCACACGGCGGCCTGATCGCGCTCACGTTCCGCAAGGCGCGCCCCGTGGCGCGGCGGTCCCGGGCGAAACCGTGTATGATGCGCCCTGCGGCGTTTGCTCCAGTCCCCTTGCCGCAGTCGATTCCGACCCCCTAGCCGTTCCCCCCGTTTGGCTAAGACTGGCCGCCCCGCAATGGGCGAGTGGCCAAGCATTGCCATTCGAAAGTCACCATGCCTTTTGCCGAACTCGGGCTGTCCGACGCGCTGGTGCGCGCGGTCGCCGACCAGGGCTATTCCGTGCCCACCCCCATCCAGCGCCAGGCGATCCCGGCGGTACTCTCCGGCGGCGACCTGCTCGCCGCCGCGCAGACCGGCACCGGCAAGACCGCCGGTTTCGTCCTGCCGATGCTGCAGCGCCTGTCCGCCGCGCAGCCGCAGCCGCAGCGCAACGGCCGCCGGCCGCTGCGCGCGCTGATCGTCACCCCGACCCGCGAGCTCGCCGCGCAGGTCGAAGCGTCGGTGCGCACCTACGGCAAGCACTCGAAGCTCGTCTCCGCCGCGGTGTTCGGCGGCGTGGGCTTCGGCGGGCAGGCCGCCCAGCTCAAGCGCGGCGTCGACATCCTGGTCGCCACGCCGGGCCGCCTGCTCGACCACCAGGGCCAGGGCAACGTCGACTTCTCGAAGATCGAGATCTTCGTGCTCGACGAGGCCGACCGCATGCTCGACATGGGCTTCATTCCCGACGTGCGGCGCATCCTCGCGCTGCTGCCGCGCAAGCGCCAGAACCTGCTCTTCTCCGCGACATTTTCCGACGAGATCCGCTCGCTCGCGCACGGCCTGCTCGACCGGCCGCAGACGATCGACGTCGCGCCCCGCAACGCGACGGTCGACGCGATCGCGCAGCGCGTCCACCCCGTGGACCGCGACCGCAAGAGCGCATTGCTCGCCTACCTGATCGGCCACCACCGCTGGGAGCAGGTGCTCGTCTTCACGCGCACCAAGCACGGCGCCGACAAGCTCGTCCGGTCGCTGGAATCGGCGGGCCTGCGCGCGGTGGCCCTGCACGGCAACAAGAGCCAGGGCGCGCGCACCAAGGCGCTCGCCGACTTCAAGAAGGGCGCGGTGCGCGTGATGGTCGCCACCGACATCGCGGCGCGGGGCATCGACATCGTCGAGCTGCCGCACGTGGTCAACTACGACCTGCCGAACGTTCCCGAGGACTACGTGCACCGCATCGGCCGCACCGGGCGCGCCGGTTCCGACGGCGAGGCGATCTCGCTGGTGTGCGTGGACGAGCACGCGTTCCTGCGCGACATCGAGCGGCTGATCAAGCGCAGGATCGCGAGCGAAGTCGTCGTGGGCTTCGAGCCCGACCCGCGCGCCGTGGCACAGCCCGTCTTCGCGCAGCGCGGGCAGCGGCGGCCGGGGGCAGTGCAACCCTCGCACCCGCGCCGCGGCAACCACGCGCCGGGCGGACGCTCAGGCGACGGCCAGCAACGCTCCGGCGACGCGCGCCATGCGGCGCCTTCCGGCCAGCGATTCGCGAAGCCCGGCCGTTCGCGCGCGGGCGCCGCGGGCTAGTGGACTGTAACGGTCAAATCGGTAGTGGTGATGTGCGCGACATTGATGATTCGCGTGGGCCCCCTGGTGAGGCGATTCGCGTCGAGCGCTAGGCGCCGGGGCGCAGCAAGGGTAGGTCCCCTTGCAAGACCCGGCAACAACGCGATCGGCGCGAAGCGCCCGCCAGGCACTATCGATTTGGCCGT
>JAOUIA010000061.1 GCA_029884335.1 Betaproteobacteria bacterium
CGATGACTTCAACCGGCGCCGTTCCCGCGCAGCCTGCCCCCGAGGACTGCAGTCGGGGGGCGGGCATCCAGCGACGTTCGCCGCAACGACGCTGGGTCCCCGCGTTCGCGGGGACGGCGCGGACCTGTACTATGCCGCGGCCTTCTGCTTCGCTGCCGCCACGGGCTTCGCCGCCTCGCGCGCGTGCATCTCGGTCAGCGCCCGCTTGTACTCGTGCGGGAACACCTTCACGAAACGGCCGCGCGCCACCTCCCAGTCGTCGAGGATCGCCAGCGCCACCGTCGACCCGGTGAAGCGCAGGTGCCGCTCGATCAGCTCGCGCAGCAGACCCTCGTCGGCGCGGCCGGCGTGGCGGTTGCGGCCCTTGCCGAGCGCGGCCAGATCCTTCTCGGCGCGCCCCTGCTCGGCCTCCGCAGCCACCGGGGAGAGCTCGCACATCGACTGGTTGCAGTGCTGCGCGAACGTGCCGTCCTTGTCGTAGACGTAGGCGATGCCGCCGCTCATCCCGGCCGCGAAGTTGCGGCCCGTGCGCCCGAGCACCACGACCGTGCCGCCGGTCATGTACTCGCAGCCGTGGTCGCCCGTGCCCTCGACCACCGCCGTCGCGCCGGAGTTGCGCACGCAGAAGCGCTCGCCGGCCACGCCGCGGTAGTACGCCTCGCCGGCGATCGCGCCGTACATCACCGTGTTGCCGACGACGATGTTCTCCTCGGGCTTCGCCGGGCACGCCGGATCCGGGTACACGACGATGCGCCCGCCGGACAGCCCCTTGCCGACGTAGTCGTTCGTGGCGCCCTGCAGCTCGAAGGTCACGCCGTGCGCGAGGAACGCGCCGAAGCTCTGCCCGGCGATGCCTTCGAACGCGACGTGGATCGTGTCCTCCGGCAGCCCCTCGTGGCCATGGCGCCGCGCGACCTCGCCGGAGAGCATCGCGCCCACCGAGCGGTGCGCGTTGCGGATGCGGAAGCTGAGCCGCACCGGGCTCTTCTTCTCCAGCGCGATTCCCGCGCCGCGGATCAGTTCGTGGTCGAGCGCCTTCGCGAGGCCGTGGTCCTGCTGCTCGCAGAAGCGGCGCGCCACGCTCGCGGGCATCGGCGGCTGGTGGAACACGCGCGAGAAGTCGAGGCCCCTCGCCTTCCAGTGCGCGACGCCGCGCCGCGTGTCGAGGAGGTCGCTGCGCCCGATCATCTCGTCGAACGTGCGGAAGCCGAGCTTCGCCATCAGCTGGCGCGCCTCCTCGGCGACGAAGAAGAAGTAGTTGACGACGTGCTCCGGCTGGCCGGCGAAGCGGCGGCGCAGCACCGGGTCCTGTGTTGCCACGCCCACCGGGCAGGTGTTGAGGTGGCACTTGCGCATCATGATGCAGCCGGCGACGACCAGCGGCGCGGTGGCGAAGCCGAACTCGTCGGCGCCGAGCAGCGCGCCGATGACGACGTCGCGGCCCGTCTTCATCTGGCCGTCGACCTGCACCGCGATGCGCCCGCGCAGCCGGTTCAGCACCAGCGTCTGCTGCGTCTCGGCGAGCCCCAGCTCCCAGGGCGTGCCGGCGTGCTTGATCGACGAGACCGGCGAGGCGCCCGTCCCGCCGTCGTGGCCGGAGATCGTCACGTGGTCGGCCTTCGCCTTCGCGACCCCGGCGGCGACCGTGCCGACGCCGACCTCGGAGACGAGCTTCACCGAGATCGACGCGCGCGGATTCGCGTTCTTGAGGTCGTGGATCAGCTGTGCCAGGTCCTCGATCGAGTAGATGTCGTGGTGCGGCGGCGGCGAGATGAGGCCCACGCCCGGCACCGAGTAGCGCAGCTTCGCGATGTACTCGGAAACCTTGTGTCCGGGCAGCTGCCCGCCCTCGCCGGGCTTCGCGCCCTGCGCCATCTTGATCTGGATCTGGTCGGCGGAAGCGAGGTACTCGGCGGTGACGCCGAAGCGGCCCGAGGCCACCTGCTTGATCTTCGAGCGAAGGCTGTCGCCGCCCTTCAGCGTCACGTCGCGCTCGACGCGGTCGCGGCCGATGATGCCGGCGACGGTGTCGCCGTCCTTGACCACGCTCTTCCCCGCGCGCATCTCCGCGCGGTAACGCGCCTCGTCCTCGCCGCCCTCGCCGGTGTTCGACTTGCCGCCGATGCGGTTCATCGCGATCGCGAGCGTGGTGTGCGCCTCGGTCGAGATCGACCCCAGGCTCATCGCGCCGGTGGCGAAGCGGCGCACGATCGCCGCGGCCGGCTCGACCTCGTCGATCGGGACCGCGGGCCGCGCATCGAAGCGGAACTCGAACAGGCCGCGCAGCGTCTTCAGGCGCTCGCCCTGGTCGTTGATCTGGCGCGCGTACTCCTCGTACGTGGCGAAGCTCCCCGCGCGCGCCGCGTGCTGCAGCTTGGCGATCGAGTCCGGCGTCCACATGTGCTCTTCGCCGCGCGCGCGGTAGTGGTACTCGCCGCCGGCGTCGAGCATTTCCGCGAGCAGCGGGTCGTCGCCGAACGCCGCGCGGTGGATGCGCGCGGCCTCCTCGGCGACCTCGAACACGCCGATGCCGCCGACGTTGCTCGCCGTGCCGTAGAAGTACTTGTCGACGAAGTCCTTCGCGAGCCCCACCGCCTCGAAGATCTGCGCGCCGCAGTAGCTCTGGTAGGTGGAGATGCCCATCTTGGACATCACCTTCGTCAGGCCCTTGCACAGCGCCTTGATGTAGTTCTTCTGCGCGTGCTTCGGGTCGACTTCGGGCAGCGTCTCGTGCAGCGCGGTCAGCGTCTCGAGCGCGAGGTAGGGGTGGATCGCCTCGGCGCCGTAGCCCGCGAGCAGCGCGAAGTGGTGCACCTCGCGCGCCGAGCCGGTCTCCACGACCAGCCCCGCCATCGTGCGCATGCCCTTCTTCACCAGGTGCTCGTGCACCGCCGCGGTGGCGAGCAGCGCGGGGATCGGCAGCCTGTCCGCCGACACGCCGCGGTCCGAGAGGATGAGGACGTTGCGCCCCTGCCGGATCGCGTCCTCGGCGTGCGCCGCGAGGCTCGCGAGCGCCGCCTCCATGCCGTTGCCCCCCCACGCGGCCGGGTAGCAGATGTCGAGTTCCTCGGCCTTGAACACGCCGCCCGTGAAGAGCTCGACGTGACGCAGCTTCTCCATGTTCTCGGCGGTGAGGATCGGCTGCTCGACTTCGAGGCGCATCGGCACGTCGTGCGCCTCCGTGGGCGGGATGCCGAGCAGGTTGGGCTTCGGGCCGATGAACGACACGAGGCTCGTGACCAGCTCCTCGCGGATCGGGTCGATCGGCGGGTTCGTGACCTGCGCGAAGAGCTGCTTGAAGTAGTTGTAGAAGACCTTCGGCCGGTTGGAGAGCACCGGGAGCGCCGCGTCGTTGCCCATCGAGCCGATGGGCTCCTCGCCGCTCGCGGCCATCGGGGCGAGGATGACCTTCACGTCCTCCTGAGTCCAGCCGAACGCCTGCTGGCGGTCGAGCAGCGGCACGTCCGTCGGCGTCGCCGGCGCGGGCTCGGGCATCTCCTCGAGGCGCAGGCGGCAGCGCTCGACCCATTCCCGGTACGGCTTCTCGACGGCGAGCGTGCGCTTGAGCTCCGCGTCGTCGACGATGCGCCCGGCCTCGAGGTCCACCAGCAGCATCTTGCCGGGCTGCAGGCGCCACTTCTTGACGATCTTGCGCTCGGGGATGTCGAGCACGCCGACCTCGGAGGCCATCACGATGTAGTCGTCGTCGGTGACCAGGAAGCGCGCGGGACGCAGGCCGTTGCGGTCGAGCGTGGCGCCGATGCGGCGCCCGTCGGTGAACGCCATCGCCGCCGGCCCGTCCCACGGCTCCATCAGCGCGGCGTGGTACTCGTAGAACGCGCGGCGGTCCTCGTCCATCAGCGGGTTGCCGGCCCACGCCTCGGGGATCATCATCATCATCGCGTGGGCGAGCGGGTAGCCGCCCATCACGAGCAGCTCGAGCGCGTTGTCGAACGACGCCGAGTCCGACTGGCCCTCGTAAATGAGCGGCCACAGCTTCGGCAGGTCGTCGCCCAGCACCGCGGAGGCGATCGCCTCCTCGCGCGCGCGGACCCAGTTGAAGTTCCCGCGCAGCGTGTTGATCTCGCCGTTGTGGCAGACGAACCGGAACGGGTGCGCGAGGTCCCAGGTCGGGAAGGTGTTCGTCGAGAAGCGCTGGTGCACCATCGCCAGCGCCGAGACGAAGCTCTCGTCGGAGAGGTCGCGGTAGTAGCTGCCGACCTGGTCGGCGAGCAGCATGCCCTTGTAGACGATCGTGCGCGTCGACAGCGACGGCACGTAGAACTCGCGGCCGTGGCGAAGCTTCAGCGCCTGGATCTGGTGGCCGGAGCGCTTGCGGATCACGTAGAGCTTGCGCTCGAGCGCGTCCTGGTCCATCTCGCGCGAGCCGCGCCCGACGAACAGCTGCCGGATCACCGGCTCGACTTCCTTGGTGCGCTCCGAGAGCCCGGCGTTGTCCGTCGGGACGTCGCGCCATCCGAGCAGCACCTGCCCCTCGGCGTGGATCGCGCGCTCGATCTCCTGCTCGCAGGCCATGCGCGACGCCGGCTCCTGCGGAAGGAACACGAGCCCCGCGCCGTACTGGCCGATGGCCGGCAGCGTGATCCCCAGCTTGCCGCACGCGCGGCGCAGGAAGGTGTCCGGCATCTGCACGAGGATGCCCGCGCCGTCGCCCTGCAGCGGATCCGCGCCGGTGGCGCCGCGGTGCGTCAGGTTGACGAGGATCTGCAGGCCCTGCCGCACGATCGCGTGCGATTTCCGCCCCTTGATGTGCGCGACGAAGCCCAGCCCGCAGGCGTCGTGCTCGCGCGAAGGGTGATAGAGGCCCTGCGGGCCGGGCGGGAAGGCGGAACTCGGCTGCGGATCCTGCGTCACGGGCGACCTCGTCTACACACGTGGGGCGTCACGATCGCGCCGTGCCCGGACGGGGGCCGGGCTTGCCGGGACCCGGATCCATCGGGTGCCGGCGCCACTTCGGGGCCATCGGGGCGCCTGGTGGGCGGGTCCGATGCTTGCTTGACGGAAACGGCGGCGAAAGCGATCCATGTTACCCGCCGTGCTGCAGCGCGGCAAGAAACCGCCGGAAAAGGGTGCGCAAGCAACAGCCTGTCGGCGTTTTCCCGCCGCCGGGCGCCGCGCGGCTTGCACGTGGCGCCCGACTTGGGCTTTAATCTCAACAATATGCCGTATCTGTTTGTTGCAACGTTCAAATTGCGCGTCACCCGCCAACGGCTTTAGGACAACATCATTTCAGGACACCGCCCCATGCTCTCGACCACCCCGGCCGCCTGGATTCGTCGCGCAGTGACGCTTTTCGCCCTGGCCGGCGTCCTCGCGCTCGCCGCTTGCGGCGGCGGCTCCGGGGCGCCGAACAATCCCTACGCGCCCGTGCCCACGCCGCCGGGCCCGCTGACGGTCGTGCCGCCCGAGGCCACCGCCTACCCGGGCACGCCGCTCGTCCTGTCGATCTCCGGGGGCGTCCCGCCCTACACGGCGTTTTCCGGCAACCCGGCCGCGCTGCCCGTGCCGCAGAACGTGATCGGCAGCACGCTCACGCTCAATGCCAACCCCGTGGAGTCGGCGCAGGTCGCGCCGGTGACCATCCGCGACTCCGCCGGGTCGGCGGCACTCGCCGAAGTCACTGTCCGCCCGGCGGTCCTTCTCCCCGCGTCGATCGCGATCACCCCCAACGGCGCGCCCTGCCCGGGCGGCGAGGTGTGCTCCGGGCAGACGAGCGTCGCGACGGTGCGCGTGACCGGGCCGGCCGGCGCGCCGCTCGCGGGACGCTCGGTTCGCTTCGACGTCGTGCAGGGTGCGTACGCGCTGCAGACCACGAACCCCGGGTCGCCGCTCGCGGCCACGCAGACCGTCGTCAGCGACGCCAACGGCGACGCCCGCGTCGTGCTGGCCGTCGCGCCGAACACGCCGACCCAGATCGGCCTGCTGCGCGCCACGGAACTCACCACCGGCAGCCAGGTGACGAGCCAGTTCATCATCCAGCAGGTCACCGACGGCTCGCAGGTGCTCTCGGTCGCCCCGGTCGGCACGACGACCATCACCGGGCCGGCGCAGAACGTGTGCTCGACCGGCGTGCGCGTGTCGCACTACATCTTCGGCGGCACGCCGCCCTACACGGTGCTGCCGAACTTCCCCGACGTCGCCACGCTGGTCGGCTCGCCGGTGCTCGTCAACGGCGGCGGCTTCGACTTCATCACCAACGGCGCGTGCTTCACCGGCCTCACGTTCGCGATCCGCGACGCGACGGGCCGCGTGCTCGCCGGCGGCCTGTCGACGATCAACAACAGCCCGGGCACGGCGGTCGCGCCCACGCCGCCCACGGCGCTGCAGGTCAGCGCGCCCGGCGCCGGCTCGTCGACGAGCCGCCTCAACTGCGTCGCCGGCACGACGGTGTCGATCGTCATCACCGGCCGGGCGCCGTTCAGCGCGGCGTCCCCGCAGAACCTCATCCTCGCGCCGAACCCCGTGGGCGCGTCGCCGGGCACGCTGAACGTCTCGGGTCTTTACAACGGCACGCCGGGCAACCCGAACACGTTCACGGTGACGATCGGCGACGCGAGCACGCCGCAGCAGCTCGCGTCGGTGCAGATCTTCTGCAACTAGCACCGTAGTTCCCGCGTTGCGCGACGGCGCCCTCGAGGCGCCGTCGTCGTTCTCGGGGCGCGCAGCGGCGGCCCGCGGGATGGCAGGGCCGGGCCCTACTTCCCCGGACTTGCAGGCAACGGAGCCTGCCCCTGCGGTCCGAGTGCCTCCACGAGGTCGTCCGCCGCCACGCCGCCGCGCACGACGGCGCGACCGAGCGCCTCGAGCAGCACGAAGCGCAGCCGCCCCGCCTCGACCTTCTTGTCGCGCGCCATGAGATCGAGCCAGCGCTCGAGCGGCAGCGCCGGCGGCACCAGCGGCAGCCGCGCTCGCGCGAGCAGCGCGTCGAGGCGCACCGCGTCGCCGGGGGGCAGGCCGCACACGCGCGCCGACAACCGCGCGGCGATCGACATGCCCGCGGCGACGGCCTCGCCGTGCAGCCAGGCGCCGTAGCCGGCGGCGTTCTCGATCGCGTGGCCGAACGTGTGGCCGAAGTTGAGCAGCGCGCGCTCGCCGGTCTCGCGCTCGTCGGCCGCGACGACGGCGGCCTTGATGCGGCAGCTCTCCACGATCGCATGCGCCAGCGCCTCCTCGTCGCCGTCGACGAGCGAGCCGACCGAGCGCTCGAGCCACGCGAAGAACGCGGCGTCGCGGATCGCGGCGACCTTCACGACCTCCGCGAGCCCCGCCGACAGCTCGCGCGGGGGCAGCGTGCGAAGGCAGGACGTGTCGGCGAGCACGGCGCGCGGCTGCCAGAACGCGCCGATCATGTTCTTGCCCAGCGGGTGGTTGACCGCCGTCTTGCCGCCGACGGAGGAGTCGACCTGCGCGAGCAGCGTCGTCGGCACCTGCACGAACGGCACGCCGCGCTGGTAGACCGCGGCCGCGAAGCCGGCGAGGTCGCCCACCACGCCGCCGCCGAGCGCGAACAGCGTCGTCGAGCGCTCGGCGCGAAGCTCCAGCAGCCGCGTGAGGACGTCGTTCAGCGTGGCCAGGCTCTTGTGCGCCTCGCCGTCGGGGACGAGCACCGCGTCCACGGCGAAGCCGGCGCCGGCGAGCGAGGAGCGCAGCGCGCCCAGCCAGTGCTGCGCGACGGTCGCGTTCGTGACGATCACCGCGCGGCGCGACGGCAGCCCGGCGCAGAGCTCGCCGGCGCGCGCGAGCACGCCCGCGCCGACGTGGATCGGGTAGCTGCGCGGTCCCAGCGCGACGTCGAGCGTCCTCACGGCGCCGGCTCGGCGCCGGTCGCCTCCGGCATCAGCGTGCGCGCGAAGCGCATCACGCGGTCGCGCTCGGACTCGACGACGTGGTCGGCGACCTCGCGGTACAGCGGGTCGCGCTCGGCGTACAGCGCGGCGATGCGCGCGTGCGGGTCCTCGACCTTCAGCATCGGGCGGTTGCGCCCGTGCTTGACGCGCTCGTAGAGCACCGCGGGCGTCGCGTGCAGGTAGACGACGGTGCCGCGCTCGCGCAGCGCGGCGCGGCTCGCCGGGCGGCCGACGACGCCGCCGCCGGTGGCGAGCACGATGCCCGCGCGCTGCGTGAGCTCGTCGATCAGCGCCTCCTCGCGGTCGCGGAACGCCTGCTCGCCCTCGATCTCGAAGATCGTGGGGATCGACACCCCGGTGCGCCGCTCGAGCTCGACGTCCGCGTCGATGAACTCGAGCGCAAGCCGCCGCGCGACCTGGCGGCCGAGCGTCGACTTGCCGGCGCCCATCATGCCGACGAGGAACAGGTTGCCGCGGTGCAGCGCCATCCGCGTATTATCGGGCGAAAACGCATGCCCGGCCTCGGCAGGCCGGGCATGCGTTTTCGCCCGAGTGGGGTCACCGCGGGCGGCTTGGGGCGGCCCGGCGCCGCCCGCGGAAAGTAGGGTCAGACTCGACTTTCCCGATGGGGACTCCGCGACAGGCATTGCGCAGCGCGGGAAAGTCGAGTCTGACCCTACTTTCCCTACTTTCCGGCGTCGCAATGCGAAACGCCGCGCATCTGCGCGGCGTTTCGCGGGCGACCGGACGCGGCTACCGGACGGCCGTGACGGTCTCGCGCACGACCCGCGGCGTGAGGAAGATCAGGAGCTCGGTCTTCTCGGTCGACCGGGTCGTCGTCTTGAAGAGATAGCCCATCACCGGGAGGTCGCCGAGCCACGGCACCTTGTCGACCTCGTTGCGCGTGATCTCCTCGTAGATGCCGCCGATCACCGCCGTGTCGCCGTTGTTGACGGCGATCTGCGTGGTGACGTTGCGCGTGTCGATCGACGGGACCTGGAAGCCGCCGCCGAGCTGCACGAACTGGCCGACCTGGTCCTTGCGGACCTCGACGGTCATGATGATGCGGTTGTCCGGCGTGATCTGCGGCGTCACGTCGAGACGCAGCACGGCCTTCTTGAACGACACGGTGGCCGGCGAGTTCGCCGAGCCCGGCGTCACGTAGGGAATCTCGGTACCCTGCTCGATCGCCGCCTTCTGGTTGTCGGCGGTGATCACGCGCGGGCTGGACACCACCTTGCCGCGATTGTCGGTCTCGAGCGCGGAGAGCTCGAGGTTGACGAGGTTGCCGCTGCCGAGGTTGATCAGCGTCAGCGCGAGCTGGCCGGCGGGATTGACCACCGGCAGGTTGACGTTGAGCTGCGGCGAGTCCGAGTAGCCGACGCTCGCCAGCCCGGAGGCCGCCTCGAACGGCGTCTGCGTGCGCGTCTCGCGGATGATCCGGTCGCCCTCGGTGCGCACCACCGGCTGCGTGGCGAGGCTGCCGCCCTGCCCGAGCGCGTAGCGGCCGCGGTTGAACGTGATCGCGGTCTGCGCGCCGAAGCGCACCCCGAGCTGCCGCGAGAACGAGTCGCCGGCCACGACGATGCGCGCCTCGATCAGCACCTGGCGGACCGAGACGTCGATCTGCCGGATCATCTTGCGGATTTCCTCGAGCTTGCTCGGCACGTCGGAGACGAACAGGATGTTGCTGCGCCGGTCGACGATCGCGACGCCGCGCCGCGACAGCACCGTGCCCTGCGCCCCGCTACCGCCGCCGCCCTGCGCATTCGCCCCGCCGAGCATGATCAGGTTGCGCAGGTCGTCCGCCTTGGCATAGTTGAGCTGGAAGCTCTCCGTCTGCAGCGGCTCGAGGTCGCCGATCTGGGCGGCCGCCTCGAGTTGCTGCTTCTCCTTGAGGGCCAGCTCCTCGCGCGGGGCGACGAGCACGACATTGCCGTTCTTGCGCATGTCGAGGCCCTTGGTCTGCAGGATGATGTCGAGCGCCTGGTCCCAGGGGATGTCCTTGAGGCGCAGCGTCAGGTTGCCCTGCACGGTGTCGCTGGTGATGATGTTGAGGCCGGTGAAGTCGGCGATCACCTGCAGCACGGAGCGCACTTCCACGTTCTGGAAGTTGAGCGAGAGCTTCTCGCCCTTGTAGCCCTGCCGCGTGCCCTGCGTGAGCTTGTTGGGGTCCTCGAGGATCGGCTTCACCTCGATGATGAAGCGGTTGTCGGACTGGTAGGCCGAGTGCTCCCACAGGCCCTTGGGCTCGATCACCATCCGCGAGTTCGGGCCCTGCACGAACGTGTCGACGCTGACCACCGGCGTGCCGAAGTCCTGCACGTCGAGGCGCCGCTCGAGGTTGCGCGGCAGCGTCGTCTTGAGGAAGTCGACGATCAGCTGGCGGCCCTGCTGCTGGATGTCGATGCCGGTGGCGTTGTCGGAGAGGTCGACGACGATGCGCCCCTCGCCGTTGCGGCCGCGGCGGAAGTCGACGTCGCGCAGCGAGTGCTGCGTGTCGCCCGGCCGCGCCTCGGCGAAGCGCTGCACGACCTGCGTGCGCGCGTCCTGCTGGTCGGCCTGGTCGTAGAGGGTGACGACGACAGCGTTGCCCTCGACGGCGGTCTGGAACGTCTGCGCGCGGTTCAGGTTGAACACGACGCGCGTGCGGTTGCCCGACTGGATGACGTTGAAGCTGCGCAGCGCGACGTCGTCGACGGTGCGCTGAGTGGCGCCGAGGCCGTTGGCCGTGTCGAGGAAGTCGAGCGCGATGCGCGGCGGGCTGGCGATGGCGAAGCCCGCGGGCGGGTTGGCCGGCGGGGCCTTCATCTGGAAGCGGACGATCGTGTTGCCGGAGCTTCCCTTCGACACCGTCACCTGGTCGAGGCTGTTGCCGCCCTGCGCCGCGGCCGCGCCGGCCAGAAGCACGCAGGCCGCCGTCGCCGCGGCGAGCCACGCGCGGGCGAGGCCGCGTCCCGTGCGGGCGCGTTCGGTTGCGCTCATCGTCTGCTCCCCTGTTGCCTGTTCTGGTCGGGCTGTTGCAGCTGCAGCGAGCTCGTGCGCTCGGTCCAGTCGCCGGCGCCGTCCTGCACGAGTTCCCTCAGCTTGATGTCGGTGTCGGAGATGCCGACGATGACGCCGTAGTCCTGCCCCATGTAGTTGCCGGCGCGGACCTGGTAGATGTCCTTCTCCGGTGTGCGCACCAGCGCGAACACCGACTTGTTGCGCTCGAGCGTGCCGACCATCGTCAGCGACTCCAGCGGGAACGACTCGAGCGGCTCGCGGCGCCGCGCGAGGTCGGGTGCCAGCTTGCTGCCGCCCTTGGCCGGCTCGATCTTGCGCGGCTTGAACGGGTCCGGGAGGTCGAACGCGTTGTAGGCGAACGGCTCGTAGGGCTTGATCTGCGGGATCGGCTCGAGCCGGCCGCGCGCGCCCTTGCCCTGCTCGGCCATCCACGCCCTCAGGTCCTGGTGCGACTCGCCGCCGCAGCCGGCGAGCAGCACCGCGGCGAGCGCAATCGTCGAGTGGACGCGCCTCATTTCTTCGCCTTTTCCTTGTCCTTGGCCCGCGCGGCGGCGCGCTGCTTCGCCACCTCCTCCTCGTCGAGGTAGCGGAACGTCTTGGCCACCGCCTCGAGGGCGAGCCCGCTCTTGTCGTTGACGATGGAAAGGTCGTTCAGCGTGACGATGCGCGGAAGCTGCGCGACGTCGCTGGCGAACGCCCCCATGTCGTGGTAGTTGCCGGTGATGCGGATGCTGATCGGCAGCTCGGCGTAGAACTCGGCCATCTTCTCGGACACCGCCGGCTTGAACAGCTCGAACACGAGACCCCGGCCGAGGCCGGCCTGGTTGATGTCCGTGAGAAGCGCGTCGATCTCCGACCGGTTGGGCAGCTGCTTCACCAGCGCGCCGAACGACTGCTCGACGTCCTTGAGTTGCGCGACGTAGAGGTCGTAGTTGACCGCCTTCGCCTTCTTCGTCTGGTACTCGCCCTTGAGCGTGTTCTCGGTTGCCTCGGCCTTCTGCAGCGCCTCGTACTGGTCCTTCCAGTCGAAGAACGCGCCCAGCGCGACGATGACCAGGAACACCACCGCCAGGACGAGGACCTTCGGCAGCGTCGGCCAGTTGCCGACTTCGCGGATGTTCAGCCCCCGCAGTTCGTCCAGGCTCATGATTGATGGCCCCCCACGCTTGCGGCTGACGCCGCGGCGCTGCCCCCCGAGGGGGCGGAATGAGCGCCTTGGGACGGCCCGGCGGCGCTCATGGCCCCCGCGCTTGCGGCTGACGCCGCGGCGCCGCCCCCCGAGGGGGCGGAATCAGCGCCCTGGGACGGCCCGGCGGCGCTCATGCCTCCCGCGTCGAGCGCCGCCTTCGTCGGCGCCGCCGGCTTGGCCGGCTTGGCCGGCGCGGCCGGCGCGGGAGCGGCCGCCGGCGTCGCGGCCGGCGGCTTGACCGCCGCGGGCGCCACGCGGCGCACCTGCACGTTCAGCGTGAACTCGTTGATGCGGTCGCCCGCGTTCGCCTTCTGCGCCGGCGCGCCCGCCACCTGCGGCACCGGCACCAGCTTGATCTCGACGAGCTCCGGCGTGGAGAGCCACGGCGAGGCGTCGATGTTGCGCATCAGCGTGGACACGCGCGCGTTGGATTGCGCATAGCCGATCAGCGTCACCTTGGCGCCGTTCTGCCTGACGCTGCGCAGGTAGATGCCGTCGGGCAGCTGGCGCACCAGCTGGTCGATCAGGTGCACGGCCTCGTTGCGGTTCGCCTGCAGCGTCTCGACCACCTGCTTGCGGGCGAGCACCTGGGCGATCTGGTCGCGCAGCTTGTCGATCTCCTTGATCTGCTCGTCGAGCTTGGCGATCTCGCTCTTGAGGAGCTTGTTGCGGCTCTCCTGCGCCTCGATCTGCGTGCTCAGGAAGAAGTGGACGAGGCCCACCACGCCGAGCGCGAGGATCCCCAGCATGAACGCCAGCGAGACGAACTGGCGCTGCCGGGCGATCCGCTTCTGCTCGCGGTGCGGCAGCAGGTTGATGCGGACGGGTGCGCTGGTCGAGCTCATGCTATTCGAAGCTGCGCAGGGCGAGCCCGCAGGCGATCAGCAGCATCGGCGCGTCCTGCGCGAGCTGCCGCGGCCGGATGCGGTCGCTGGTCTGCATGTTGACGAACGGGTTGGCTAGCACGGTCGCCACCCCGGCGCGCTTGGCGACCAGCTCGTCGAGGCCGGGGAGAAGCGCGCCGCCGCCGGCCAGCACGACGTGGTCGACCTGGTTGTACTGGGTGGACGTGAAGAAGAACTGCAGCGCCCGCGTGATCTCCAGGGCCAGCGTCTCCTGGAACGGCTGCAGCACGTCGCTGTCGTAATTCTCCGGCAGACCCTGGTTGCGCTTGGCCGACTCGGCTTCCTCGGGCGAGAGGTTGAACGCCCGCTGGATGTCCATCGTCAGCATGTTGCCGCCGAAGGCCTGGTCGCGGGAGAACAGGAACTGGTGATTGCGGATGACGTAGAAGTGCGTGACGTGCGCGCCGATGTCGACCAGGGCGATGTTCTGGTCGCGGCCGTTGGCGGGCAGCGACGGCGCGATCATGCGGAACGCCTCCTGCGTGGCGTAGGACTCGACGTCCATCACGCGGGGCTTGAGGCCCGCCGACTCGGCGATGGCCACCCGGTCCTCGACCTTCTCCTTGCGGGAGGCGGCGATCAGGACCTCCACCTCGTCGGGGTTGTTCGGGGCCGGGCCGAGGATCTGGAAGTCGAGGTTGACCTCGTCGAGCGCGAAAGGTATGTACTGGTTCGCCTCGGCCTCGACCGCGAGCTCGAGCTCCTCCTCCTTCTGGCCGGAGGGTACGATGATCTTCTTGGTGATCACCATGGCCGCGGGCAGGGCGAGGGCGACGTGGCGGTGCCGGCTGCCGAGCCGCTTCCAGCCGCGCTTGAGCGCGTCGCTGACCTGGTCGAGGTTGGCGATGTTGCCGTCCTGGACCACGTCCTTCGCCAGCGGCTCGATGGCGTAACGTTCGAGGCGATAGGTGCCCTTGCCGGCTTCCGAGAGTTCGACCATCTTGATCGACGTCGACGCGATGTCGACGCCGATCAGCGATGGCGACTTGGCCTGGAAGACGTCGAAGACGGAGCCGAGCTTTTCAGCGAGCATGTGGTTGGGGACCGGCGTAGGCCGGCAAGGCCCGATGCTGACAAATTACATTAAACTCTGGCAGCAAGCATAGGTGATGTCAAATTTTCCGCCGACCGGACGTCGGGTGTTGCATCCGCCGCAGCGGCCGGCCCTCGAACTGCCCGTGAACGCAAGTTTTATTCCTCTGTGCTAAAGCGCTGGGCCCTCTACGTCGCCTCGGTCGTCCTGGGACTCGCGGTCGTCGGCGCCCTGCTGGGGGCGTTCGTCCTGGCGCTCCTCTACCCCACGTTGCCCTCGCTGGAGTCGCTGACCGACTATCAGCCGAAAGTGCCGCTGCGCGTCCTTTCCGCCGAGGGCGAGCTCATCGGGGAGTTCGGCGAGGAGCGCCGGGCGGTCGTCCGCATCTCCGAGGTCCCCGAACGCATGAAACAGGCCATCCTCGCCGCCGAGGACGAGCGGTTCTACCAGCACGGGGGGGTGGACTACCTGTCGGTCCTGCGGGCCGCCTACGCCAATCTGGTATCCGGGAGCCAGCAGGGCGCGGGCACGATCACCATGCAGGTCGCCCGGAACTTCTTCCTCACGAGGGAGAAGACGATCACCCGGAAGCTGCGGGAAGTGCTCCTGGCGTGGAAAATCGAGGCAAACCTGCGGAAGGACGATATTCTCGAACTTTACGTCAACCAGATCTTCCTCGGGCAGCGGGCCTACGGCTTCGCCGCCGCCTCCCAGATCTATTTCGGCAAGCCGCTGAGGGACGTGTCCGTGGCCGAAGCAGCGATGCTGGCCGGCTTGCCGAAGGCGCCTTCGGCGTTCAACCCCGTCAGCAACCCGAAGCGGGCCCGGACCCGCCAGCACTACGTGCTGCGCAGGATGCACGAGCTCCGCTTCATCACCGATGCCGAGCTGGCGCAGGCCCAGGCCCAGCCGCTCGCCGTGCAGCGCGGCGTCCGCGACGTGCTGCCGGTGCATGCGGAGTTCGCCGCCGAGATGGCGCGCCAGGTCGTCTTCGAGGCCTACGGGGAGGAGGCGTATACGCGGGGGCTCACCGTGTGGACTACAATCCGCGCCGCCGATCAGGAAGCGGCGTACGCGGCCGTTCGCCGCGGCGTCTTCGACTACGACCGCCGGCACGGCTACCGGGGCCCGGAGGCGTTCGTGAGCCTCCCGGACGACAACGCGGCCGCCGACGCGGTGCTCGAGCGCGTGTTCCAGGAGACCCCCGATGCCGACGGGCTGCCGGTCGGCGTAGTGCTGGCGGCGAGCCCCGCCGAGGTCGAGGTCGTGCTGGCGAGCGGCGACGCGGTCACGCTGACCGGCGAGCAGCTGCGCTTCGTCGCGCGCGCACTGACCGATCGCGCGCCGGCGGCCCAGCGCATCCGCCGCGGCGCGGTCGTGAGGTTGGCGCGCGACGAGAAGGGGCGCCACGCGATCGCCCAGCTGCCGCAGGCCGAGGCGGCGCTGGTCGCGCTGAGGCCCGCGGACGGGGCGATCGTCGCGCTGGTCGGCGGCTTCGACTTCGAGCGCAGCAAGTTCAACCACGTGACGCAGGCGCAGCGGCAGCCGGGCTCGGCTTTCAAGCCTTTCATCTACTCCGCCGCGCTGGAGAAGGGCTTCTCGCCGGCGACCGTCGTCAACGACGCGCCGTTCTTCGTGCCCGCCGAGAAGGCCGGCGGCGAGGAGTGGGAGCCCAAGAACTACGACGGCAAGTTCGAGGGCCCGATGCGGCTGCGCACGGCGCTCGCCAAGTCGAAGAACCTCGTCACCGTGCGCGTGCTGCAGGCGATCGGGCCGCAGTACGCGCAGGACTATGTCGGCCGCTTCGGCTTCGACCCGAAGCAGCACCCGCCGTACCTCACGATGGGGCTGGGCGCGGGTTCGGTGACGCCGCTGCAGATGGCCGTCGCGTACGCCGTGTTCGCGAACGGCGGCTACCGCGTCGGCCCGCACCTGATCTCGCGCATCGTGGACGCCAAGGGCACCATCCTCTCGTCGGCGGCGCCGGCAAAGGCGGGCGGCGATGCCGAGCGCGCCATCGATCCGCGCAATGCGTTCCTGATGACGACGATGCTGCGCGACGTCGTCGCCTACGGCACCGCGACGCGCGCGCAGTCGCTCGGCCGCAAGGACCTGGCCGGCAAGACCGGCACGACCAACGAGAACGTCGACGCGTGGTTCGCCGGCTACACCGGCAGCCTGGTGGGTGTCGCGTGGATCGGCCACGACCAGCCGCGCTCGCTCGGCAACAACGAGACCGGCGCGGTCGCGGCGCTGCCGATCTGGATCGCCTACATGCAGAAGGCGCTCAAGGGCGCGCCGGAGATCGCCGTCGAGCCTCCGGAGGGCGTGGTGTCGCTGCGCATCAATGCCGACACGGGGCTGCGCGACGACAACGGCGCGCTGTCGGAGTGGTTCTACAACGAGTACCTGCCGCGGCGCGAGGAGGCGCTGGTGACGCCGTCGCCGCAGCCGGGCGGGCGCTCGGCGCAGGAAGTGAAGAACCAGCTGTTCTGAAGTGAACCTCCCTAGCACGCTCGCTGCACGCGTTGCCCCCCGGGAAGCCCGCTGCCGGCGGGTCGGGACGGCTCGGCGTAGCTAGGATGAAACGACCCCCACGCTCGCTTCGCTCGCTGCCCCCAGGGGGGGCGGGTCAGTGGCTTGGGACGGCCCGGCGCCACTGACTTGGCCATGAGCCGTCGATCGCGCGCGGAGCGTAACCCCCGTGTCGCCTCGTTCGAGGAGCGGCGCAGCGAGCGGCGCTCGTCGTTCGCCGCACCCGGCCACGAGCGCGAGTCGATCGCGCAGCTCGCGGCGCAGCTGATCGCCGAGCACGGCATCGGCGACTGGTCGGCCGCCAAGCGCAAGGCGGCTCGCCAGCTGGGCCTCCCCGAGCGCGGGCCGCTGCCCGGCGACGACGAGGTCGAGGACGCGCTGCGCGACTACCACGCGCTGTTCGGCGGCGAGGAGCACGAGGCGACGCTGCGCGCGCAGCGCGAGGAGGCGCTGGTCTGGATGCGGCGGCTGGCGGAATTCCGCCCGCTGCTCGTCGGCGGCGTGGCCGAAGGCTGGGCGACCGAGCACAGCGACATCCGCCTCGAGCTCGCCGCCGACGACGCCAAGGCCGTCGAACTCGCGCTGATCAACGGCGGCGCGAGTTATCGCTCACTTCCGCCGCGAAGCGCGGAGGCTCAGACCGACTTGTACCTGGAGACGCGCCGCGGCGTGGTCCGCCTCACGGTGCGCACGCACGAAGCGGCGCGCCGGCTGCCGCGGCGGGACAGGCACGGACGTCCTGATCTGCGACTGGATGCCGAAGCGCTGGCCGCGTTGCTGGCTTCGGCAGGCGGGTGAGAGGGAATGGGGAAGAGGAGCGGGGGCGCATGACGCAATGCGTCGTGCAGGTCGAAGCCAGAAGCGCCCTCTTCCCTCTTCCCTCTCCCCTTCCCTCTTCCCGCCTTCGCCATCAGAACGGCGTCGCCGCGCCCGTTCGCGACCCGATCGCCACGCGCAGGTTGCAGCGGCTGTCGGTGAGGCCGACCGAGCCGCTCGTGCGCGTGACGCGCACGCCGAAGATCACGTTGTCGCCCACCGCGAGGTTGGTCACCGCGAGGTTGGCCAGCGTGCCCCAGCGACCGTTCGGGATCCAGCCGCGGTTGCCCACCGCGGTCAGCTGCGTCCAGTTGGCGCCGCCGTCGATGCTCTTCACCAGGTCGGCGGCGATATCGACGTCAGCGGGCGCCTGCCCCGCGAACGTGAGGTCGAGGATCGCCTGGCGCGGGTAATTGGTGATCGGCTGCGGCGCGGTCTGACACACGACGGCGTCGGCGCCGAGGTCGATGGCCCCCGGACTCGTGTCCACCCGCAGCTGCACCGGCGTGAGCGCGTTGCCCAGCCGGTTCATGAACGCAGCCATCTGCAGCCGGATCACCGGGTCGAACGGGCAGTACGTCGTCCCCGTCCCGCAGCCCAGCGTCACCTGGCGGTTCTTGATCCACTCGACGTTCGGGCAGAACGGGTCGCTGGCCAGCACGTCGCTGAACCCGACGCACTGCTGCGCCCAGGCAGCGGGCGCCATGCCCAGCATCACGACCATCGCGGCCACTCTCAGCGTGCGCATCGTTGCCTCCTTCGTCCGTCCCGCATCCTTCGCCATCACGGCGGCGTCCCCGTCACCCGGTTGCCGGTGACCAGCCGCAGCGCGCAGCGCGCCTCCGTGAAGCCCACGCCGGCGGTCCGCACCAGCCGCAGCCCGTAGCGCACCACCTCGGTCGGCGCCACCTCGCGATCGCCGCTCACGCGTACGTTCGCCCAACGACCGTTGAACGTGCTGAACGGCACCGCCGGGGCGAGCGCGATCCAGTTCGTACCGCCATCGACGCTCGTCACCGGCTCGACCGTGTACTCGGCGTTGCCGCCGCCCAGCCCCATCAGCACCGCGTCGAGCGTCACCTGCCGCTCGTAGTTCGTCGCCGCCTGGTCCGGCGCCTGGCAGATCACTTCGGTCGCGGCACCCGTGAGGCTCACGCTCGGGAACGCCAGCACCTGCGGCGTGCCGCTCAGCACATTGCCCAGCCGGTTCATGAACACCGCCATCTGCAGCCGCGTCGTCGCATCGGCCGGACAGTACAGCGTCGTCGTGCACCCGATGGTCACGCCACGGTTCTTCATCCACTGCACGTTCGGACACAGCGGATTCGCCTGGTCGACGTCGGTGAACGGCGTGCAGATCAGCCCCGAGTTCTGCGTCACCGTCAGCGTCACGTCGTTGCCGTCGCCACCCGCGTAGCTGATCTGCAGCTGCACGCCGTTGACCGTGAACGTGTGGCCCTGCGGCATGCCGCTGAACGCGCCGGTCACCGGCCCCGCGCTGGTCTTGTCGATGATGCGGAACACCGTCCCCACCGGCGGCACGAAGCCCAGCGTCACCGTCAGCGTGCCGCCGACCGTCACCGTTCCCTGCGCTACCAGCTGGTCGTACTGCGTCCCCGGCGTGACGCCGTTCAGCTCGACGAAATAGGTACCGGTTTGCACCAGGTTGCCGACGAACGTGAGCTGCCCCGGCGAAGTGCCCGGACGTGTCTGCGCCGGCCCTCCGCCCACGTTCACCGCGTCGGGTCCCTGGATCGACCCGTTGCCGGCGAGCACGCCGCCGCTTATCGACAGGTGCCGCTGGTTGCTCATGTTGCCGCCGACGAGCTCCAGCCGTCCCGCCGTCTGCGAGAAGTTCGCCGTCGTGGGGCTCCACGCGAACAGTCCCGACTGCAGGCTGATCGTCCCGGTGTTGGTGATCTGCCAGTTCGTGATCGGGACCGTCGTCCCGGACGCGAAGCGCACGGTGCCTGCGTTCACCAGCACCGCCGGGCTCACGCTCGCCTGCCACGAGAGCCCTCCCTGGGCCAGGAACTCGATCAACCCGCCGGCCGTGTTCTGGATGAGCGACTGGTTGTTCCCCTGCAGGGGATTCGTGGCGTTGAAACGCAGCGTGCCGCTGTTGGTGATCCCCACCAGCGAGCCCGCCCCCACGAACTGCTTCGTTCCGGACCCCGTGACGGTGAACGTTGCGCCGGCGGGGATCGTCATGTTCAGGACGCCGTTGCCCAGCGTGCCGGCGATGAACGCGAGATCGCCGTTGATCGTGAACGTCCCCCTGTGCTCGCCCCCGACGATCGTCGTGTTCGACGCCGCAATGGTGCCCGAGTAGGTGTGGGGGACGCTGCCGCTGCCGATCGACTTGGCGCCGGCTCCGCCGAACGTGGTCCCTGCGAACGTCGCCGACGAAACTGCGTTGATTGCCAGCGCGGCACCCGCCTGCGCGTTGAGCGCGTTTCCTGCCCCGCTCGACTGCACGGCGCCCGAGGCGAACGGCTGCGTGACGGTCAGCGTCCCCAGCTGCGCGTCGATCGTCCCCGTGTTGTTGATGGCGATGAGCAAGATGGTGCTCGTGCCGGTGCCGCCGCTCTTGCGCAGCAGGCCGGCGTTGTTCAGCGTCGACGTGCCGCCGCCGGTCTGCACGATGCCGACGTTCGCCTGCAGATCCACCAGGCCGCTCGCCGCGTTCGTCAGCACGGCGTTGTTCTCGACGTACAAGTTCTCGCTGCCGGCGAGCGTGATCGTGCCGTTGTTGGTCAGCGCGGTCCCGCCGCCCGTCAGCGTCTTGGCGAGGCTGCCGGAAGCCGCGAGCGTCGCGGCGGGGCCGATGGTGGTCGCGACGCCGGAGGTGACTGTGCCTGCGGCCCAGTCCCAGCGGCCATTGATCGTGACCTGCGCCACCGGCGATCCGACTCCCGCCAGCTGGCCGCCCAGGGCCAGGACACCGTTGGCGTTGACCGTCATCGTCGCGGTGCCGATGTTCGCGCTTAACACCAGCTGGCGCGTGGCCGGAATTGCCAGCGTCTGCGTGCCTGAGGCGCCGCCCAGCGTGACGGTCTTGACGAAGAAGCCGCCGTCGACCGTGACCGTGTAGGTGCCGGGCTCCGTGATCGTCGCGGTGTCGGCGTTCGAGCTCGGCACGCCGTTCGGCGTCCAATTGGTCGGGGTGTTCCAGTTGCCGCCGGAGGCGTTGTTCCAGACGTAGTCGACGGCCGCGGCAGGCGCGGCGGCAAGCACGGCCACGACTGCCAGGGCAACACGCCAACACACGCCTGCCCCTGTCGGGGCCGTACCCGATCGCCGCGCCATGCGTGCCCTCCCCATGGGCACGCCCTGTTACCTTCGCCGCGCCCGTCCGCGCATGCTACTCAGGAAACCGCGCAGCGCAAGGGGCGCGTC
>JAOUIA010000062.1 GCA_029884335.1 Betaproteobacteria bacterium
GCGCGCCTTCATCATGCCGCGCAGCACCGCCTTCGACAGGCGGAAGACGGCCTTGAGGTTGGTCGCCATGATCGCGTCCCACTCCTCGTCCCTCATGCGCAGCAGCAGGTTGTCGCGCGTGATGCCGGCGTTGTTGACGAGGATCGCGACGGCGCCGAACTCCTTCTCGACGGCGGCGAGCGCGGTGTCGGTGGCAGCGGCGTCGGTCACGTCGAGCGCGATCCCGCGCCCGCGCGCTCCGGCCTCGCGCAACGCCGCGTCGATGCGCGCGGCCCCCTCGCCGGACGTCGCCGTGCCGACCACGGTCGCGCCGTCGCGCGCCAGTGCCAGCGCGATCGCGCGTCCGATGCCGCGCGTGGCCCCCGTCACCAGTGCGACCTGCCCCTCGAGCGGTTTGCCCTGCGTCATGCCGACTCCCTGAGCTGCGCGAGCGCGTCGTCGAGCATCGAGCCGCTGGTCAGCGCCAGCGCCTCCAGCCTGTCGTCGATGCGCTTGACCAGGTTTGCCAGCACCTTGCCCGGCCCGCACTCGACGACGTGGGTGACGCCTGCCGCCGCGAACGCGCGGATCGTCTGCGTCCAGCGCACCGGGCTCGCCGCCTGCTGCGCGAGCGCCGTGCGGATCGCCGCGGCGTCGGCGTGCTGCGCCACGTCGACGTTGTGCACGACGGGGATCGCCGGCGCGGTGAACGGGACCTCCGCCAGCCGCTGCGCGAGGCGCTCCGCCGCGGGCTTGAGCAGCGAGCTGTGGAACGGGGCCGACACCGGAAGCATCACCGCACGGCGCGCGCCCGCCTCCTTCGCCGCCTGCATCGCTCGCTCGACTGCCGCGCGGTCGCCGGCGATCACGAGCTGGCCTGGTGCATTGAAGTTGACCGGCTCGACGACTCCGTCGCCCGCGGCCTTGCGGCACGCCGCGGCGACCGCGTCGTCGTCGGCGCCCAGGATCGCGGCCATCGCGCCCGCGCCCGGCGGCACCGCCTCCTGCATCGCCTGCGCGCGGAAGCGCACCAGCGGCAAGGCGTCGCGGAACGCGAGCGCGCCGGAGGCGACCAGCGCGGAGTACTCGCCGAGGCTGTGGCCGGCGACCAGCGCCGGCCGCGGCCCGCCGGCCGCCTGCCACGCGCGCCAGACCGCCACCGCCGCAGTGAGCATGACCGGCTGCGTGTTGACCGTGAGGTCGAGCGCTTCCTCGGGTCCGTTCGTCACCAACGCCCACAGGTCCTCGCCGAGCACGGCGGAGGCCTCGTCGAACGTCGCGCGCACGGCGGGATGCCCGTCGAAACCCTTCATCATCCCGACCGCCTGCGAGCCCTGGCCGGGAAACACGAACGCTAGCTTCATGAAAGGAGGGTCAGACTCGACTTCCGGTTGGAGTGGAAAAGAGGGTCAGACTCGACTTTCGGGCGCCGCGGGATGCGAGCTCCGATGGCCGCCGGCCGAGAGGCGACGCCAGGCGAAATCGCGCGCAGGGAGCCGGAAAATGGAGTCTGACCCTACTTTCGGGCGGCCGCGAATTCGCGGGAAAGTCGAGTCTGACCCTACTTTCTGGCGACCGCGAATTTCGGGGAAAGTCGAGTCTGACCCTCATCTTCAGGCCCAGCGGAGCACCGCGGCGCCCCAGGTGAAGCCGCCGCCCACGCCGGTCAGGAGCACGTGGTGGCCGGAGCGGACGCGCCCGTCGCGCACCGCCTCGTCGAGCGCCATGGGGATCGACGCCGCGGACACGTTGGCGTGGCGGTCCACGGTCACGACCATGCGCTCGTGCGGGACGTGCAGCTTGCGCGCCGTGGCGTCCATGATGCGCAGGTTCGCCTGGTGAGGGATCAGCCAGTCGACCGCGGAAACGGGCAGGCCCGCCGCGTCGAGCGCCTCCAGCGCGACCTCGGCGAGCACCTTCACGGCGAACTTGAACACGTGGCCGCCGTCCATGCGCACGAACGGCGTGCCGGCGATGCCGCCCGCGCGCACCTGCCCCGGCACGCACAGGATGTCCTTGTGGTGCCCGTCGGCGTGCAGCTTCGTCGCGAGGATGCCGCCCTCGGCAGCGGGCACCAGGACCACCGCGCCCGCGCCGTCCCCGAACAGCACGCAGGTGCCGCGGTCGTTCCAGTCGAGGATGCGCGAGTAGATCTCGGCGCCGACCACCAGCGCATTGCGCGCCGCGCCGCTGCGCAGCATCGCGTCGGCGACGGCGAGCGCGTAGACGAAGCCCGAGCACACCGCCTGCACGTCGAAGGCCGGCCCGCCGCCGGCGCCGAGCTTCGCCTGCAGGATGCACGCGGTCGACGGGAAGATCATGTCCGGCGTGGTCGTCGCCACCACGATGAGGTCGACGTCGGAGGGTGCGATGCCTGCCGCCGCCAGCGCCTCGCGCGAAGCCGCCAGCGCGAGGCCGGAGGTCGTCTCGCCTTCCGCGGCGACGTGGCGCTGCCTGATGCCGGTGCGCGTGCGGATCCACTCGTCGCTGGTCGCAACGCTGAGCGCCAGCTCGTCGTTGGTCACCACGCGTCCGGGCAGGCAGCGGCCCGTTCCTGCTATGCGGCTACGCATCCGCGGAAGCAGGCGCGTGGGCGCCGGGCATCGTCGCCATGCGCTGCGCGATGCGCTCGAGCACGCCCTCGGTCACCTCGGCGTGCGCCTTGGTGATCGCCTGGCGGAAGCCGAGCGCGTCGGTGCCGCCGTGGCTCTTCACCACGACGCCGCGCAGGCCGAGCAGCGTCGCGCCGTTGTACCGGCGCGGGTCGACGCGGCGCTTGAACGCGTTGAGCACCGGATAGGCGACCAGCGCCGAGAGTTTCGTGAGCGGCCCGCGCGTGAACTCGGAGCGGAGGAACTCGTAGAGCATCTGCGCGAGCCCCTCCGACGACTTCAGCATCACGTTGCCGACGAAGCCGTCGCAGACCACGACGTCCGTCGTGCCCTTGTAGATGTCGTCGCCCTCGACGTTGCCGTAGAAGTTGAGGCCCGACGCCCGCAGCAACTCGCCGGCCTGCTTGACCGCCTCGTTGCCCTTGATCTCCTCCTCGCCGACATTGAGCAGGCCCACCGTGGGGCGCTCGACGCGCTCGACGGCGGACGCCAGTGCCGCGCCCATCACCGCGAACTGCAGCAGCTGCTGCGGCGTGCAGTTGACGTTGGCGCCGAGGTCGAGCACGGTGGCCACGCCCTTCTTCGTCGGCAGCTGCGAGGCGATGGCCGGACGGTCCACGCCCGGCAGCGTCTTGAGCACGAAGCGCGCGATCGCCATCAGGGCCCCGGTGTTGCCGGCCGACACGCAGGCCTGCGCCTCGCCGTCGCGGACCAGGTTGATCGCCACGCGCATCGACGAGTCCTTCTTGCGGCGCAGCGCCTCGGCCGGAGGCTCGTCCATGCCGACGACCTCCCCGGCGTGGTGCACACTCGCGCGATCGCGCGCACCCGACACGCTGCGCGCGAGCGCGGCGGTGAGCTCGGCCTCGCGGCCGACGAGCACGACGCGGGCGCGCGGGTGGCGCGCGAGAAACTCCAGCGCGGCGGGCACGGTCACCGAGGGACCGTGGTCGCCGCCCATCGCGTCGACCGCGACGGTGACCGGATGCTCGGACATGCGGGATCGCGGGCGCGCTGCGGCACCCGCGCCGGGAGACCCGGCTACTCGTCGGCCTTGGTCCTGACGACCTTCTTGCCGCGGTAATAGCCGCTCGGGCTCACGTGGTGGCGGCGGTGCGTCTCGCCCGACACGGGCTCGACGGCGAGCGGCGGCGCCGAGATGAAGTCGTGAGCGCGGTGCATGCCGCGCTTGGACGGCGACTTCTTGTTCTGCTGGACGGCCATGTCGAATCTCCTGTCTTCCGTTGCGCAAGCCGGCGCCTCGCGCCGGCTGCATCATCGCTCCGCGCCCCCTTCCGGGGCCGCGCAATCGCCTTCGTGCCGCGGGGCGAACGGCAGCGTGAGCAGCAGTTCGTCCTCGACCAACGCCGCCGGGTCGAGCGGCTCGCCGGCGAGCACCACCTCCCGCTCGCTCGCTTCGTCGAGCCGGACCAGGTCCGCCTCGTCGCGCGCGAGCAGCAGCAGCGTGGACTGCTCGACCCGCTCGCTCACCGTCCCCAGGCAACGCTGGCAGGTGAGCGGCACCTCGCCGTCGAGCGCCACGCTGATCGCCGGGCGCCCGTCGGCGTCCGTGCAGCCGTGGATCGTCCAGTCGACGTACCCTCCGGGGCCCGCCACGCGATCATCCAGTCGCGGCAACGCCGACGGGTCCACCCGGCCGGAAAACACCCCGCGCGAGGCGGCCAGCCGGAACGCGTCGAACCGCCGATCCTGCGCCCTGCCATGCATCCGAATGCGCCGTCGCGGCAGAAGGCTAAAAACGTCGGATAATAGCGCCTTCCCGTCGCAGTGTCAAAAAGCGTAGAAAAAACAATGCGGAACCCGCCGCTCGTCCTCGCGTCCACCTCGCGTTACCGCCGCGAGCTGCTCGGCCGGCTCCGGTTGCCGTTCGACATCGAGGCTCCCGGCGTCGACGAGAAGGTCCTGCCCGGGGAGACGCCCGCGCAGACGGCGTTGCGGCTTGCCGAAGCGAAGGCGCGCGCAGTGGCAGCCGGCCGGCCGGAGGGGCTGGTCATCGGCTCCGACCAGGTCGCCTCCTGCGACGGCGAGGCGATCAGCAAGCCCGGAACGCACGCCAACGCGGTCGCGCAGCTCCAGCGGCTTTCCGGCCGCACGGTCACGTTTCACACCGCTGTTGCGCTGGTCAATGCAGCTACCGGCCGCGTGCAGCGCGAGCTGGTCGACGTGGCGAGCACGTTCCGTTCGCTCTCGCCCGCGGAGATCGAGACTTACCTGCGGCGGGAGCAGCCCTACGACTGCGCGGGCGCCGTCCGGTCGGAGGCGCTCGGCATCGCGCTCTTCGAGCGCATCGCCAGCGACGACCCGACGGCGCTGATCGGCCTGCCGCTCATCGCCGTCGCGCGGATGCTGCGCGCCGAGGGCGTCGATCCGCTCGCGGCGCCGTGAGCGGCCCGTCGCGCGCATTCGGCAAGGGGACCCTCTACCTGGTCCCGAACCTGCTCGGCGCCGTGCCGCCCGAGCGCGTGCTCCCGGCGCGCACGATCGAGGTCGCGCGCGGGCTGGCGCACTGGATCGTCGAGACTGCCAAGCCGGCGCGAGCCTTCCTGAAGTCGCTCGGCCTGCCGCGGCCGGTCGCCGAGTGCTGGATGCGCGAGGTCGGCGAGGCCCCCGATGCGGCGCAACTGGCCGAGCTGCTCGCCCCGGCGCGCGAAGGCCACGACGTTGGCCTGCTCTCGGATGCCGGCTGTCCCGGCGTGGCCGATCCCGGCGCGAGCGTCGTCGCCGCGGCGCACGCGGCGAAGCTCGCCGTCGTGCCGCTCGTGGGGCCCTCGTCGCTGCTGCTCGCGCTGATGGCCTCGGGGCTCGAGGGCCAGCGCTTCGCTTTCCACGGCTACCTGCCGGCCGACGAAGCGGGCCGCGTCGCCGCCCTGCGCCGCCTGGAAGCCGACTCGCGCGCGCAGCGCGCGACGCAGCTCTTCATCGAGACGCCCTACCGCAGCGTCGCGATGCTGGCCTCCTGCGTCGCGACGCTGGCGCCGTCGACGCGGCTGTGCGTGGCGGCCGACCTCACGCTGCCCGCCGAGTCGGTGCGCACGCAACCCGTGCGCGCGTGGCGCGGCGCGGACCTCGGCGCCTACGCGAAGCGGCCCGCGATCTTCCTGCTGCAGGCGGAGTAGCAGGCCGGTGCAAAAGGCGTTCGCAGGGCAGGCGGGGATCCGGGAGGTTGGTGCTGCGCCTTTTTTGCATCGGGTCGACGCCAGGGCGGGCGCCTAGGGGCGGCCCGTCGGCGCCCGCCTCGAACGGCACGCAACACCGCGCGCCGGGCGACGCGCGGCGCCCCGTTGCAGCAACAGGCCCTAGTTGCCTACGGACCCGGCGCGGGTCGCCGCACGCGCTTGCGCATCGGCTTCCAGCGCCGGTGCACCCACCACCACTGCTCGGGGTGGCGCAGCACGAGGCGTTCGAGCGCGGCGTTGTAGGCGCGCGTGTTGCGGCGGATCTCGTCGTCCGGGTCGGCGCACTCGATCGCCGGCAAGGGCTCCTCGAAGCGCAGCACGTGCGTGCCGTCGCTCTCCCGCCACGCCGCCGCCGGGACGACCGGCGCGCCGGTCGCGATCGCGATGATCGCGAGGCTCTTGAACGTCCCGGCCGGGTGGCCGAAGAACTCGACCTCGATGCCGTCGGGGACCTGCGCGTGCTGGTCGAACGGCACGACGATCGCGTCTCCGCGCGCGAGCAGCGCGAGGACCTCGTCGAGCGAGCCGCGCTTGCCGATCGTGCCGAAGCCGGCCGCGCGCATGCGGCGGTTCACCAGCGCGTCGAGCCAGCGCGGCTTGATCGGCCGGCGCACGAAGTGGATGCGGCCGCGCACCTCGGGGAACTGCGTCAGCCCGGCGAGGGTCGCGACCTCGAAGTTGCCGAAGTGCCCCGTGAGCACCAGGATGCCGCGCTGCGCCTCCCACGCCTTCGCGAAGTGCTCCACGCCCTCGACGCGCACCAGCGCGCCCCTGCGTTCGGCCGACAGCCACCGGTAGCGCAGGAACTCGGCGCAAAGCTTCGCGAGGTGCGCGTAGTGCGCCTGCGCGAGCCGCCCGATCTCCGCCTCGGGCAGGTGCGCGCCGAACACGCGGCGCAGGTTCTCCACGATCACCTCGCGGCGCACAGGCGCGAATCGCCACAATGCGCGGCCGATCCACGGCACCTGCGTCCCGCGCGGCAACGCCAGCGCGACGGCCGAGGCCGTGCCCGCGGTGTGGGTGAGCGAGATGCTGACGTCGCGCACGCGGTGCCGGTCCATCGCCGCGCGCGCGTTTGCGCTCGGCTCGACCACCGGCGCGCCGAAGCCGTCCCTGCCGATCGTGAAGTCGGCCGGCACGATCCGCGCGAGCCCCGTCTCGCGCGGGAACAGCTTGAGGCAGGCCTCCTTCGCGGCGAAGCGCGCGGCGAGGCTCGCCGCGCGCCCGGGCCCCTCGCCCGCGTCGGCGAGTTCGCCGGCCGCGAAGAAGTCGGTCAGCGCCTCGGGCGGCGTCTCGCGCAGCAGGCGCTCGATGCGCGCGACCTCGACGGTGTCGATCGCGCAGCGGACGGCGTCGTTCGCCGCCGGGCCCATCGCAAGCTACGCGAGGGCGCGCAGCAGCACGGCGGCGTTGGTGCCGCCGAAGCCGCGGCAGACGACGAGCACGACGTCGCTTGCGACGGCGCGCGTCTCGCGCGCCACCGACACGCCGGCGCACGCCGGATCGGGCGACTCGAGCGTGGCGATTCCCGGCGCCAGGCGCCGCCGCGCGGCTTCGAGCCCCAAAGTCACGTCGAGGATGCCGGACGCCGCGAGCGGGTGTCCCGTCGCCCACTTGAATGCGGTGACCGGCGGCATCGATGCGCCGAACACGCGGCGCAGCGCCGCGCCCTCGGAGCGGTCGGACAGCGGCGTCCCGTTGCCGTGAGCGACGATGAGCCCGACGTCGCCCGCGCGCAGCCCGGCGTCGGCGAGCGCCGCCTCGATCGCCCGCGCCGCCCCGTCGCCGTCCTCGCGGAGGTTGAGCAGCCCCTCGCCTTCGCAGGCCACGCCGCCGCCCAGGTACTCGCCGACCGGCTGCGCCCCGCGCGCGGCGGCCGACGCCTCGCTCTCCAGCACGAGCGCCGCCGCGCCCTCGCCGAGCAGGCTGCCGTCGCGCCGCGCGTCGAAGGGGCGCAGCGCCGACGCGGCCAGCAGCCCGCAGCGGTGGTAGTAGAGCATCGTCTGCGGCTCGATCGGCGCGTCGTGGCCCGCGCTCACCACGCGGTCCGCCTCGCCGTCGCGGATCGCTTCCGCGCCTTCGATGGCAGCCAGCATCCCGCTCGTCGTGTGGTTGGTGATGCAGCCGTTCGGGCCCTTGAGGCCGTGGCGGATGCCGACGTGGCAGAGGACGTTGTTGGGCAGCGTGCGCAGCAGCCACATCGGGTTGACCGTGCTGGCGAGCTCGCGGCCGAACGCCCCCATGTCGCCGCGGGCCTCCGCCATCAGCGGGAAGTAGTCATAGTTGACGTTGAACGCGCCCCCGCCCGAGCCGACGTAGCAACCGGTCTGCTCGGCGAAGTCGGCCTGCGCCGCCTCGTCGAGCGATTGCCGGTGGGCGTCGTACCCCGCCTGCGCCAGCGCCTCGCCGCACGCGTAGATGCCGAACACGTCGGAGCGCCGGATGAGCTTCAGCAGCTTGCGGTCGCCGACGAGCTTCGCGGCGTTGTAGTCGGTCACCTCGGCGGCGAGGCGCCGCGGCCAGCCGGAGGCGTCGAACGAGGCGACCTCGGCGATCGCCGAGCGGCCTGCGATCGCGGCGTCGACGATCGCCGCGGGCGAGGCGCCCGCGCCGCAGATCGCGCCGCTGCCGGTGACGAGCACTCTCATCGTCCGGCCTCCACCAGCGCGCGCGTGTCGTCCGGATGGCGGAACGCGAGACAGCTGTTGCTGCCGCCGAAGCCGAGCGAGTTCGACAGCGCGACGCGCACCCGCCGCTCGCGCGGGGCGTCGCGCACGATGTCGAGGTGCGCGCAGTCGGGGTCGACGTCGCGCAGGTTGGCGTTCGGCGGCAGCGACGAGCGCTGGATCGCCAGCGCGCACACCACCGCCTCGACTGCGCCGGCGGCGGCGATCAGGTGGCCCATCACGCTCTTCGTCGAGCTGACCGCGACGTTGCCCACGTCCGCGCCGAACACCACTGCCGCGGCCGCCGCCTCGCTGCGGTCGTTCATCGGCGTCGACGTGCCGTGCGCGTTGAGGTAGTCGACGTCCGACGGCGCGGCCCCGGCGTCGCGCAGCGCGCGCTGCATCGCCTGGATCGGCCCATCGCCCGAGGGATGCGAGTCGGTGATGCGGTACGAGGAGAGCGAGTTGCCGTCGCCGGCCAGCTCGGCGTAGATGCGCGCTCCGCGCGCCACTGCCGCCCCCCACTCCTCCAGCACGACGAAGCCCGCGCCCTCGCCGAGCAGGAAGCCGTTGCGCGTCGCGTCGAACGGCCGGCTCGCGCGCTCGGGCGCGTCGTTGTCCGCGGACACCGCCGACAGCAGGCAGAAGCCGGCCAGGCCGACCGGCGACACCATCGAGTCGAAGCCGCCGGCGAGCGCGCGGTCGACCGCGCCGCGCCGGATCGCGCGAAGGGCGGTGCCGATCGCCTGCCCGCCCGACGCGCAGGCCGTGTGCACCGACGAGGCGTAGCCGGCGATGCCGAAGCGCTTCGTCAGCAGCGACACGCCCGCGGTCGACTGGCTGCGGCAGAACGCCATCGGGTCGTTCGACGTCGCCTCGTCGAGCACCTTCGCGGCGTCGAGCTCGCCCTCCGGCGCCGCGTTCGCCTGCACCGACGCGAGCTCGTCGAACGAGACCGTCATCATGCCGGTGCCCACCACGCAGCCCCAGCGGTGGCGATCCCGCGCCGTGGGTGCGACGCCGGCGTCGGCCATCGCCTGCTCGGCGGCAACGAGCGCGAAGCGGTGCGACCGGTTGCCGAACTTGAGGAGCTTGCGGTCGCCCGTGAGGGGCAGCGCGTCGGCGCCGCGCACCTCGGCGGCGATGCGCGTCGAGAAGCCGCTCGCGTCGAAGGTCGTGATCGGCGCTCCACAGGAGCGGGCGGAGTTGAGGCGCGCCCACATCGACTCGACGTCGTTGCCCGCCGGCGTCACCACGCCGACCCCGGTGATCGCCACCCGGCGCTTGTCGTTCATTGCAGCACCTCGAATGCGACGCGCGCGCCGCCCACGGGGCGGCGCTGGCCCTCGGCGCGCGCTTCCAGCGCCGCGCCGATCGTGCGCCCCCCGCCCGGCTCCACGGCGGCGTGCAGCGTCAGCGCCGCACCCGGCTCGGTGAACGCGCGCAGCTTCACGTCGGTGACGCGCGCCGCGACCACCTCGCGGCCTGCGGCAGCCTCGCGCGCCACGCCCGCGGCCAGTGCCGTCATGCGGTCGAGCAGCAGCGTGCCGGGGAACACGGGCCGGCGCGGGAAGTGATCGGCGAAGTACGGCGCGTCGCGAGGCACGTCGAGCCGCGCCGTCGCGCTGCGCCCGGACTCGCCCGCGAGCGGCACCAGCGGCGTGACCGCGACCCCGGGAAAGCGGTCCGGCGTCGCACCGGTCGTGCAAAGCACGTCGTAGAAGGCGCGCATGGCTTCCGGCTCGTCGAAGTCCTCGAGCGGCAGCATCGGGCCCACGCAGTCGCGCAACTCGAGCACCGTCTTCCCGCCGATGCGGCACCAGCCCTGGTAGGCGACGGCGTCGTCTTCGCAGGAGTCGATGCGGATCCGCGTTTCCAGCGTGTCGCCGGCGCGCGGCGCGCCGGCGTAGATCGTCTCGTGCGCGATGCCGGCGACCGGCCGCAGGCGGAAGCCCAGCTTCGCCACGGCAACCCACGCCGCGAGCTGGCCGGTAGCCTCGGCGAGCAGCGACACGGGGAACGCGCCCGCGTGCGCCGGCACGTGGAACGTCCCCTCCGCCGCGACCCCCGGCGTGAGCGCGGTGATGCGGTCGACGAACGTGAACGACGCGTAGCGACCCGTCATCGACCGCACGCCCCTGTGTCGGCCGGCCTAGGCCGCGGGCTGCTCGGCTCGCGCGCGCAGCACGAGCTTGGCGAACGTCTCGGCCGTGAAAAGACGCGGGATGTCAGTCGCCTTGAGCGGCGCCTTGAAGCGATCGGCGGGCACCTCGGCGAGGAACTGCCGCAGCCGCGCGAGCCCGGCCTCGGTGACCACGCCCTTCTGCTCGAACTCCGCCTCCGGCAGGTCGCCGCGCGCGTCCTCGACGATCTTGCCGCGCGGGATCTTGACCTTGAACGCCCGCTCGAGGCGGAAGACGAGGTCGAGGAAGTCGATCGACTCCGCGCCCAGGTCCTCGATCAGCGAGGCGTCGCGCTTGACCTCGTCGAGCTCGCAGCCGAGCGCGTCCGCGATGGTCTTCGCGACCGTCGGGAAGATCTCGTCCACCTGCGCCTTCGTGATTTCCGCTGCCATCGTGTCACTCCATCTTGAAACCGCCGTCGACGTAGAGCACCTGGCCGGTGACGTAGTCGGCCAGGCCGGATGCCAGGAACCACACGGCCTGCGCGACCTCGCGCGGCTGACCGAAGCGGCGCAGCAGGATGCGCTGCCTCACCTCGTCGCCCGCCAGTTCCCGCACGGCCTCGCTCATCTCGGTCTCGATCACGCCGGGCGCCACGGCGTTGACAGTGATCTTCCGCGGCGCGAGCTCGACGGCCAGCGCGCGGGTCAGCGCGTCGATCGCGCCCTTGCTCGCCGCGTAGTTCGTCTGCCCGCGGCCGCCCTTGGCGCCGCCCACCGACGAGATGTTGACGATCCGCCCGGCGCGCCGGCTGATCATGTGGGGGGCCACTGCGCGCGTCGCGTTGAACACGCCGGCCACGTTGACGTCGAGCACGGTGCGGATGTCGTCGTCCTCGAGCCCGACCATCACGTTGTCGCGGATCACCCCGGCGTTGTTGACCAGCACGTCGATGCGCCCCGCGCGCTCGGCCACCGCCTCCGCGGCCTCGCGGCACGCGGCGCTGTCGCGCACGTCGACCTTCATCGCGCGCACCGTGCGGCCCTGCGCCGCCTGCCCCGCGACGACCTCGTTCGCGGCGGCGTCGTTGCCGGCGTACCAGAACGTCACGTCGGCGCCCTCGGCGGCGAAGAGCTCGACGATCGCGCGGCCGATGCCGCGGCTGCCGCCCGTGACGATCGCCGCCTTCCCCGCGAAGCCGCCGTCGAGCGCCACGCGGCTACCCGGAGACGGCGAAGCCGCCGTCGACGAACAGCGTGGCGCCGTTGACCATGTGCGCCTCGGGCAGGCACAGCAGGTACACCGCGCCGGCGACGTCCTCCGCGGTGAGCTTCGGCCCCGCCGGCGTGCGCTGCGCGAACTCGGCGAGCAGCTGCTCGCGGTTGGGGAAGTACGCCAGCGCGTCGGTGTCGACGACGCCTGCCGACACGGCGTTGACGCGGATGCCGCGCGGCCCCAGTTCCTGCGCGAAAGTGCGCACGAGCGACTCGAGCGCCGCCTTCGAGGCGCCGACGAAGCCGTAGTTCGGCATCGCCCGCTGGCTGCCCAGGCTCGACATCGCCACGATCCGCCCGCCGTCGCGCATCAGCGGCGCGGCGTGCTGCGCGAGCAGCGCCAGCGCGAACGCGTTGGTCTCCATGCACCAGCGGAAGTGCTTGAGCTTCATCTCCATCGCCGGCTTCAGGACGCCCGAGGCGGCGTTGGAGATCACGAAGTCCAGCCGGTCGAACGTGCCGGCGAACGCCGCGAACATCTCCGCCACGCTGTCCGGGTCGCCGGCGCTGCCCTGCAGCGCGATCGCCCGCCGCCCCATCGCGCGAATCTCGGCGCACAGCGCCTCGGCCTCGGCGTGGCTGTTGTAGTAGTTCACCGCGACGTCGCAGCCGGCGGAGGCGAGCTTGCGCGCGCACGCCCGGCCGATGCCGCGCGCACCGCCGGTGACGAAGGCGACCTTGTCCTGCAGGGCAAGCGGCATCGCGGCGATCCAGGGCCTGCGCAAGTCAAACGTGAAATTATACCGGGTCAGCCCCGTGAGCGCCGCGCCCTCGCCAGCCGCTGCGCCTCCAGCACCCAGTGCTTCTTGATCGACGCCCAGTTGTCGGCGGCGTAGTAGATGTTGTCCGAGTAGGTGCCGGGCATCTGCGACTCGTCGGGCTTCTCGGTCGTCGCGCGGTAGGCGTCGACGTAGCGCTTGTATTCGGGGTTGTCCGGCAGGTGGTGCGAGACGGGCACGCTGACGTGCAGGTAGCCGGCGGGAAGGACGACGTTGCGCACCAGCACCTTGCCGCTCGCGTTGTGATAGCGGTCCGCGAGCTCGGCGAGCGACATCGTGAACCAGTCGATGCCGAGGAAGTAGCCGTTGAACTGGACCGCCGTGTCGGGGACCTCGCGCAGGCGCCCGATCACCGCCCACTGGTTCGGCAGCACGCCGGAGGGCCCGCCCGCGCCCACCGCCGAGGCGAACGACACCTGCGTACCGATCACCGGCCGCTCCGCGCGCGTGTACGGGTCGACGATCGCCGTGCGCCGCTCGGCGCTGTCGGTGACCGGGTTCCACACCGGCAGCTCCTTCGCAAACGTCCCGGCGAGGTCGTGCAGCACCTTGACGACCTGCATGCCGCCCTGGCTGTGGCCGACCATCATCGGGCGCAAGCCGTCGTGCTCGTACGACCACGCGATCATGCCGGCCACGCGCTCGCTCGCCTCGTAGGGGCTGTGGGACCAGTTGCCGTCGGAGGGATGGCGGATCTGCTCCGCGGGGTACCCCATGCCGATCATGAAGTGAGCGAACGAGGTCATCGCGAGGTGCACCGGGTACACGCCGCCGTGCAGGAGGATCACGCGCGGGGCCGGGACCTTCGACAGCGTGTCGCGCACGTCCTCGGCGCTCACGCTCTCCGGGTCGAGCGCGAGCAACCGGTCCTCGACCGCGCGGTCGAGCTTGAGGCGGCCGACCGGGTCGGGCGCGTCGCGACGCCAGTTCGGCGCGTCGACAGGCGGCTGGAGGGAGGCGCAGGCGGCAAGGGACAGGGAAAGCGCCGCGACGGCGGCAAGGCGGGTGTTCATGTCGGCTCAGGTTGGCGAGGGAGCGAGGACTCGGCGAAGGCCGCGGACGACGTCGCGCGCCTGCACGTCGGAGATGCCGGTCGTTCGGTAGGTGATGCCGACTCGCAGCGCGCCGCCCGAGGTCGTGAGCGCCACGACCAGCGGCGCCATCGGGCCGGTCGAGGCCGCGCGCAGGTAGTCGCCCGGCGCCGCGCTGCCGTGCCGGCGCAGCGCGTCGACGTTGAGCGGCGTGACGCCGGCCAGGACCGGATGGTACTTGAGGTACAGGCGCTCGCGCCGCGGCAGCGACGCGACGCGCCAGAGCGCGCCCGCGAGCCCCATCGCGAGCAGCGTGAGGAAGTGCAGCCTGTCGCGCCGCGCCCGGGCGGTCTGCGCGCCGAGGTCGCGCGCGAGCGCGTCGAGCGGCGTGCCTTCGGGCAGGTCGTGCACCACGCGAAACGAGCTCAGGAACTGGCCGAACGTCTGCGTCGCCGGGGGCTGGAAGTCGCCGCGCAGGTTCACGATCGTCGCCACGGCGACGGCGTGGCGGCGGCGCGCGGCGTCCCGCCTTCCGGCGAGCGGGGCGACGGCGAGCATCACTGCGGCGAGCAGCACGTCGTTGGTCGTGACGCCGAGCGACTTCGCCTTCGCGCGAAGCCGCGCGTAGTCGCCGGCGTCGACGCCGAAGTGCACGAAGCCGTTGCGCCCGTCCGCCGGGTCGGCGAGCTTGGGCCGCACCACGCCGCGCCAGCCGCGCAGCAGCCCCGGCAGCGCGGCGAAGCCGCGCACGAGCGCTCCGGGATAGCGGGCGAACAGCCGGCGGCAGGTCGATCGCGGCAGCGCGAGCCGCGGGAGCGCGACGTCCTGGGGACGCTGCGCGGCGTACCGCGCCGCGACGTCGGTCATCAGCACGGCGATGGAGTCGCCGCCGGCGACGATGTGGTCGTACACCACACCCGCGAGAAAGCCGTCGCCGTCGGCCACCGCAAAGAAGCGGAACGGATCGTAGGCCCCTGCGGCGGGGAAAGGCCGGTTGATGGAAGCGGCGATCTCGTCGGCGGCAACGTCGAGCGCCGCGCGCTCGCCGCCCTCGAGCACGCGCAGGTCGACCTGCGCCGCGCCGCCGCCGAACGCGCAGCGGCGCCGCGCGGCGTCGAGCGAGAAGCCGGTGAGGCCGCAGTCCTCGAGCACGCCTGCGAGCGTCGCGCGCAGGCGCGCCGCGTCGAAGGGCGCGCGCACCGCGATCACGTGCGCCGCGCAGTACGGGTGCAGCTCGCGCCAGCGCAGCATCGCGCACTGGAACAGGTTGAGGCGCGCCGCGCTCACGATGCCGGGCGCCCGCCCTGCGCGGATAGGCACCACTGGCGCTTGATGCCGTGCCACAGGTCGGCGGCGAGGAGGAGGTTGTCGAGTTTCGCGCCTTCCGGCAGCGCGGCGCCGGCGGCCGGGGTCCACGCGTCGATCCACGCCCGCGTGGCCGGCTGCCGCGCGAGATGCGCGACGTCGGGCAGGCCAACGTGACTGTACGCGGAGGGCAGCACGACGTTGCGCACCCGCGCGCGCCCCGTCGCCCTGAACGGCGCCGGATCGGGCCCCGTCCCGGCGATCGGGTCCCATGGAATCGCAAAGCCGCTGAAATCCGCCACGCTGTCGGGCACCTCGCGCAGCAGCGGCAGGACGTCCCACTGCGCGAGCAGCAGGCGGGGCAGCGAACCCGTCGCCAGCGCGGCGGCGAAGCCGACGCGCAGCGCCGTGACGCTGCGCCGCCGGCCGTCCACGGGATCGACGATCCACGTGCGCTGTTCGGCGCGCGCGGCCATCGGGTCGTACACCGGCACGTCGCCGCTGCGCCCGGCGAGCTCGTGCAGCGCCTTGATCACGACCATGCCGCCCTGCGAGTGGCCGACCAGCACCGGCATCACGCCGTCGCGCTCGTAGTGCCAGGCGATCTCGCCGGCGAAGCGCCGCGCGTCGACGAAGCTCGACAGCGTCCGCGCGCCGTCGGCCGGGTGCGCGAGACGCTCCGGCGGATAGCCCATCGCCTCGAGGAAGGCCGCGAACGGCTCCATCGTGACGATCGGGACGCTGCCGTGCAGTGCAAGGACGCGCGGCGCGGAGGCTCGCGGCGCGGTCGCCACGAGCGACGCCGCGGACACGCGGTCGCAGTCGAGCGCGCCATGCGCGGCCGGCGCCGCACCCATCGCCGCAAAGGCGACGGCCGCCGCCGCCATCGCTCTTTCGACCCGGTTCGCAGTGGAGCGCATTGGCCGCAGTCCTGGACGCAGGGCGTGCCCGCGGGCCGCGCGTCAGCTCGTCAGCCGCGGGAAGAAGCGCCCCGTTCGCGCGACGTAGGTCTCGTAGTCGCGACCGTGCACGCCGTGCAGGTGGCGCTCCTCGTTGCGGGCCTTGGCGACCATCAGCGCAGCGTGCACGAGGGCGATCGCCAGCATGGGCGCCGTCGGGACGACGCAAAGCGACGCCAGCATCAGCAGGATCTGGTAGCCGTAGATCGGGTGGCGCACGCGCGCGAACGGCCCGTCGGTGATCAGCACCTGCCTCTCGCCGGGCGTCACGGCCATCTTCCAGTGGCGGCCCATGCGGCGCCAGCAGCGGATCGTCGCGGCGAGCAGCGCGATCGCCGCCAGCGCAGCAACGAAGCGCACGACGAGCCAGCCGCCGCTGCGCGCTGCCGCGGGGACGGCGAGCGTCCCGTCGGCGCGCCAGGCGGCGAACCACGGCAGCGCGATCCAGGCGGCCACCAGCGGCACGAAGAACAGCCACAGGAAGCGCTCGACCCCCTGCTCCGGCACGACGCCGGCGAGCGTGCGCGTGCGGCGGCGGATGCGCGCGGACATGGCGGCCACGCGACCCCAATAGGCGAGCACGACGACGGCGAGGATCAGCGCGGGAAGGTCCGGCACCGGTGGATGGAACGAATCGCGACAGGACCGATTGTAAGTCACCCCCGCCCGAGCCGCGGGTGGCCGTGTAAACGAGGCCGACGCTGGCCACGGAAGCGGCGGCCGGGCGCGCGGTGCCGCAACTCGCGCGTCGCGATGCTCCCGCGCGCGCGAACGTAAAGCGCTCCGACACCTCGCAAATGCCGCTTTCCTTCCGTCGCCCGTCGCGCGTAGCATGCGCTGCAGCCCTCAGAATTCCGCTCGACGATGCGCCACGCGACGAAGTCCACCTGGGTCCGCTTTCATCCGGTCAGCCGCGTGATCATCGGCGTGGCGAGCGTGCTCATCCTCGTGCTCTTCGCGGGCGTCGATCGCATCGGCTCGGCGCTCGCGCACTTCGCTCCGGGTCCCGACTTCGAGGCGCGCTGCGCAGCGCTGCCGCCCAGCGCGATCGACGTCGCCGTGGCCCCGCACGCCGTCACCGAGAACCGCGCCACGCCGTTCGAGGCGCTGACGCGCCTAAGCGAGGGCCCGTCGCCCGGGCACCGCACGGTCGGCCTCACGCTCGCGAACTTCGGCCACCGCTCGACGTTCGAGGTCAAGGGCCTCGAGGACCGGCGCGGCGCGCGCGCGTGCATCAGGCCGCAGGTGTCCGTCGAACTGTACGTGCAGCCGCTGACCGTGTTCGTGGCGCGCGAGTTCAGCGGCGACCCGTGCCGCGCGCGCGTCATCCGCGAGCACGAGGAGCGCCACGTCGCGGTGTACGTCGAGTTCGCGCGGGAGGCAGCGCTGCAGCTGCGCTACGACCTCGCGCGCACGCTCGGCGTCGAGCCCCTGTACGCCGGCGATGTCGCCGAGGCGCAGCGCCTGCTCGACCGCAAGCTCGCGCACACGCTCGACGGCTTCATGCGCGAGGCGCAGCGCACGCTGGCGGAGCGCCAGGCGCGCATCGACACGTCCGAGGAGTACGAGCGCGTGCGCACCGCCTGCATGCTCCCGACCTAGCCGGTCGACGCAACAGGCGTTCGGGCGGGCGGTGATTGCCGCGCCGCCGACGTTGCGCCTCTTGCATCGAGCCGGGGGGCCTGTGCGGTCCCCTCCCCGGAAACGGCGATAATCGCGGTCGCCGACAACAACAAAGGGGATCGCGATGGGCTACTTCCCGCAGTGGACCGTGCGCACCGAGGGGGTGGTGGCGTCCGAGGAGCGGCTGCCTTGGCCGCAGACGGTCGCCATGGGCGCGCAGCACGTCGTCGCGATGTTCGGCGCCACGGTGCTGGCGCCGCTGCTGATGGGCTTCGACCCGAACGTCGCGATCCTGATGTCGGGCGTGGGCACGCTGATCTTCTTCCTGGTCGTCGGCGGGCGGGTGCCGAGCTACCTCGGCTCGAGCTTCGCGTTCATCGGGGTGGTGATCGCCGCGACGGGCTACGCCGGCAGCGGGCCGAACCCCAACCTCGGCACGGCGCTGGGCGGCATCATCGCCTGCGGAGCGCTGTACACGCTGATCGGCGTCGTGGTCATGGCCTCGGGCACGCGCTGGATCGAGAAGCTGATGCCGCCGATCGTGACCGGCGCGGTCGTCGCCGTCATCGGGCTCAACCTCGCGCCGATCGCCGTCAAGGGCGCGACCGCCACGCCTTTCGACGCGTGGATGGCCGTGGTGACCATCGTGCTGGTCGGCGGCGTGGCCGTGTTCACCCGCGGCATGGTGCAGCGGCTGCTGATCCTGGTCGGGCTGGCGCTCGCCTACGCGGTCTACCTCGCGCTCGCCAACGGCATGGGGCTCGGCAAGCCGGTGAGCTTCGCCGCCGTCGCGGCCGCGCCGTGGCTGGGACTGCCGCAGTTCGCGGCGCCGAACTTCAAGGCGGAGGCGATCGCGCTGATCGCGCCGGTCGCGATCATCCTCGTCGCGGAGAACCTCGGGCACGTGAAGGCGGTGGCGGCGATGACCGGCCGCGACCTCGACCGCTACATGGGCCGCGCCTTCGTCGGCGACGGCGTCGCCACGGTGGTCGCCGGCTACGCGGGCGGCACCGGCGTCACCACCTACGCGGAGAACATCGGCGTGATGGCGGTGACGAAGATCTACTCGACGCTGGTGTTCGTCGTCGCCGCGCTGATCGCCATCGTGCTCGGCTTCTCGCCGAAGTTCGGCGCGCTGATCCAGACGATCCCGGGACCCGTGCTGGGCGGCGTGTCGATCGTCGTGTTCGGCCTGATCGCCGTGGCCGGGGCGAAGATCTGGGTCGACAACAAGGTCGACTTCACGCAGAACCGCAACCTGATCGTCGCGGCGGTCACGCTCGTGCTCGGCGCCGGGGACTTCGCGCTCAAGGTCGGCGCGTTCACGCTCGGCGGCATCGGCACCGCGACGTTCGGCGCGATCCTGCTCAACCTGCTGCTGTCGTCGCGCGACGCCGGGCGGGGCACCGGCGCATGACGCGCGGATGACGGGTCCGGCCGTCGCTGCGGGCGACGGCGAGGACCTAGCGTCAGCGGCGCGAGTCCGCCAGCAGCGGCGGGCACAGGGCCACGTGGCCCCAGTAGCTGTCGCAGTGGACGAGCCGCGCCTGCTGCTCGCAGGTTGCGCGTTCGAAAACGCCGAGCGGCTGGCAGCGGTCGAGCTCGGCACGCAGCACCTGCCAGCGGTCCGGCTCGACGGAGGGGGCGGCGGGGGGCGGCGCGGGCGTCGGCGGCGCTTCCGCGCCCTGCCCGTCCGCGATGATCCCCTCGCGCGACGGCATCGCGTAGCTCGCCGGCGTCGCCGGCATGGCGCGCGCAGCGACCGGGCGCGACGGGGCGCCCGTGGACGAAGAATCCGCAGCGCGCGGTGCGCCGGTCTCCGCCCTGGCCCTCGGCGGCACGCGCTCGACCAGCGCGGGCGCGGACAACCTGGCCTCCTGCGCGATGGCCACGGCCGGGGCGGCCACGGGCGCTGGGGGTGCAACGGTCCGTTCGTCGACGCGCGAGGACGGCTCGGCCCCCGCCCGTTGCAGCCATGGGTGCAACGCGGCGACCAGAACGACGATGGCGGCGACGGCGCCGGCGAGACCGGCATCCACGCGCCAGGCCCGTCGCTCGGCGAGGATCGGCGAAACCGCGAGGTCCGGAAAGTCCGGGGAGACGGTGCGCGGCGCGCTGCTGCTGAGGCCCCAGGGCCGGAGGATGCGCCGCCGCCCGCCTCCGGGCGCCTCCTCGACCAGCACGGCGCCGCAGGACGTGCAGAAGCGCGTCGTCGCGGCGTTGTCGGAGCGGCAGTTCGGGCAGTGCATGGCGCTGGGCTTGCTCGACCCTCCCGGCGGCGGAAGTCCCGGTGGCGCTATGACATTAGCATAGCGGGCGCGGCCGGACCACGACGTTCGTCGGGAGCGCAAGGCGCAGCGCGGCAAGGCCGCCGCCCGTCGTCCCCGTAGAATCGACGGTCGGCAGATTCCTCCGGAGCAGGCGATGAAGGATGGCGTGGCGGTCGTGACGGGCGCGGGCAGCGGGATCGGCAGGGCGTGCGCCCTGGCGCTGCTGGCGGCGGGATGGCGGGTCGTGCTGGCGGGACGCCGCCCGGAGCCGCTCGCCGAGGCAGTCGCGGCCTCGGGCGCCGGCGCCGGCCGGGCGCTGGCCGTGCCTGCGGACGTGTCCGATCCGCGCTCGGTCGACGCGCTGTTCGAGCGCACCGTCGCTGCCTTCGGCCGCGTGGACCTGCTGTTCAACAATGCCGGCATCTCCCTCGGCGGCCCGATCGAGGACATCGCCCACGACGACTGGTCGAAGGTCGTGGCGATCAACCTCACCGGCTCCTTCCTCTGCGCGCAGGCCGCCTACCGCCGGATGAAGGCGCAGACGCCGCGCGGCGGGCGCATCATCAACAACGGCTCGATCTCGGCGCACGCGCCGCGCCCCAACTCCGCGCCCTACACCGCCACGAAGCACGCGATCACCGGGCTCACGAAGTCGCTGTCGCTCGACGGGCGCAAGCACGACATCGCCTGCGGCCAGATCGACATCGGCAACGCCGCCACCGAGATGGCCGCGCGCATGGCGAAGGGCGTGCCGCAGGCCAGCGGGCAGATCGCGGTCGAGCCGCTGATGGACGTCGCGCACGTCGCC
>JAOUIA010000001.1 GCA_029884335.1 Betaproteobacteria bacterium
CGCCGGTCGCAGCGGGTATCGCGAATACCCGCAAGACCGGCAACAATGCAGCGCGTCATTTCTCGCTCGTCCTTGTGCAAGGAACTTCCGGTACGGGACGCTGGAGGCCAGGCATGGGGTGCGCGCCCCAGCCTACGCCGCGGAGCATAGTCGTCCGGGCCGGGGAAGCCAACCGGGGCGCCCCGGGTTGCCTACAATCGGGGGTCAAGGAGAATCCCGATGCGCATTGCCGTCTGGCTGCACCTGCTCTCCACCATCGTCTGGGTGGGCGGGATGTTCTTCGCGCACGTCGCGCTGCGGCCCGCGGCGCAGCAGCTCCCGCCGCCGCAGCGGCTCGCGCTCATGGCGGCGACGCTGGCCACGTTCTTCCGGTGGGTCGGCGCCGCCGTCGCGATCATCATCGTCACCGGATTCATGATGATCTTCGGCGCCGGCGGCTTCGCCCGTTTCGGGGCCCACGTGCACGCGATGAGCGCGCTGGGCCTGCTGATGGCTGCGATCTACGGGTTCATCGTCGCGGTCCCCTATCCGCGGGTGCGCGCCGGGGTCGATGCCGGCCAGTGGGAAGCGGCGGGCGCTGCCCTGGCGCAGGTGCGCCGGCTCGTCGGGATCAACCTGATCCTCGGACTGGTCACGGTCACCGTGGCCGTATTGGGTCACGGCGTCGTATGACTCCGCTCAAGACCCGCTAAAGCATGCCATTTGGCAGCAAAAGCGTCTAACGCGCGGCTTCTTGGCCCATGCGAGTATTCGGATTCGCCGGCTGGTCCGGCAGCGGCAAGACCACGCTCATCGAGCAGGTCATTCCCCGGCTTGTGGCGAAGGGACTTCGGGTGGCGCTGGTGAAGCATGCCCACCACGACTTCGAGATCGACCGGCCCGGCAAGGACAGCTACCGCCACCGGGCTGCGGGATGCACGGAGGTCCTGGTGACTTCGGCTGTCCGGTGGGCGCTGATGCACGAGTTGCGCGGGGCGCCCGAACTCACGCTGGCGGAGGCGCTTGCCCGGTTGTCTCCCTGCGACCTCGTGCTCGTCGAGGGCTTCAAGCGCTCGCCGATCCCGAAGCTCGAAATCCACCGGCCGGATCTCGGGAAGCCCCTCATGCTCGGGAGCGACCCGTGCATCGTCGGGCTGGCGACCGACCGGCCCGAGCGGTTTGCGGCGGAAAAAGTACCTGTATTTACTTTGGGCGACTTTGACGCGCTTGCCACGTTTGTCGAGGCCAGGGCCGTGGCGGCCGACGCTTCGCATTGACGCTGCCCCCCGGGCGGGTGTTTAGTGGAACCGACGGGCAGCGCAGCCGTCGAACCGTGCAGGGCAGCCAGTGCCGATCCCGATACGACTCACGCGCAGCAACCTGGTGGCTTATTGCGCCGCGCTGGCCCTGGCGTCGGCGCCAGCGGCGTTCGCCGCCGAGAGCGCAAAGCCGTCGGGGTTCTACGGCGGGGTCTCGGTTCGCGACGCCGGCTCCGAGCAGGGGCTGACGTTCGGCGCCCTCGCACCGAGCTTCGCGTTCGCCACGCCGCTCGAGGCCGAGCCGGCGGCGCGCACGAGCGCATTCGGCGGGTATCGATTCCGCCGCGACTTCGCTCTCGAGGCGAGCGTGGCCAGCAGCACCGCCTATCGGCTCACCGGGCGCGGCGGCGTCGGCCTCGTGCGCCCCGGCGACACGCAGGACGGTGCGCGGCAGTGGAACGTGGACGTCGTCGGCGCGTGGTCGTTCTGGCGGTCGCTCTCGCTGTACGGTCGCCTGGGCTACGCGCAGTCCGAGCTGGCGCCTGCCATGCGCACGTCGCTCGCGGGGCCCGAACGGCGCACCGACGACGGCCTGCAGTACGGCGTCGGGCTGCGCTACGACTTCACTCGCGCGCTGGGACTGAAGCTCGAGTACGCGCGCGTCGGGCACCAGACCGGCGACTACGAGCGCGGGTTGTTCCCCGACGCCGACCGCGTGCAGTTCGGCGTCCAGTTCCGCTTCTGAGCGCGGCGCGCCAGGCGCCGCCGCTTCCATGCGCGACTCCCCGCCCGTGGCTGTCAGGCTGGTCTTCCTTGCGCGCCTGCGCGAGGCGTTCGCCAGCCCGGGCGAGACGCTGCAGCTGCCCGCGAGCGCCCCTTCGACGGTGGCCGGCGTGCTCGACGCGTTGCGCGCGCGCGGCGGCGCCTTCGCTGCCGAGCTCGCGCCGGGGCGCGCCGTGCGCGTAGCGGTGAACCACGAGCTCGCGAAGCCGGACGACGCGGTGCGCGACAACGACGAGGTCGCGCTGTTTCCGCCAGTGACCGGCGGGTAGCCGTGGAAGTCCGCATCCAGGAGGCCGATTTCGACGTCGGCGCGGAGATCGCCGCGCTGCGCAAGGGCGACGCGCGCGTCGGCGCCGTCGCCGTGTTCGTCGGCACGGTGCGCGACGTCAACGAAGGCGACGGCGTGGCGGCCATGACGCTCGAGCACTACCCGGGCATGACCGAGAAGGCGCTGCAGGCGATCGTCGACGAGGCGAAGCGGCGCTTCGACGTCTACGCGATGCGCGTCGTGCACCGCGTCGGGGAGCTGGCGCCGTCCGACCAGATCGTGCTCGTCGCGGTGACGAGCGCGCATCGCGGCCAGGCTTTCGACGCCTGCCGGTTCGTGATGGACTATCTCAAGACGCGAGCGCCGTTTTGGAAGAAGGAGCGCACGGCGCAGGGGACCCGCTGGGTCGAAGCGCGCGCAAGCGACGACGCGGCTGCGGAGCGCTGGGAGCGCTAGCTGTCGACTGTCAGGACGTTGTTCCACCCGAACATGGGCCTGGATCATCCGTCGTCCCCGCGAAGGCGGGGACCCAGTGACGTCCGTTCAGGGTGACCTGCGAGCTTACAAGACGCTGCGTCCCCGCCTTCGCGGGGACGACGATTCACGTCTGCGGACAGATCCTGCCGGACGGAAACAACGTCCTGAGACTTCACAGCTAGCCCCGGCGTAGTCCCGGCGCAAGGCCGGCTGCCGGTCGTGCCAAAATGCGCGGATGGACGCCGCCGCGCTGATCGCCGTCGATTGGGGCACCACCGCGGCGCGCGCCGCGCTCGTCGGGCGCGATGGGCGCGTGATCGCCTCGCGCGAGGCGCCGCTCGGCATCCAGGCGGTGCGCGATGCCCGCTTCGCGGAGGCGCTCGACGCGCTGCTCGGTGACTGGCGCGACCTGCGCGTCAAGCGCATCGCCTCCGGGATGATCGGCAGCCGGCAAGGCTGGGTCGAAGCGCCCTACGTCGAGTGCCCGGCATCGTTCGACGAACTTGCGCGCCGCCTCGTGGCGACTCCCGGAGGCGAGCTCGTCGTCGTGCCGGGGCTCCTCGCGCGCGGCGAGGACGGCCTTCCGGACGTGATGCGCGGCGAGGAGACGCAGCTCGCCGGCGCGGTCGGCGACGACGAGACTGTGCTCGCCGTGCTGCCGGGAACGCACAGCAAGTGGGCGCACGTCGCCGGCAGGCGGCTGCAGGGCTTCACGACGTTCATGACCGGCGAGCTTTACGCGGTGCTGCTCGCGCACAGCATCCTCGGCCGCCTCGCGCAGCCAGGCGCTGCGCCCGACCCCTCCGGCCGCGCGTTCGCGCGCGGCGTCGCGCAAGGCCTGCGCGAAGGCGCGCTCTCGCACCTTGCGTTCGGCGCGCGCACGCTGGCGCTCACCGGCGCGCTCGACGGGCCCGACGTCGCCGACTGGCTCTCCGGATTGCTCATCGGCCACGAGATCCGCCACGCCCGGCAGTGGGCCGCATCGCGCGGCCTCGGCGGCGATCGCGTGCGGGTCATCGGGGCGGACGCGCTGGTGGCGCGTTACCGCTCCGCGCTCGCGCAGTCCGGCATCGCTGCCGAGCCCGGCCCGCCCGATGCCGCCGTGCGCGGCCTCGTCCGCCTCGCCCGCCACGCGGGCTGGCCCATCGAAGCGACCGCATGAACCCTCTCTCGCCGTACCTGACGCCGCTGCCGCTGATCGCGGTGCTGCGCGGGATCAGGCCCTCCGAAGTCGACGCCATCGGCGATGCGCTCTTCGCCGCGGGCTTCCGCGTGCTCGAGGTTCCGCTCAACTCGCCGGACGCGTTCGACAGCATCGGCCGACTGGCCCGGCGATTCGGCGAGCGCTGCCTGATCGGCGCGGGCACCGTGATCGAAGTCGCCGACGTGGCCCGGGTGCGCGACGCCGGTGGACGCATCGTCGTGATGCCGCACGCCGACCTCGCCGTCGTGCGCGAGGCGAAGCGGCTCGGCATGGTCTGCTGCCCCGGTGTCGCCACTCCAACCGAGGCGTTCGCGGCGCTGGCCGCCGGCGCGGACGCGCTCAAGATGTTTCCCGCCGAAGCGCTGCCGCCGGCTGCGCTGAAGGCGTGGCGGGCAGTGTTGCCGAAGGGGACGCTGGTGTTCGCCGTCGGCGGCATTCGCGCAGACAACATGGCACCGTACTGGGCCGCGGGCGCGTCGGGATTCGGCACCGGGTCGAACCTCTACAAGCCGGGTGCCAGCGCGGAAGACGTTGCGAAGGCGGCGCGCGAGTTCGCGACTTCGATCGGGGGGCTGAAGCGATGATCACGAGCACGTTTCGCGAGGACATGCTGGCCGGGCGGGTGGCGCTGGTGACCGGCGGCACCAGCGGCATCGGGGCGGCCGTCGCCGACGCGCTGGCCTCGCTGGGCGCGGTGGTGACGGTGACGGGCGCGACGCAGGGCGAAGCCGACGCGGCGCGCGAGGCCCCGGGCTTCCGTTGCCGCGACGCGCTCGCGCTGGACGTCTGCGACGACGCCGCCGTGCAGCGCCTGGTCGGGGCCTTGCCGCGGCTCGACGTGCTGGTCAACTGCGCGGGCATCATCCGCCGCGGCGTCGAGCACGAGCCGGCAGAGTTCGAGAAGACGATCGCGGTCAACCTGACCGGAACGATGCGCTGCTGCGCCCACTCGCGGGCGCGGCTCGCGCAGGGAAAGGGCGCCATCGTCAACATCGCCTCGATGTACTCGTTCTTCGGCGCGCCGCACGCGCCGGGCTACGCGTCGAGCAAGGGCGGCGTGGTGCAGCTCACCCGCTCGCTCGCCGTCGCGTATGCGGCCGAGGGCGTGCGCGTGAACGCCGTTGCGCCGGGCTGGATCCAGACGCCGCTCACGAAGCCCGTATGGAGCGACCCGGCGCGCAGTGCTCCCATCCTCGCGCGCACGCCGCTCAACCGCTGGGGGCAACCCGCCGACGTCGCGGCAGCGATCGCGTTCCTCGTCTCGCCCGCCGCGGCGTTCATCACCGGTGCGCTGCTCGCAGTCGACGGCGGCTGGCACATCGCCTGAGGAGCCCTCCATGCCTTTGGGAACCGCGCTGCGACACCTCCGGAAAGGCGACTGGCAGGGCGCGCACGTCCTGGTGCAGAAGGACGAGAGCGCGTTGGGCTGCTGGGCGCACGGCATCGTCCACGCGATGGAGGGCGACGTCGACAACGCGCGCTACTGGTATCGGCGCGCGCGACGCGCTTGGCCCGGGCGCTACGACGCGCCCTCCGAGCTCGCCGCGCTCGCCGAGGAGTGCAAGGCGAGGCAGGAGACCGCGAAGGACGACCGATGAGCGCGCCGAGCGTGCCGCCGACCACGGGCATCCGGCCGGAGATCGCCGTCGGCGCGATCCCGTCCGACGAGCGGGTCTGGGTGCCGCAGGCGAAGGACGTCTGGTTCCGGCCGCTGCTGCTCAACACGGTGACCGGCGGCTGGTGCAACCTGCTGCGCGTGCGCCGCAGCGGCGTGCTGCATCGTCACCGCCACCCGATGGCCGTCGTCGGCTACGTCATCAAGGGGCGCTGGAAGTATCTCGAGCACCCGTGGACCGCGGAGGAGGGCAGCTTCGTCTACGAGCCTCCGGGCGAGACCCACACGCTGACCGTGCCCGCGGACTGCGCGGAGATGATCACGTTCTTCAACATCCTCGGCGCGATGGTCTACCTCGACGACGAGGGACGGCAGGTCGGCTACGAGGACGTGTGGAGCAAGATCGACATGTGCCGCCGGCACTACGAGGCGGTGGGGCTGGGCGCCGCTTACGTCGAGCAGTTCGTCCGCTAGAAAATGAGGGCCAGACTCGCATTTCGCAGAAATCGAGGGTCAGAGTCGGATTGCGGAAAATGAGGGGCGGAGTGACATCTTGCAGCGGCAGGCGCTGCAGGCCGGGCGCCGGATCGCGAAATGCGACTCTGACCCTCATTCTTCGTGGGCGCCGGCGTGGCTCCGGCAAGATGGGAGTCTGACCTCGATTCACGGCCGGGAGAAGGCGATGACCGAAGCCGAGGCGATCGTGCAGCGCCAGCTCGAGGCGTACAACGCGCGCGACCTCGAGGCGTTCCTCGCGTGCTACGCCGACGACGCGAGGCTCTGGCGGGCGCCGAACACGCTCACCGAGTCGGGCAAGGAGGCGCTGCGGGCGCGCTACAGGCGCCGCTTCGACGGTGCGCCTTCGCTGCACGCCAAGATCGTGCGGCGCATCGCGTTCGACCGCTTCGTCGTCGACCACGAGCGCGTCACCGGCGTGCCGGAAGGCGTGCTCGAGGCCGTGGTCACCTACGAGGTGGTCGGCGGGCGCATCGCCAACGCATGGTTCCTGCTGCCGTAGAATCGCCGGCATGATCGGCCAGTTCGCCGCCGTCGGGATCGGCGCCGCCCTCGGCGCGTGGCTGCGCTGGGGGCTCTCGGCGTGGCTCAACCCGAAGGCGCCGTCGTTCCCGCTCGGCACGCTTGCCGCGAACCTGATCGGCGGCTACCTCGTCGGCCTGGCGGTTGCGTTCTTCCTCGCGCGCGGCGACCTCGCGCACGAGTGGCGGCTGTTCACGGTGACGGGCCTGCTCGGCGGGCTCACCACGTTCTCGACCTACTCGGCGGAAGTCGCGGAGCTCGCCATGCGAGGCGACCACGGCGCCGCGTTCCTGCTCGCGGCCGCGCACCTTGCCGGCTCGCTGCTGCTGACCGTCGCGGGCTTCGCGACGTTCCGCGCCCTCGTGTCCTGACTCACGGAGATCCCCTGCCATGCCACGCGCCATCCGCATCCACGCCGCCGGCGGCCCCGAAGTCATGCAGTTCGAGGAAGTCGCGCTCGCGGCGCCCGGGCAGGGCGAGGCCCGCGTGCGCCACACCGCGATCGGCGTCAACTACCTCGACACGTACCACCGCAGCGGCCAGTACGCGCTGCCCCTGCCGGCCGGCCTCGGCAGCGAGGCGGCGGGCGTGATCGAGGCGCTCGGCCCGGGCACCGAAGGGTCCGGCCTCGCGGTGGGCCAGCGCGTCGCCTACTGCGGCGGCACGCCGGGCTCCTACAGCGAGGCGCGCAACTACCCTGCCGACCGGCTCGTGCCGCTGCCCGACGACATCGCCGATCGCGACGCCGCGGCGCTGATGCTGAAGGGGCTGACCGTCGAGTACCTGTTCCGCCGGACTTTCCCGCTCAAGGGCGGCGAGACGATCCTGTTCCACGCGGCGGCCGGCGGCGTCGGGCTGATCGCCTGCCAGTGGGCGAAGGCGCTCGGCGTGCGGATGATCGGGACCGTGTCTTCCGACGCCAAGGCGGCGCTCGCTCGCGAGCACGGCTGCGCCGAGACGATCGTCTACACGCGCGAGGACTTCGCCGCGCGCGTGAAGGAGTTGACCGGCGGGCAAGGGGTGCCGGTGGTCTACGACTCGATCGGCAAGGACACGTTTCCGGCGTCGCTCGACTGTCTCTCGCCGCGCGGCCTCTTCGTGAGCTTCGGCTCCGCGTCCGGGCCGGTCCCGCCGTTCAACATCATGCTGCTCGCGCAGAAGGGCTCGCTGTTCGCGACACGGCCGACGCTGTTCAGCTACGCGGCGAAGCGCAGCGACCTGCTCGAGATGACGCAGCAGATGTTCGCGATGGTGCGCAAGGGCGCGGTGAAGGCGGACGTGCGGCAGACGTTCCCGCTCGCCGAGGCCGCAGCCGCGCACCGCGCGCTCGAGTCGCGCGCGACGACCGGGGCGACGCTGCTACTGCCCTGAAGACGCGCGGTTGATGAGGTCGCGGGCGGCGTCGGCGACCTCGGACGCCAGCACGCCGACGGGGCCGCGCCCCTGCGCCACGATCGCGTCCGCCGCGGCGCCGTGCAGGCACACGCCTATCTCTAGCGCGTTCCCCGCGTCGATGTGCTGCGCGAGCAGCGCGCCGACGATCCCCGACAGCACGTCTCCCGACCCCGCGGCGGCGAGGGCGGGGTTGCCGCTGGTGTTGATCGCCCACGTTCCGTCGGGATGCGCGATCACGCTACCCGCGCCCTTGACCACGACGTGGGCGCGCAGCTCGCGCGAGATCGCGTGCGCGGCTGCGAGCCGGTCGTGCTGCACGCCGGCGAGCTCGCCGCCGAGCAGGCGAGCGGCCTCCGCAGGGTGCGGCGTGGCGATCGTGTCCCGGTTGCGCGCGCGCACGCGCTCGCGCAGTGCCGGGTCGGCGGCGAGCATGTTGAGCGCGTCCGCGTCGAGCAGCAGGGGGACGGCAGCCTCGATCGCCCGGCGCAGCGCGTTCACCGCCGCCTGGGTCGCGCCGAGGCCGCAGCCGGCGACGATCGCGTTCGCCTCGCCGTCGAGCACCGTCGCCGCGTCGCGCAGCATCAGCTCGGGCGTGCCCGGGTCGACGGCCGGGCAGCTCGCCGCCACGCAACCCACGCGGACCTTGCCGGCGCCGGCGCGCAGTGCCGCGCGACCGGCGAGCAGCGGCGCGCCGACCATGCCCTCGGCGCCGCCGACGATCGCCAGCGTACCGAACGTGCCCTTGTGCACGACGCGGGTGCGCCGTGCCAGCACTTCGGGCAATGCGGCAGCGAGCGCGGGCCAAGCGAGCGCGCGACCGGTTGCGGGTCCGGGGTCGAGGCCGAGCGCGTGCACGCTGACGGTCCCGCACATGTCCGGCCCCACGCCGGTGAGGAGCCCCGGCTTCAGCGCGATGAACGTCGCCGTGGCCGTGGCACGGATCGCCGGCGCCGTGGCCACGCCGGTGTCCGCGTTGAGCCCCGTGGGCACATCGAGCGCGAGCACGGGCGCGCCTTGCGCGTTCGCCCACACCACGAGCTCGGCATCGCGCGGCGCGAGCGGGCGCCCCAGGCCGATGCCGTAGAGGGCGTCGACGACGAGCGCGGGCCGGCGACCGGGCGGGTCGGGCACCGTGGCGCCGCCGGACGCCTGCCACTTCGCGTGGGCCTCGGCGGCGTCGCGCGGGAGCCTCGTCGCATCGGCGCGGAAGACGACGGTCACGTCGTGGAAGGTCTCGCGCAGGCACCGCGCGACGACGAATCCGTCGCCGCCGTTGTTCCCGGGCCCCGCAAGCACGACGATCGGCCCGCGCTGCCCGGCGATCATTTCCTGCGCGACCTGCGCGGCGGCGGCGCCGGCGCGCTCCATCAGGGGGACGCCCGCGGCCCGCTCCTCGATCGCGCGCACCTCGGCGACGCGGCAGACCGGCGGCAGCTGGGGCGCGGGTGACGGCACGCGTCGATTATAGGGGTGCGCCGCGCCCGCGCCGGCATCGCTTTCAAAAGCGGGGCGGCACTCGTAGAATCGGCAGGTTCTCCCGGCCGTCCAGGCGCCGGGATCCCAAGGAGGAGTTGCCCCCATGAAAGCCGTTCAACGCACGTCCGTCGCGATGGCGCTCGCCGCGCTCGTCGCCACCCCGGTGCTCGCCCAGCAGCTCGACGGCACGCTGAAGAAGATTCGCGACACCGGCGCGATCACCGTCGGCCACCGCGAGTCGTCGATCCCGTTCTCCTACCTCGACGACAAGCAGCAGCCGGTCGGCTACGCGATGGACCTGTGCGCGAAGGTCGTCGACGCCGTGAAGGCCGAGCTCAAGATGCCGGCCCTCAAGGTCGCCTACCAGCCCGTGACCTCCGCGAACCGCATCCCGCTGCTGCAGAACGGCACCATCGACATCGAGTGCGGCTCGACGACGAACTCGGTCGAGCGGCAGAAGCAGGTGGCGTTCGGGCCGACGTACTTCGTCATCAACGTCTCCGCCGCGGTGAAGAAGACCTCGGGCGTCAAGACGTTCGCCGACCTGAACGGCAAGACGGTGGCCTCGACGTCGGGCACCACGTCGATCCCGCTGCTGCGCGGCTACGAGAAGGCCAAGGGCATCGACTTCAAGGAGCTGCAGGCGAAGGATCACGCCGAGTCGATGCAGCTCCTCGCGACCGACCGCGCGCAGGCGTTCATCATGGACGACATCCTGCTCGCCGGGCAGATCGCCAACCAGCCGAACCCGGGCGACTACATGATCCTGCCCGAATCGCTGCGCACCGAGCCCTACGGCATGATGCTGCGTCGCGACGACCCGCAGTTCAAGGCGCTGGTCGACCGCGCGGTCGCGGCCGTGTACAAGTCGGGCGAGATCAACCAGATCTACGCGAAGTGGTTCACGAGCCCGATTCCGCCGCGCGGCATCAACATGAACTTCGCCGCGACGCCCGCGATCAGGGAAGCTTTCGCGAACCCGAACGACAAGGGCGTGCAATAGCAGGGGAGGTCCCGTGCCGCCATAGCCGGCGGCATGGCACCCGCGCCCGGAGTGCGCCCGCTCGCGCATTGCGCTCGGGGTTTCGTCGCCGTTGACCAGCGGCGGCGCACGGCCGCCCGAAGTCGCCGCTCTGATACCTTCCCGACAGAAAACGCGGAGCCTTGCCGCGTTTTCTGTCGGCCGCGCCCATGAACTACAAGTGGAACTGGGGGGTCTTCTTCCAGCAGACGCCCGACGGCGACGCCTTCTACTGGGAGTGGATCCTCTCGGGGCTGGCGTGGACGCTCGCGGTGTCCGCCGTCGCGTGGGTGATCGCGGTCGCGCTGGGCAGCGTGATCGGCGTGATCCGCACCACGGAGCGGCCCTGGCTGGTGCGGCTCGGCAACGCCTGGGTCGAGCTGTTCCGCAACATCCCGCTGCTGGTGCAGATGTTCCTCTGGTACTTCGTCGTGCCGGAGTTCGTCCCGCCGCTCAAGGGCTGGATGACCTCGACCGAGCCGATCTACGCGCAGTTCCTGTCGGCGATCCTCTGCCTCGGGCTGTTCACCTCGGCGCGCATCGCCGAGCAGGTGCGCGCCGGCGTGCAGTCGCTGCCGCGCGGCCAGCGCATGGCCGGCCGCGCGCTCGGCCTCTCGGAGGCCCAGGTCTACCGGCACGTGCTGCTGCCGATGGCCTTCCGCATCGTCATCCCGCCGCTCACCAGCGAGACGATGAACCTCATCAAGAACTCGTCGATCGCGCTCACGATCGGCCTGATGGAGCTCACGTTCCGCTCGCGCGAGATGGGCGAGTACACTTTCAACTTCTTCGAGGCGTTCTCCGCGGCGACGATCGTCTACATCGTCATCGCGATGACGGCGAACCGGGTCATGGCCTGGGTCGAGCGGCGCACGGCGGTGCCCGGCTACATCGCCGGCGGCGGGAAGTAGGGGCCGCGTCGTGGGCTTCGACTTCGCGGTCATCGTCAACTCGCTGCCGTACCTCTGGAAGGGCTTCCAGTACACGGTGCAGCTGACGGCGACGGCGGCGGCCGGCGGCCTCTTCTTCGGCACGCTGCTCGCGATGGCGCGCCTGTCGTCGTTCCGGCCGTTGGCGCTGGCGGCGGCGGGCTACGTCAACCTGATGCGGTCGATCCCGCTGGTGCTGGTCCTGTTCTGGTTCTTCTTCCTGATGCCGCTGATCGTGCAGGGGATCACCGGCTCGGAGCGGCCGCCGCCGATCGGCGCCGAGCGGACCGCGATCATCACGTTCATCCTTTTCGAGGCGGCCTACTTCTGCGAGATCATGCGCGCCGGCATCCAGTCGATCCCGCGCGGGCAGGTGTCCGCGGCGTACGCGCTCGGCCTCGACTACTGGCAGGCGATGGGGCACGTCGTGCTGCCGCAGGCGTTCCGCAACATGATCCCGGTGCTGCTCACGCAGACGATCATCCTGTTCCAGGACACCTCGCTCGTCTACGTGATCTCCGCGACCGACTTCCTCGGGGCCGCCTCCAAGATCGCGCAGCGCGACAGCCGGCTGGTCGAGATGTACGTGTTCGTCGCGGTCGTCTACCTCGTGCTTTGCTACACGCTGTCGTGGCTGGTCAAGCGGCTGCAGCGCCGCGTCGCCGTCGTGCGTTGAAGGGAGTCGGTGCTTCCATGGCCATGATCGAGATCCGCGACGTGTCGAAGTGGTACGGCGCGTTCCAGGTGCTCAAGGACTGCACGACGAAGGTCGAGAAGGGCGAGGTGGTCGTCGTCTGCGGCCCCTCGGGCTCCGGCAAGTCGACGCTCATCAAGGTCGTGAACGGCCTCGAGGCGTTCCAGAAGGGCGAGGTCCTCGTCGACGGCACCCCCGTCGGCGACCCGAAGACGAACCTCTCGAAGCTCCGTGCCCGCGTGGGCATGGTCTTCCAGCACTTCGAGCTGTTCCCGCACCTCACGGTGCGCCAGAACCTCACGCTGGCGCAGGTGAAGGTGCTCGGGCGCGGCAAGGACGAGGCCGATGCGCGGGGCCTGCGCTACCTCGACCGCGTGGGGCTGCAGGCGCACGTCGACAAGTTTCCCGGCCAGCTCTCCGGCGGGCAGCAGCAGCGCGTGGCGATCGCGCGCGCGCTGTCGATGGACCCGATCTGCATGCTGTTCGACGAGCCGACCTCGGCGCTCGACCCGGAGATGATCAACGAGGTGCTCGACGTGATGGTCGGGCTCGCGAAGGAGGGGATGACGATGATGGTCGTCACCCACGAGATGGGCTTCGCGCACAAGGTCGCGCACCGCGTGATCTTCATGGACCACGGCCAGATCGTCGAGGATGCGACGAAGAGCGACTTCTTCGGCCAGCCGCGCTCCGACCGCGCGCAGCAGTTCCTCGCCAAGATCCTGCACCACTGACGCCGGCGCGGAGAGCGTGGACGACCCGCACGACCTCGGCCGCTTCGTCGCGGCGCAGGCGGGCGTGCACGCGACGGCGCTCGCCGAGCTGCGGGCCGGCCGCAAGCGCTCGCACTGGATGTGGTTCGTCTTCCCGCAGCTCGCCGGACTGGGGTCGAGCGCCATGGCGCGGCGCTACGCGATCGCCGGAGCTGCGGAAGCGCGGGCCTACCTCGAGCACCCGGTGCTCGGAGCGCGCCTCGTCGAGTGCGCCGAGGCGCTGCTCGCCGTCGAGGGGCGCTCGGCGCGCGAGATCATGGGCTCGCCGGACGACCTCAAGCTGCGCTCCTGCGCGACGCTGTTCGCGCGAGTCGCTCCGCCCGGTTCGGCGTTCGAGCGGCTGATCGACCGGTACTACGGAGGCGAGGAGGATGCCGCGACGCTGCGCCTTCTCGCGGCGCGGCGCGACGGCTGACCAGGGCCCCTCGGCGGTTCAGCGCTTCCAGCCGCGCTTCGCCTCGATCGCCGCCGGGTAGCGCTGCGCGGCTTCCGCGGCCGACGCGACGCCGATGCCGAGGTCCTTGAGGCGCCCGTCGACCAGCCCGTAGATCAGGCCGTGCAACTCGACCGGGTGGCCGCGCCGCCAGGCATCCTGCACGATCGTCGTGCGCGCGAGGTTGGCGACCTGCTCGACGACGTTGAGCTCGCACAAGAGGTCCGCCTTGTCGTCCCTGGACGCGAGCCGGTCGAGCAGCGCGGCATGGCGCGAGGCCACGTCCTGCACGTGTGCCAGCCAATTGTCGATCAGGCCGTGCGCGCTGTCCTCGAGCGCCGCCTTGATGCCGCCGCAGCCGTAGTGGCCGACGACCATCACGTGCTCGACCTTCAGGACGTCGACCGCGTACTGGAGCACCGCGAGACAATTGAAGTCGGTGTGGACGACGACGTTGGCGACGTTGCGATGGACGAAGACCTCGCCCGGGTCGAGGTCGATCACCTCGTTGGCGGGGACGCGGCTGTCCGCGCAGCCGATCCACAGGTACTTCGGCGTCTGCTGGGCGGCGAGCCGGCGGAAGAACCCGGGCCGGCTCGCCTCGACGGCGGCGGCCCAGGCGCGGTTGCGTTCCAGGAGGTGCTCGATCGACGGCATGGCAGCGATGATACCGGCCGGCGTTCGGTGCGGGTATACTCCGCCAACGCCGCCTCCGGAAGCCCCCGGTCGCGGCGTTTTGTCGTCCGCAGCCGCAGATGAAACGACCCCCACGCCCACTTCGTTCGCTGCCCCTCGGGGGAGCGGCGCTCGCTCGGCGGCGAGGGGTCCCCGTGTCGCGGAGCGCGCGGGGATCGACGCCAGGGCGAATCGCCGCGTCGGCCGACATGCAAACCGCTACACGTCGTAACCGCAACGGGAGGCCGGCGGGTCAGGCGGCCTCCTTGCCCGGTCCTGCCACCCGCGAGGTGTGCGTGTCGGCCGCCGCCCGTGCGAGCGGACGCGCTCCTCGAGCCTGGCTGCCGCCCCGATCGCATGGGCGTCCCGTGACGGCCCTCCGGAGCAACTGACATGCGCCTCGAAACCGAAGTCAAGCTGGACTTCAAGGACGTGCTGATCCGCCCCAAGCGCAGCACGCTGTCGACGCGCAGCAACGTCGACATCTCGCGCGAGTTCCGCTTCCGCCATGCCGGCGTGGAGTACCACGGCGTGCCGATCGTCGCCGCGAACATGGACACGATCGGCACGCTGGAGATCGCGCGGGCGCTGGAGCCGTTCGAGCTGTCCACCGCGCTGCACAAGCACTACGGCGTCGACGACTACGTGGGCTTCTTCCGCGGGCTGGCGCGCAAGTCGGCGGCGTTCTACTCGATGGGCATCGCCCGGTCGGACGAAGACAAGTTCCACAAGGTGATGGCCGAGGCGGGCACGGGCGCCGACTCGGCGGTCCGCTACGTCTGCATCGACGTCGCCAACGGCTACACCGAGGGCTTCGTGAAGTTCGTCGCGAAGGTCCGCGAGCGCTACCCGCACCTCGTCATCATGGCGGGCAACGTCGTCACCGGCGAAATGACCGAGGAGCTGATCCTGTCGGGCGCGGACATCGTCAAGGTCGGCATCGGACCGGGCTCGGTGTGCACGACGCGCAAGATGACCGGCGTCGGCTACCCGCAGCTGTCCGCCATCATCGAGTGCGCCGACGCGGCGCATGGCCTCGAGGGCCACATCTGCGCCGACGGCGGCTGCACGACGCCCGGCGACGTCGCCAAGGCGTTCGGCGGCGGCGCCGACTTCGTCATGCTGGGCGGCATGTTCGCCGGGCACGACGAGTGCGGCGGCGAGACCGTCGAGCGCGACGGCGGCAAGTTCCAGCGCTTCTACGGCATGAGCAGCAAGGCGGCGATGGAGAAGTACGCGGGCGGCGTCGCGCAGTACCGCGCGGCCGAGGGCAAGGAGGTGCTCGTGCCCTACCGCGGTCCCGTCGCCGGCACCGTGCAGGAGATCCTCGGCGGCGTGCGCTCGGCCTGCACCTACGTCGGCGCGCGGCGCCTGCGCGAGCTCTCGAAGCGCACGACGTTCGTGCGCGTGACGCAGCAGCTGAACGAGGTGTTCGGGAAGTAGGATCGGACTCCGAAAGCAGGGTCAGACCCGACTTCCCGTCGGCGACGCTCCGGCCCGCGAGACCATTGCGGGAAAGTCGAGCCTGACCCTACTTTCCGTATAATCCGCAGGCGATGGCAATCCTCTCCTTGCGCGGCCGCGGAGCCCTTTCGGCGTTCCGCGTCGCCAAGCTGCTCGCCGGCGTCGCAGCCGCGAGGCCGGCGCACCACGTCGTCGGGATCAGCGCGCACTGGCAGCACTTCGTCGAGACGTCGCGCACGCTGTCGCCTCCCGAGCGGGCCACGCTGGAGCGGCTGCTGACCTACGGACCGCGCGACGCGCGCGGCGAGGATGGCGGCACGCCGCTGCTCGTCGTGCCGAGGCCCGGCACGATCTCGCCGTGGTCCTCGAAGGCCACCGACATCGCGCACAGCTGCGGGCTCGCGGCCGTCAATCGCATCGAGCGCGGCACGCTGTTCACGGTCCGCAGCGAGGACGACGCTCCGCTGGTCGACGGCGACCGCCGGGCGCTGCTGCCGCTGATCCACGACCGCATGGTCGAGGTCGTGCTCGACGACGAGCGCGACGCGGAGCGCCTGTTCACGCACCTCGCGCCGCGGCCGCTCGCGACGATTCCCTTGCTGGCGCGCGGCCGGGAAGCGCTCGCGGCGGCGAACGCCGAGCTCGGCCTCGCGCTCGCCGACGACGAGATCGACTATCTCGACGCGAGCTTCCGCGCGCTGGGCCGCGACCCGACCGACGTCGAGCTCATGATGTTTGCGCAGGCGAACTCCGAGCACTGCCGGCACAAGATCTTCAACGCCGACTGGACGATCGACGGCAAGGCGCAGGAGCGCAGCCTGTTCCGCATGATCCGCGACACGCACGCCGCGCACCCGCAGGGGACGGTGGTCGCGTACTCCGACAACGCCGCCGTGATGGTGGGCGCGACGGTCGCGCGCTTCTACCCGGGCGCCGGCGGCCGCTACGCCGCGCACCGCGAGGCGACGCACACGCTGATGAAGGTGGAGACGCACAACCACCCGACGGCGATCGCCCCGTTCCCGGGCGCGGCCACCGGCGCGGGCGGCGAGATCCGCGACGAGGGCGCCACCGGCATCGGCGCCAAGCCGAAGGCGGGGCTGGTCGGCTACACGGTGTCGCATCTCGCGATCCCGACGCTGCCGCAGCCGTGGGAGGCGCAGGCGGGCAAGCCCGATCGCATCGCCTCCGCGCTCGCGATCATGCTCGAGGGCCCGATCGGAGCGGCGGCGTTCAACAACGAATTCGGCCGCCCGAACCTCGCGGGCTACTTCCGCACCTTCGAGATGCAGGTCGGCGGGCAGTGGCGCGGCTACCACAAGCCGATCATGGTGGCCGGCGGCGTGGGCAACATCCGCGCCGACCACACTGCGAAGAAGCCGCTGGTCGAGGGCACGCTGCTGGTGCAGCTCGGCGGCCCCGGCATGCTGATCGGCATGGGCGGCGGCGCGGCGTCGTCGATGGCGACGGGCACGAACGCCGCCGACCTCGACTTCGACTCCGTGCAGCGCGGCAACGCCGAGATCCAGCGCCGAGCGCAGGAGGCGATCGACCGCTGCTGGCAGCTCGGCGACGCGAACCCGATCCTGTCGATCCACGACGTCGGCGCCGGCGGGCTGTCGAACGCGCTGCCCGAGCTGGCGCACGGCGGCGGCGTCGGCGCGACGTTCGACCTTCGCGCGATCCCGACCGAAGAGTCGGGCATGTCGCCGCGCGAGCTGTGGTGCAACGAGGCGCAGGAGCGCTACGTGCTGGCGATCGCGCCGGAGAGCCTGCCGCGCTTTCGCGCCATCTGCGAGCGCGAGCGGGCGCCGTTCGCCGTCGTCGGCAGCGCGCGCGCGGACGGACGCCTGGTGGTCGAGGACTCGCGCTTCCGCAACCGGCCCGTCGACGTCCCGCTCGACGTCATCCTGGGCAAGCCGCCGCGCATGGCGCGCGACGCGCGGCGAGCGAAGCGCGAGCTCGTCGCGCCCCGGCTCGCGGGGACCGACCTCACCGAGGCCGCGTACCGCGTGCTGCAGTTCCCTGCCGTCGCCGACAAGACGTTCCTCGTCACCATCGGCGACCGCACGGTAGGGGGCCTGTGCGCGCGCGACCCGATGGTGGGGCCGTGGCAGGTGCCCGTGGCCGACGTCGCGGTGACGCTGATGGACTTCGCGGGCTACGCCGGCGAGGCGTTCGCGATGGGCGAGCGCACGCCGCTGGCGCTCATCGACGCGGCGGCCTCCGGGCGCATCGCCGTGGCGGAGTCGATCACGAACCTCATCGCGGCGCCGATCGCGGGGCTCGGCGACGTCAAGCTCTCCGCGAACTGGATGGCCCCGGCGGGCTATCCCGGCGAAGACGCGGCGCTCTACGACACCGTGCGGGCGGTCAGCGAGTTCTGCATCGCGCTGGGGGTGTCGATCCCCGTCGGCAAGGACTCGATGTCGATGCGCACCGCGTGGCGCGACGCCGACGGTCGCGACGTGGCGGTCGTCGCCCCGGTGTCGCTCGTCGTGTCGGCCTTCGCGCCGGTCGACGACGTCCGCGGCACGCTGACGCCGTTGCTCGCGCTCGACGCCGGCGACACCGCGCTCGTGCTGCTCGACGCCTCGCAGGGCGCTCGCCGGCTCGGCGGCTCCGCGCTCGCGCAGGTGTACGGCCAGCTGGGCGACGAGGCGCCGGACGTGCATCCGGGCGCGCTGGCATCGCTTTTTCGCGTCGTGGCCGAAGCGCGCGCCGCGGGGTGGCTGGCGGCGTACCACGACGTCGCCGACGGCGGCCTGTTCGCCGCGCTCGCGGAGATGGCCTTCGCGTCGCGCTGCGGCATCGACGTCACGCTCGACGGGATCGACGCGCCTCCGCTCGCCGCGCTCTTTGCCGAGGAAGTCGGCGTCGTCGTGCAGGTTCCCGTCGCCACGGTAAAGCCGCTGCTCGACCGCGCGCGCGCGGCGGGCCTTGCTGCAGCCATCGTCGGGACGCCGAACGACTCGGACCGCCTCTCCGTGCAGACCGTCGACGGCCTCCTGCTCGACGAGAAGCGCGTCGACCTGCAGCGCGCGTGGTCGGCGACCACGCACGCGATGCAGCGGTTGCGCGACGAGCCGCAGGCCGCCGACGAGGAGTACGACCGCGTGCTGGGCGACGACCCGGCGCCGCGCGTGCACCTGACGTTCGACCCCTCCGAGAACATCGCCGCGCCCTTCGTCGCGACCGGCGTGCGCCCGCGCGTGGCGGTGCTGCGCGAGCAAGGCGTCAACGGCCACGTCGAGATGGCCGCGGCGTTCGACCGCGCCGGGTTCGCCGCCTTCGACGTGCACATGAGCGACCTGATCCAGGGCAGGCGGGCGCTGGCCGAGTTCCAGGGGCTGGTCGCCTGCGGCGGCTTCTCGTACGGGGACGTGCTCGGCGCGGGCGAGGGCTGGGCGAAGTCCATCCTGTTCAACGCGCGCGCGCGCGACGAGTTCGCCGCGTTCTTCGGGCGGCCCGGCACGTTCGCGCTGGGCGTGTGCAACGGCTGCCAGATGATGAGCAACCTGCACGAGCTCATCCCCGGCAGCGACCACTGGCCGCACTTCGTGCGCAACCGTTCCGAGCAGTTCGAGGCGCGCGTGGTGACGCTGGAGGTCGGTCGTACGCCGAGCCTGTTCTTCGCGGGCATGGCCGGCAGCCGCATCCCGGTGGCCACGGCGCACGGCGAGGGGCTGGCCGAGTTCCGCGACGCGGCGCAGCTCGCCGCCGCGCAGCCCTGGGTGGCGCTGCGCTACGCGGACGCCGCGGGCGAGCCCACCGAGCGGTATCCTTTCAACCCGAACGGGTCGCCGCAGGGCATCGCCGGACTGACCACGCCGGACGGGCGCTTCACCATCCTGATGCCGCACCCGGAGCGCGTGTTCCGCACGGTGCAGATGTCGTGGCACCCGCGGGAGTGGGGCGAGGATTCGCCGTGGATGCGGATGTTCCGCAACGCGCGCGTATTCGTCGGCTGAGGCGACGGCGCACCACCCGACGGAGCAGACACATGGCTGGCATGGCGCTCACGGTGTACTCGATCGACGGCCTGGTCCCCGTGGTGGACCCGGCGGCATTCGTGCACCCTTCCGCGGTGCTCATCGGCGACGTGATCGTCGGGCCCGGCTGCTACATCGGGCCCTTCGCCAGCCTGCGCGGCGACTTCGGCCACATCGAGATCCGCGCGGGTGCCAACGTGCAGGACAACTGCATCCTGCACGGCTTTCCCGGCATGGGCACCGTGGTCGAGGAGGACGGCCACATCGGCCACGGCGCGATCCTCCACGGCTGCCGAGTCGAGCGCAACGGGCTCGTCGGCATGAACGCGGTGGTGAACGACAACGCGGTCGTCGGCGAGTCCGCGATCGTCGCCGCGATGGCGTTCGTGCGCGCCGAGATGGTGATCCCGCCGCGCACGATCGCCGCCGGCGTGCCGGCGAAGGTGCTGCGCTCGCTCACCGAGACGGAACTCGCCTGGAAGCTCGAAGGCACGCGCGGCTACCAGGAGCTCGCGAAGCGCTCGCTCGCGACCATGGAGGCGGTAACGCCGCGGACGAGCGCGGAGCCGGGGCGCAGGCGGCTCGACTTTCCCGAACTGCTGCCGCTGTCGACGGTCAAGAAGCGCGAGCGCGGCTGAGGCGACGGATGGTCGGCAGCGGCGCCTCCCCCGGCGTGGTCCCCGCGAAGCCGTGGACCCGGCGTCCTGCCGGCCGAAGACGCTGGATTGCCGCTTGCGCGGGAATGACGACGCGGGGCAGCGCCATGGCACCCGAAGTACGCGCGCCGCGTGCGGGCGCAGGCGAGCGCGAACCATGACGACCGGCTTCGCCAACGCGCTCGCGGAGTCGGTGTGGGAGCAGCGCTACCGCTTCGCGCCGGCTTCCGGGGCCCCCGAGTCGTCGATCGACGCGACCTGGGATCGCGTGGCGCGCGCGCTGGCGGCCGGCGAGCCGCGGGACCGCGAGCACTGGGCGGGCAGGTTCCGGGAGGCGCTGTCCGACTTCCGCTTCCTGCCCGGCGGCCGCATCCTCGCCGGCGCGGGCACCGCGCGCCGGGTCACGCTGTTCAACTGCTTCGTGATGGGCACCGTCGAGGACTCGCTCGACGGCATATTCGCGGCGCTGCGCGAATCGGCGCTCACGATGCAGCAGGGCGGCGGCATCGGCGTCGACTTCTCCACGCTGCGGCCCTACGGCGCGCTGGCTGACGCCACCGGCGGCATGGCCTCCGGCCCGGTGTCGTTCATGGACCTGTGGAACCAGATGTCCGAGACCGTGACCGGGGTGGGGCCCCGGCGCGGCGCGATGATGGGCACGCTGGCCTGCGAGCACCCCGACGTTCTCGCGTTCGTCGAGGCGAAGCGGCGTCCAGGGCGGCTCACCCACTTCAATCTCTCGGTGCTGGTCAGCGACGCGTTCATGCGCGCGGTCGAGGTTGGCGCCGACTGGACGCTGGCCTTTCCGCGTTTCGGCGTCGAGCGCCGCGTCGCTGCGCGCGCCCTGTGGGAAGGCGTCGTGCAGAGCGCCTACGAGAGCGCCGAGCCGGGCGTGCTGTTCATCGACCGCATCCGCGCCGAGGACAACCTCGCCTACGCGGAGACGATCAGCGCGACGAATCCCTGCGGCGAGATTCCGCTGCCGCCCTACGGCGCGTGCGACCTCGGCTCGATCAACCTGACGCGCTTCGTGCGCGAGGCGTTCTCGCCGCGTGCCGCGCTCGACCTTCGGGCGCTCGCCGACACCGCGGCGGTGGCGGCGAGAATGCTCGACGACGTCTACGAGGTCTCGACGTTCCCGCTGCCGCAGCAGGCCGCGGCGGCGAAGGCCTCGCGGCGGCTGGGCATCGGCATCACCGGGCTCGCCGACGCGCTCGCCATGCTCGGCCTGCGCTACGACGCTGCGGACGGGCGCAACGCCGCGGCGGCGGCGATGCGCACGATCTGCGAGGCGGCGTACGCCGCTTCGATCGAACTGGCCCGCGAGCGCGGCAGCTTCGAGCGCTTCGCGCGCGAGCGCTACCTCGCGGCGCCGTTCGTGCAGCGCCTGCCGCAGGGCTTGCGCGACGGCATCGCGCGCCACGGCATCCGGAACAGCCACCTGACCGCGATCGCGCCGGCAGGAACGATCAGCCTGCTCGCCGGCAACGTGTCGAGCGGACTCGAGCCGATCTTCGCGCTCGAGTACGCGCGCGACGTGCGCCGGCCGGGAGGCGCGGTGGAGCGAGTCGGAGTCGAGTCGCACGCGCTGGCGCAGTGGCGGGAGCGCAGCGGCGACACGCCGCTGCCGCCGGCATTCGTCACCGCTGCCGAGGTGCCGGCGGAAGCGCAAGTCGAGATGCAGGCCGCGCTGCAGCCGCACGTCGACAACGCGATCTCCAAGACGACGAACGTGCCAGCCGACATCCCGCTCGACGAGTTCCGCGCGATCTACCGCCGCGCGTGGGAGCGCGGCCTCAAGGGCTGCACCGTGTTCCGGCCGAACCGGGTCACCGGCGCGGTGCTGACGGGCCCCGAGCCGCGCTGCGAGCGCTGCGAGGTCGCGCCCGCGCCCTGAGGGCGCGGCTCAGGGACGCGCCGCCGCGGCGAGCGCAGCGACGCTCGCCGCGCCACCGAGGCCCGCGCACAGCGCGACCAGCTGCCGGGCGCGCTCCGCGCCCAGCACCGGATCCACCAGCGCGTGGAACTTGCGCTCCAGGTCCGCGTCGCTCATCGGGCGCTCCAGGCTGCCGATGGCGTGCGCGACGAAGCGATGCAGCCGCCGTCCGTCCCTGCAGACCACGGTGACGTCGGCCGCCTCCTCGGCGATCGCATCGTCGGCGGTGGCCGTCACGCGCTCCCGCAGCGCGACGACGTCCGGCCGCGTCACCATGGCGTCGGCGAATTCCGCCTCGCCCGCCGCGCCGAACACGATGCCGGCTGCGCAGGCGTGGTAGACGCTGAACTTGCCCTCCAGCCCGCTGCGCGGCGCCTTCTTGCCGGTGAGCTCGAGGACGAGGGGGTGCACGCGCAGCTCGACACGCTCGACATCGTCGGCCCCGAGCGCGTGCTCGTCGCGCAGCTGCACGCAGCCGTCGATGCTCGGGTGGATCACGATGCCGCAGGCGAACGGCTTGTACGTGTTCGACGCGATCTCGAAGCGCCGTCCGAGCGCGTCGCCGATCTCGTTCCAGTCGCACTTCGTCGAGAACGTCTGCATGAGGCCGCGCGGCGCCTCGAGCGCGCGCGGCGACGCGGTGTAGCCGTGGCGCGCCATCAGCGCAGCCATCAGGCCCGCCCGCGCCGCGCCGCCGGGATGGAACGGCTTGGTCATCGTGCCGAACTGCTCGCGCACGCCGATCGGCTGCGACGCGGCGATGCCGAGCGCCATGGCGGTGGCCCCGGCGTCGAGCTTCAGCAGCCGCGCGCACGCGGCGGCGGCCCCCAGCATGCCGGTCGACCCCGTGATGTGCCAGCCGCGGTCGTAGTGGTCGGGGTAGATCGCATTGCCGACGCGGCAGGCGACGTCGACGCCGAGCACCAGCGCGTCGACCAGCTCTCGCCCCGATGCGCCGCGGTGCTCCGCGAGCGCCAGGGCCGCCGAGGCGACCGGCCCCGCGGGGTGGATGATCGTGCGCAGGTGCGTGTCGTCGAAGTCGAACGTGTGCGAGGCGATGCCGTTGAGCAGCGCGGCGCTGGCCACGTCGACGCGCTCGGCGCGGCCGAGCAGGCTCGCCTGCGGCGCCGGGGACAGCTCCCGCACCGCTGCCAGCGCTGCCTCGAGGGTGGCGTGGCGCGAGGCGCCGATCGCGCAGCCGAGCCAGTTGCCGAACGTGCGGTGCGCCTCGCGCTCGACTTGCGCGTCCCAGCCGTGCGACGGATGCGTCGCGACAAACTCCGCGAGCATGCGCGTGACGGCCGGCGCGTTCGAGTCGGCCGTCACCTTCGTGTTGTGCGCCATCGCCGTGCTTCAGTCGGTCAGCTCGATGCCGCGGTCCTTCGCGAGCTTCGACCAGCGCGCTATGTCGTCGCGGATGTACTGGCCGAACTGGTCGGGCGTCATCGGCATCGGTTCGAGCGCCTCGCCTGCGAGCCGCTCGCGCAGGTCGGGCGCTTCCAGCATCCTGTTGATCTCGTCGTTGAGCCGCTTGACGATCGGCGCGGGCAGGTTCGCCGGCCCGACGATGCCGTACCACTGCACGCCGTCGAAGCCCCTGTAGCCCAGCTCCTCGAACGTCGGCACGTCGGGCAGCAGGCGGTGGCGCGTGCGTCCCGTGACCGCCAGCGGCTTCACCTTGCCGCCCTTGATGTGCGGCAGCCCCGCCGCGAGCCCCGGGAACAGCGCCTGCGTCTGCCCGCCGAGGATGTCGGCGATCGCCGGGCCGATGCCGCGGTAGGCGACGTGCGTCGCCTCGAACCCGGCCGCGACCTTGAACTGCTCCATCGCGAGGTGCGTGAGCGTGCCCGGGCCTGCCGAGCCGTAGGAGAGCTTGCCGGCCTGCGCCTTCGCGTAGGCGACGAACTCGGGCAGCGTGGCCACCGGCATCGCCGTCGGCACGATGAGGACGTTCGGCGTGCCGCCGACCATGGCCACCGGCGTGAAGTCGCGCACGGCGTCGTAGGGGAGCTTGCGCACCGCGGGATTCGTGCCGTGCGTGCCGACGTAGCCGACCATCAGCGTGTAGCCGTCGGGCGCGGCACGCGCGGTCGCCAGCGAACCGACGACCCCGCCGCCGCCGCTCTGGTTCTCCACCACGACGCTCTGGCCGAGCGCGCGGCCGAGGCGGTCGGCCACAGTGCGGGCGACGAGGTCGACGCCGCCGCCCGGCTGCACCGGTGCGATGATGCGCAGGTTGCGGTTCGGGTAGGGGGCCTGGGCGCCGGCCGGCGCGGCGACGAATGCCGTGGCGAATGCGACCACGGCGAGCGCCGCGGCGCGTTCTCGAAGTGTCTGCATGATTCCTCCCACGATGCGCTGCGCGCTCAGTATCCCACCGGATAGCCGTCGCGGCGCGGATCGGAGCCCGCCATGTAGCCGTCGCCGGTGCGCACGACGAACTGCCCGCAGCCGAAGCCGAACGAGTCGCCGGGCACGTTGACGCGGTGGCCGAGTGCGGCGAGACCGTCGCGCAAGTGCGCCGATGTCGTCGACTCCACGTCGATCGCCAGCCCGCCGTTGATGCGCCACCGCGGCGCGTCGAGCACTGCCTGCGCGTTCATGCGGTGATCGACGAGCCGGGTGATCGTCTGCACGTGGCCGGGCGGCTGCACCGGTCCACCCATGACGCCGAACGCGGCCAGCGGCGCGCCGCCGCGGGTGACGAAGCCGGGGATGATCGTGTGGAACGGGCGCTTGCCGCCGGCGACCTCGTTCGGGTGGCCGGCCGCCAGCGAGAAGCCGTGGCCGCGGTTCTGCAGGCTGATGCCGGTGCCGGGCACGACCACGCCCGAGCCGAAGCCCATGTAGTTCGACTGGATGAGCGACACCATCGTGCCGGCGGCGTCGCCCAAGGCGAGGTAGACGGTGCCGCCGCGCGCGGGCTCTCCGGGCATCGGCGCCGCGGCCTTCGCAGGGTCGACGAGCTTCGCGCGGGCGTCGAGGTAGGCGGCCTCCAGGAGCGCGGAGGGTGGAAAGCGCATCGCCGCGGGATCGGCCACGTGCGCGTAGGCGTCGGCAAACGCGAGCTTGGTGGCCTCGATCGCGAGGTGCTGGCTGGCGACCGAGTCGGGGTCGAGCGCGCCCATGTCGAAGCGCTGCAGCAGGCCGAGCGCGATCAGCGCGACGATGCCCTGGCCGCTGGGCGGGATCTCGTGGACCTCGACGTCGCGATAGCGGACCGCGAGCGGCGTCACCCAGTCGGCGGCCATGCCGGCGAAGTCCGCGAGCGTGTGCGCGCCGCCGTGGCTGCGCGCGTGCGCGACCATCGCCTCGGCCAGCGACCCCCGGTAGAACGCCTCGCCCCTGCTCATGGCGATGGCGCGCAGCGTGTCCGCCATCGCGGGGCACGCGAAGGTTTCGCCGACCGCGGGCGCGCGGCCGCGCGGCAGGAAGTGCTCGGCGAAACCGAGGTCGTGCGGAATGACCGTCGCCGCGCGCGACCACAGCTGCGCGATCGTCGGGGCCACGGCGAAGCCGTCGCGCGCGTAGCGGATCGCCGGCTCGAACAGGTCGGCGAACGGCAGCTTGCCGAAGCGCTCCGACAGCGCGCGCCAGCCGGCGACGGCGCCCGGAATCGTGACCGCGTCCCAGCCGTAGACCGGCATCGCTTCCAGCCCCGCGAAGCGCTCGCGGTTCCAGGCTGCGGGCGAGCGGCCCGAGGCATTGAGGCCGACGAGCGTCCGGCCATCCCAGAGAATGGCGAACAGATCGCTGCCGATGCCGTTGGTCGTGGGCTCGACGACCGTGAGCGTGATCGCCGTGGCGACCGCGGCGTCGACCGCGTTGCCGCCTCGCGCGAGCATGGCGAGGCCGGCCTGCGCGGCCAGCGGCTGCGACGTCGCGACGACGTTGCGGGCGAAGAGCGGCTGCCGCCGCGAAGCGTAGGGCAGTGCCGGGGCCAGGTCCCTCACGTTGCTTCCCGGCCGGCCGGCCGGATGCCGGCTACGCGGCTTCCTCGTGGAACGCCTCCTCGCGCTTCTTGCGGATCATCGGCAGCGCGACGATGATCAGCAGGATCGCGGCCAGCGCGATCAGCGTGGCGGAGATCGGCCGGGTCACGAACACCGTCGGGTCGCCGCGCGACAGCAGCAGCGCGCGGCGCAGGTTCTCCTCCATCAGCGGCCCGAGGATGAAGCCGAGCAGCAGCGGCGCCGGCTCGCACTCCAGCTTGACGAAGATCCAGCCGAGCACGCCGAACACGACGGTCAGCACCACGTCGAACACGTTGTTCTGCAGGCTGTAGGTGCCGATGCAGCAGAACACCAGGATCGCCGGGTAGAGCAGGCGGTAGGGCACCTGCAGCAGCTTGACCCAGATGCCGATCATCGGGAGGTTCAGCACCACCAGCATCAGGTTGCCGATCCACATGCTGGCGATCAGCCCCCAGAAGAGCTGCGGGTTGCTCGTCATCACCTGCGGCCCCGGCTGGATGCTGTGGATCGTCATCGCGCCGACCATCAGCGCCATGACCGCGTTGGGCGGGATGCCGAGCGTCAGCAGCGGGATGAACGAGGCCTGCGAGCCGGAGTTGTTCGCGCTCTCGGGCGCCGCCACGCCGCGGATGTTGCCCTTGCCGAAGGACTGAGGCTCCTTGCTGATCTTTTTCTCGATCGTGTAGGCGGCGAACGCCGAAAGGAGCGCCCCGCCGCCCGGCAGGATGCCGAGCACCGAGCCGATGCCGGTGCCGCGGGCGATCGCCGGCAGCACTTCCTTGAACTCCTTCCACGTCAGCATCAGGTTCGACACCTTGTCGGTGAAGACCTCGCGGTGGCCGCGGTGCTCGAGGTTGATGATGATTTCCGCGAATGCGAACAATCCCATGGCGACGACGACGAAGCCGATGCCGTCGGAGAGTTCGGGGATGCCGAACGTGTAGCGCTGCAGGCCGGAGTTGACGTCGGTGCCGATGATGCCGAGCAGCAGGCCGAGCACGATCATGCCGATGGCTTTCACCAGGGAGCCGCTCGCGAGCACCACCGCCGAGATGAGGCCGAGCACCATCAGCGAGAAGTACTCGGCGGGGCCGAACTTCAGCGCGACCTCGGCGAGCGGCGGGGCGAATCCGGCGACGACCAGCGTGGCGAAGGTGCCCGCGATGAACGAGCCGATCGCCGCCACCGCCAGCGCCTTGCCGGCCCGGCCTTGCCGCGCCATCTGGTAGCCGTCGATGCACGTCACCACCGACGAGGACTCGCCCGGAAGGTTGACGAGAATCGCCGTCGTCGAGCCGCCGTACTGCGCGCCGTAGTAGATGCCGGCGAGCATGATCAGCGCCGAGACCGGCGGCAGCGCGTAGGTGATCGGCAGCAGCATCGCGATCGTCGGCACCGGGCCGATGCCGGGCAGCACGCCGATCAGCGTGCCGAGCACCACGCCGAGGAAGCAGTAGAAGATGTTGGTGAACGTGAGGGCGACGGAGAACCCGAGGCCGAGGTTGCTCAGGAGTTCCATCGCGTCACCCCACCAGCGCCGGCGGCCACGTCGGCAGCTGCAGCTGCAGGCCGTAGCGGAACGCGAGCACGACGAATGCGGCGAGCAGCACCGCGGCGATCACCGATTCCTTCCAGCGGTACTCGTAGCTCGCGGTGCTCGCGACCAGCACGACCAGGATCGTGGCGATGACGAGCCCGAGCTTGACCACGGTCAGCCCGAACACCAGCACGGCGGCCAGCACGATGAGCATCGGCTTGAGCGTCGGGAAGGAGAGCGGCTCTCCCTGCAGCCGGAACGAGCGCAAGACGAGCAGCAACCCGAGGCCGATCATGATGGTGCCGAGCCAACGCGGGAAGTAGCCGGGCCCCATGCGGCCCGCGGAGCCAATCGCGTAGTTGAACGCGATGCCCACGCCCAAGCCGCCGAGCACGATGAACATCACGCCCGCCCAGAAGTCCTTGGGGTGGGTAATGGTGCGCATGAAGCCCCTCCTAGCGTTTGCTGTATTGGTCCGACCCGCCGTCGTACGCGGCAGTCGTGGAAGTCTAGCACCGCCGCAGCGGCATTTCGCGCCGCGGCCCCCCGACACCGCTATACTGCCCCGCCAAGGCAACGACGGGAGGCGCGACTTGGCGATGCAACGCAGGAACGTTCTGGCCGGGCTGGCTGCAGCTGCCACGCTCGCCCTGCCGATGACCGTCGGCGCGCAGGCCTGGCCCGCGAAGCCGATCCGCCTCGTCGTCGGCTTCCCGCCCGGCGGCGGCATCGATTTCACCGCTCGCCTGATGGCGCAGCACCTCTCGGAGGGGCTGGGCCAGCAGGTCGTCGTCGAGAACAGGCCCGGGGCGGCGGGGGCGCAGGCGGCCGCGGAGGTCGCGCGCGCGGCGCCGGACGGCTACACGCTGATCCTCGCCAACATCGGCCCGTTCGCGCTGGTTCCCTCGATGATGGCGAAGCCGCCCTACGATCCGGTGCGGGAGTTCACGGCGGTCAACCAGCTGGTGTCGACGTACTTCGTCGCTGCCATCCCGGCGAGCCTCCCGGCCAGGTCGATGAACGAGTTCTTCGCCTGGGCGAAGGCCAACGACGGGAAGGTGAACTTTGCCTCCGGCGGCAATGCCTCGATCACCCACTTGAACGGCGAGCTCGCGAACCAGGTTGCCGGCACGAAGATGGTGCACGTGCCGTACAAGGGCTCGGCGCCGGCGATCACCGACCTGATCGCCGGGCAGACGCACATCCTGATCGACGTCGGCAACGTGATCGTGCCGCACGTCAAGAGCGGCAAGCTGCGCGCCATCGCCGTCACGTCCGCCGAGCGCGACCCGCTGTTGCCCGACGTGCCGACGATGCGCGAGTCCGGTTACCCGCAGCTCGAGACGGCGGGGTGGCAGGGCATCGTCGGCCCGGCCGGCATGCCGCGCGAGGTCGTCACCCGGCTGTCGGGGGAAATCCGCAAGGTGCTCGCGAAGCCGGAGGTGCGCGAGAAGCTCGCAGCTGCCGGCACGCCGGTCACCGACCGCGGGCCGGACGAGTTCGCCGCGTTCATCCGCGACGAGAACCAGCGCTGGCTGCCGGTCATCAGGGCGAGCGGCGCGAGGATCGAGTAGGGGCCTCGCCGTCCGGCGAGTCGTGGTGCCGGCCTGTCACGTAGACGGTGCCGGTGAACGACGCGACGAGATCGCCCTCGCCGCGCGCCCCGCGGCGCACCTCGATGCGATAGGTCGCGAGCCGCCGGGTGCGGCTCACTTCGGAGGCGCGCGCCGCCAGGCGCTCGCCCTCGCGCGCCGCCGCGTGGTAGCTGATGTGCACCTCGATCCCGGCGGCGACGCGGCCGTGCGAGTTCGACGCGAGGCCGAATGCGGTGTCGGCCAGCGCGAACAGCGCGCCGCCGTGGCAGGTGCCGTTGAAGTTGAGGTGCTCGGCGCCGACCGTCATCGCCACCTCGGCGTGGCCGGCGCCGGCATCCACGAGTTCGATGCGGCAGTTGCGCGCGAACGCGTCGCGCGCGGCGAGCGCCGCCGTCCGCGCGCGTTCGTCCGCGGGAGCGGGTTCCGGGCGTGCGAGCCGGCGGCCCCGGCCGCAGGCCTGCGCGTGCGCGTCCGCGGCGTCGAGCAGCGCGGCCACGCCTTCGCCGCGCGCGGCCGAGGTGAGCAGAACCGGCACCTTCCAGCCGCCGCGCCTGGCGCGCAGCGCGAGCATTCCCTCGAGGTCGCGCACCGTCGCGGTCGCGAGCGCGCTGTCCCCCTTGCTGACCACGAGCAGGTCGGCGATCTCGAGGATGCCGGCCTTGATTGCCTGCACGTCGTCGCCGAGGCCGGGCGGGCAGACGACCGCGCAGGTGTCCGCCAGCGCCGCGATCGCCACTTCCGACTGGCCGGCGCCGACGGTCTCCACGATCACCGGGTCGTAGCCCGCGGCGTCGAGCAGGTCGACGATGCGCCGCGTGGTGCGCGCGAGCCCGCCGGCGTGACCGCGCGAGGCGAGCGAGCGCACGAACACGTTCTCGGCGGCGGCCTGCTCGCTCATGCGGATGCGATCGCCGAGGACCGCGCCGCCGGACAGCGGGCTCGACGGGTCGACGGCAACCACGGCGATGCGCCTGCCGCGCTTCGTGCACTCGGCGAGCAGCGCGGCGATCAGCGTCGACTTGCCCGCGCCCGGCGGTCCGGTGATCCCGATGACGTGTGCACGGCCGGCCTCCGTCGCAAGCGCGTCGGCGAGCGCCGCGGCGCCCGGCATCTCGTTTTCCAGCGCCGTGATCGCCCGCGCGATGGCCGCGCGGTCGCCGCGCCGGACCGCATCGGCGGAAAGCAGGGTCAGACTCGACTTTTCCATGGGGTTGCTGCCGGCTGCTCCGGAAAGTGGGGTCAGACTCGACTTTTCAATGGGGTTGCTTTCGGCAAATGGAAAGTAGGGTCAGACTCGACTTTTCAATGGGGTTGCTTTCGGCAAGCTCCATGCGCGCCGGGAAAGTCGAGTCTGACCCTACTTTTCGAATTCGGGGTCAGACTCCGAGTGCCCTGCCGGTTGCATGCGGGCCAGGAAAGTCGAGTCTGACCCTACTTTTCGCTCAGACGACGACGAGCGGCTGGCCGAAGCCGAGCTCGCGGCGCAGCGTCGCGCAGATCTCGCCGTGCGTACAGCCCGCGGCCGCGGCGTCCACGACCGCGCCGAACGTGTTGCCGCTGCCTTGCGCCGCGCGGGCGAGGGCGGAGAGCGCGCGATCGGCGTCCGCCTGGCTGCGCTGCTCCTTCCAGCGCGCGAAGTCGTCGCGGTGGGCCTGCATGAGCGCCGGATCGGGCCTGGGAAGCGCGGGCCGCGCGCTTTCGTCCTCCTCGACGGCGTACTTGTTGACGCCGACGACCGTCTGCTCGCCGGACTCGACGCGCGCCTGGAACGCGCGCGCCGACTCGCCGATGCGGCGCTGCACCCATCCCGACTGCACGGCAGCGAACATGCCGCCCTGCGCGTCGACCTCGTCCATGACCTCGGCGATCCTCGCCTCCATCGCGTCGGTCAGCGACTCGACGTAGTACGAGCCGCCGAGCGGGTCGATCACGTCGGTCAGGTGCGCCTCCTCGCGCAGGATGTTCTGCGTCGCCACGGCGATGCGCGCGCCGAACTGCGTGGGGCAGGACAGCACTTCGTCGTAGGCGTCGGTGTGCAGCGACTGCAGCCCGCCGAAGATGCCGGCGATCGCCTGAGCGGTGACTCGCGCGATGTTGTTGAGCGGCTGCTGGCGGGTGAGGTCGACGCCGGAGGTCTGCGCGTGGAACTTGAAGCGCCACGAGCGCGGGTCGCGCGCGCCGAAGCGCTCGCGCACCACCCGCTGCCAGATGCGCCGCCCGGCGCGGAACTTGGCGACCTCCTCGAAGAACGAGAGCGAGATGTCGAAGAAGAACGTGAAGCGGGGCAGGAAGGCGTCGGGGGCGAGGCCGGCGGCGACGCAGTCACCGGCGTACTGGATCGCGGTCGACAGCGTGAACGCCATCGCCTCGGCCGGCGTGGCGCCGGCCTGCTGCATGTGCTGGCCGACCACCGACACCGGGTTCCACTTCGGCGCGTGCGCGTTGCACCACGCGACGTGGTCGACCAGCACGCGCCGCGAGCCCGGCAGCGCGAGACGGAAGAACATGTGGTTGGCGACGTAGTGCGAGATGTAGTCGCTCTGGTTGCTGGTGCCGCTCACGAGCCTCCAGTCGACGCCGCGCCGCTTCGCGGTGGCCAGCATGAACGCGAGCAGCGTGAACGGCAGCGGGTCGTTGAGCGAGCAGGACGTCTTCGCGAGGTCCACGCCGGCGAGGCAGGCGTCCATGTGGTCGGCCGTGTTCGCGACGACGCCGCAGGTACCCAGCAGCTCCGGGTACACCTGGTCCATGTCGAAGCCGCGGTACACCGAGTTGCAGGGGATGAGCGAAACCGCGGTGGCGCCCTTGTCGAGAATGTCGAGCAGGCGCGCGTTGTAGTCGCGGGGTGTGCCCAGCCCGATGAGCTGCCGCTGCGTCCACGTGCGGCCGCGGTGCATCGTCGCGTAGATGCCGCGCGTGTAGGGCGGCTCGCCGGGAAAGCCGAGATCGGCGTCGTAGCGGGAGGCGTCGACGTCGAGCGGCGTGTAAAGCGGCTTGACGGCAATCCCCGAGCGGTTGCGGACCTCGCGCTCGCCGGGCAGCTGCGCGGCGTACTCGGCGGACCAGCGCACGTGGGCCTCCGCGGTCGACGCGGGGTTGGCAGTGGGCAGCGGCTTGTTCATTCTCGCGTCCTCGTCAGGCGGCGAACTTGGCGGCGCGCGAGCGCGCGGCAAGCTCGCGGACGTACGTCGCGATGTCCGCGAGCGACGTCCCGGGGTGGAACACGCGCGCCACGCCCGCGTCGAGCAGCGCGCGCTCGTCGTCGTCCGGCACGATGCCGCCGACGATCACTCCGACCTCGCTCAGGCCCGCGGCGCGCAGCGCTTCCATGAGCCGCGGGACGATCAGGTGGTCGGTCGCCAGCGACGAGACGCCGATCACGTCGACGTCCTCCTCCTGCGCGAGCTTCACGACGGCGGCGATCTCCTGCCAGGGCGGCGTGTAGACCACCTCCATGCCGGCGTCGCGCAGGTGCGCCGCGACGATGCGGCTGCCGCGGTCGTGGCCGTCGAGGCCGATCTTGGTGACGAGGACCTTGGGGCGGATGTCCATGGTTGGCAGGTGTCCGGGAACGGGGAACAGGGAACGGCAGTCAGAGGGTGGAGCCGTGCAGGAGGCGCACGAACCGGCGCGCGATGGCGGCCGGGCTGTCCTGACCGGAGCGGTACCACGTCTGCGACCAGTTGAGCGCGCCCAGCAGCATGAGGCGCAGCGCGCGGCGGTCGGCCTTGCGCGCGAGCGGCAACGCGTCGACGGCGCGGGCGAACAGCCGCTCGTAGCCGTTGCGGAGCTCCGCGAGCCGCCGGGCCACGTCCGGCACGTCGTCCGGGCGCACGCGGATCACCACCTGGCCGTAGTCGCTGTCGTCGAGCAGCGCGCTCAGGTGTGCCGCGCACACGCGCTCGAGGCGCTCCCACGGCTCGCCCGGCGCGCGCAGCGCCTCCTCCACGGCGGCGGTGATGCGCTTGACGCCCTCCGCGTACACGGCGACGAGCAGGTCCTCCTTCGACGCGAAGTGGTAGTACAGCGACCCCGCGAGCATCCCGGAGTCGGCGGCGATGTCGCGCATCGACGTCACGGCGTAGCCGCGCTCGCGGAACAGCCGCGCCGCGGCGTCGAGCACGAGCGGCAGGCGGTTGTCGGCGCGGGGGGCGGCGGCGGGCATCGGCGGGCAGGTGGAAAACCTAACGCTTGTTAGGTATAGTCCGGCAGGAGCGCTGACCTGTCAACGGCCGCAGTGGTAGATTCGGTCCCGCGCCAGCCGTTTCCCCGGAGGAACTCCATGATGCCGATCCGCCTCGCCGCGGCGTTCGTCGCCGCCCTCGCCATCGCCGGCCCCGCCATGGGACAGGCGTTCCCCAGCAAGCCGATCCGCCTGATCGTCCCGTTCCCGCCGGGCGGCGGCACCGACATCGTCTCGCGCCACGTGGCCAAGCAGTTGTCGGAGTCGAGCGGCTGGACGATCGTCGTCGAGAACAAGGCCGGCGCCGGCGGCACGCTGGGGCTGACCGAGGCTGCGCGCGCGGCGCCGGACGGCTACACGGTCGTCATGGGGCAGGCCGACAACATGGTGGTCGCCCCGGCGCTCCAGAAGAACCTGGCGATCAATCCCGTCAAGGACCTGACGCCGGTGATGCAGGTCGCGGCCTCGCCGTTCCTGTTCATGTCGGCGGCGGGGTCGAAGTACGCGAACCTCAACGACGTCATCGCCGAGGCGAAGGCGGCTCCCGGCAAGGTGTCCTACGGCTCGGCGGGCAGCGGCACGTTCACCCACCTCGTGATGGAGCTGCTGCAGCAGCGGGGCGGCTTCACGATGGTGCACGTGCCGTACAAGGGCGCGTCGCCCGCGATGGCCGACGTGATCGGCGGTCACATCCCGATGGCCGCGCTGTCCATCGGTTCGGGCATGTCCGGCATCCAGGGCGGCAAGCTGCGCGGGCTCGCGGTGACCTCGCTCAAGCGCAGCCCGGCGCTGCCCGACGTTCCCACGCTCGACGAGCTGGGCTTCAAGGGCTTCGAAGCCAACGGCTGGCTCGGCATCCTCGTGCCCAACGGCACGCCGCCGGACGTCGTCGCGCGGCTGAACGCCGAGCTCGCCAAGGCCATGCAGAGCGCCGAGCTGCGCAAGACGCTGCTCGCCACGGGCATCGAGGCCCGCACGGGCACGCCGCAGGAGTTCGGGGCGCTGATCGCGCGCGACACGGGGACGTGGCACAAGATCGTCGAGACGGCGGGCATCAAGGCCGAGTGATGGCCCTCACCCCCGGCCCCTCTCCCGCCTGCCGGCGGGCGAGGGGAGTGTCGGCCCTCACCCCCGGCCCCTCTCCCGGCATTCGCCGGGCGAGGGGAGTGTCGGCCCTCACCCCCGGCCCCTCTCCCGGCATTCGCCGGGCGAGGGGAGTGTCGGCCCTCACCCCCGGCCCCTCTCCCGCCTGCCGGCGGGCGAGGGGAGTGTCGGCCCTCACCCCCGGCCCCTCTCCCGGCATTCGCCGGGCGAGGGGAGTGTCGGCCCTCACCCCCGGCCCCTCTCCCGCCTGCCGGCGCGCGAGGGGAGGGTTCGAACCCTCTCCCCCGGCACGGGGGAGAGGGCAGGGTGAGGGGGCCGCCAACCGCTGAGCAGCCGCAAGATGCAGCTCGACGGCATCCGCGTGGTCGACCTCTCCCGGATCCTCTCCGGGCCGTTCTGCTCGATGTTCCTCGCCGACATGGGCGCGGAGGTCGTCAAGATCGAGGACGTCGACGAGGGCGACCCGATCCGCCGCCAGGGCGAGCTGCGCGACGGCTTCTCCACCTACTTCGCCTCGTACAACCGCAACAAGAAGTCGCTCACGCTCGACCTGCGCAACCCCGACGGCATGGCGGTGCTGCGCAAGCTGATCGCCACCGCCGACGTCGTGCTGAACAACTTCCGGCCCGGCGTGATGGACCGCATGGGCCTCTCCCGCGCCGAGCTCGAGCGCCTGCGGCCGGGGATCGTCAGCTGCCACATCACCGGATTCGGCCTCGACGGGCCGTACCGGGATCGCCCGGCATTCGACTTCATCGCGCAGGCGATGAGCGGCTTCATGAGCGTCAACGGCGCCGAGGGCGAGCCGCCGCTCAGGGCCGCGCCGCCGATCACCGACCTCGTCGCCGGCGCGTATGCCGCGATGGGGATCTGCGCGGCGCTCGTGCGCCGCCAGCGCACCGGGCAGGGGGAAGAGGTCGCCGCGAGCCTGACCGACGGCATGGTGAGCATGCTGTCGTTCCTCGCCACGAACTACTTCGCGACGGGCAGGCTGCCGGTGCGCACCGGCAACGACCACGCGCTGGTCGCGCCGTACGGCCTGTTCGACGCCGCCGACGGGCAGGTGGCGATCGCGCCTTCCAACGACCAGGTCTACTTCAAGCTGCTCGACGCGCTGGGTCTCGCCGAGCTGCGCGAGCACCCCGAGTTCCGCACCAACGCCGACCGCTTCGCGCGCCGCGCGGCGATCAACGCGCGCATCAACGAGCGCACGCGCGAGCGGCCGATCGCGCACTGGCTCGACGTGCTGAACGGCGCCGGCGTGCCCTGCGGTCGCGTGCTGAACGTGCGCGAAGTGTTCGACGATCCGCAGATCCGCCACCAGCGGATGCGCGTGACGATCGATATCCCGCGCCATGGGCCGTGCGACGTGCTCGGCTTTCCCATCAAGTTCACCGACGATCCCTGCCGCGTGCACCGGCCGCCCCCCGATCTCGGCGAGCACACCGACGCGCTGCTCGCCGAGCTGGGCTACGGGCGCGAGGCGATCGGGCGCTTGCGGCAGTCACGGGCGATCTGAACGGAGGCGCGCATGGACTTCGCACGGGCGGAGGCGAACAGGCCGAAGGTCACGGTGACCGAAGTGGGAACGCGCGACGGCTTCCAGGCCGAGCCGGTGTTCATCCCCACCGCGATCAAGGCCGAGGTGATCGACGCGCTCATCGGCGCCGGGGTGCGGCACGTCGAGGCGACGTCGTTCGTGAGCCCGCGCGCCGTCCCGCAGCTCGCCGACGCCCACGAGGTGCTGGCGCTCCTGCAGCGCAGAGCCGAAGCGCACGTCGCCGCGCTGGTGCCCAACGCCCGGGGCGCGGAGCGGGCGCTGGGGGCGGGCGTGGAGGAGATGGTCTGCTTCGTCTCGGCGAGCGAGACGCACAACGGCAAGAATCTCAATGCGACCATTGCGCAATCGCTTGCCAACGTGGGCGAGGTCGCGCAGGTGGCGGCCGGGCGCCCGGTCGCGCTGCGCGGCGCCGTGGCCTGCGCGTTCGGCTGCCCGTTCGAGGGCGACGTCGCCGTGGGCGCCGTGCTGCGCATCGCGGAGGCCTACGCGGCGCTGGGCATCGACCGCCTCACGCTGGGCGACACGACGGGAATGGCCACGCCGCCGATCGTGACGCGCGTGCTTCAGGCCCTAGGCGAGCGGCTGCCGCGCATGCGCGTGGCGCTGCACTTCCACAACACGCGTGGCGCGGGGCTCGCCAACGTGCTGGTCGGGCTCGACCTCGGCGTGCGCGAGTTCGAGTCGTCGATCGGGGGGCTGGGCGGATGCCCGTTCGCGCCCGGCGCGACGGGCAACGTCTGCACCGAGGACCTCGTCTACCTGCTGGAGGAGTCCGGCTTCGACACGGGTGTGGACCTTGACGCGCTGATCCGGGTGGCGCAGCGTGTCGAGGCGATCGTGGGCCGGGCGCTGCCGGGGCAGGTGATGAAGGCCGGCCCGCGGCTCCGGCGTTACGATCCGGCCGCCGCGCGCCGCGCGACGGGGTAGGCGGGGTCAGCAGGGTCCAGAGGAGGCGCGCCATGCTTGAGGTCGCATCGCCGGCGCTTTGCGAGGTCGCCCTCGACGACAAGTACGTGCTCGAGCGCGGCCGCGTGTACCTGACCGGCATCCAGGCGCTCGCGCGGCTGATGATCGTGCAGCGCCGCCGCGACGCTGCGCTGGGCTGGAACACGGCGGGCTACGTCTCCGGCTTCCAGGGCTCGCCGCTCAACAACGTCGACAAGACGATGTGGGAGGCCGAAGCGCTGCTGAACGCGAACGGCATCCGCTTCCAGCCGGGGCAGAACGAGGAGCTCGCGGTGATGGGCGTGTGGGGCGCGCAGCAGGTCGCGCTCGACCCGCGCGCGAAGGTGGGCGGGGTGTTCGCGCTGTGGTACGGCAAGTGGGCGGGGCTGGCCCGCAGCGGCGACGCGCTGCTGCACGGCAATCACGCCGGCGCGTCGCCGAAGGGCGGCGTGCTGCTGGTCTGCGGCGACGACCACATGGCGCGCAGCTCGACCATCGCCACGCAGAGCGAGACGATGCTGAGCTCGCCGATGATCCCGGTGCTCGCCCCCACCGGCGTGCAGGAGTACCTCGACCTCGGCCTTCACGGCTTCGCGATGTCGCGCTACTCCGGCTCGTGGGTCGCGTTCAAGGCGCTCGACGACACGATCGAGTGCTCGGCGTCGGTGCACGTCGACCCCGCGCGCGTGGACATCCGCCTGCCCGAGGACTTCACGCCGCCGCCGGGGGCCCTCGGTCTGCGGCTGCCCGACCAGCCGCTGACGATGGAGCGGCGCATCCACGAGCAGCGCCTGCCGGCCGTGCTCGCCTACGTGCGCGCGAACCGGCTCAACCGCGTCACGCTCGACAGCCCGCTGCCGCGGCTGGGCATCGTCGCGGCGGGCAAGAGCTACCTCGACGTCCTGCAGGCGCTCGACCACCTCCGTATCGACGAGCGCGAGGCGGCGCGGCTGGGCCTGCGCCTGCTCAAGGTCGGCGTGACCTGGCCGCTGGAGCCGCAGTCGCTGCACGCGTTCGCGCTGGGACTCGAGGAGATCGTCGTCGTCGAGGAGAAGCGGCCGATCCTCGAGGAGCAGATCCGCTGCCTGCTCTACCACTGGCCGGACGGCAGGCGGCCGCGCGTGCTCGGCAAGCGCGCCGAGGACGGCAGCGCGGCGCCGTGGCTGTTCCCGCCCACCGGGGAGCTGCGCGCCGAGCCGATCGCGCTGGCGATCGCGCAGCGCATCGCCCGCTACGCGCCGGGCGCGGCGCTGGACGAGCGCGTCCGCTGGCTCGAAGCGAAGGAGGCCTCGCTCGCGAAGCCGTCGCTGTCGCCGCAGCTGCGGGGCTACCTCGCCGACGCGGGCCGCGTGCCGTACTTCTGCTCGGGCTGCCCGCACAACACGTCGACGCGCGTGCCGGAAGGCAGCGCGGCGATCGCGGGCGTGGGCTGCCACTTCATGGCGACCTACATCTTCCCGGGCACGAAGATCTTCTCGCCGATGGGCTGCGAGGGCGCGGCGTGGGTGGGCCAGGCGCCGTTCACGGACACGCCGCACATCTTCGCCAACATGGGCGACGGCACCTACTACCACTCGGGGCTGCTGTCGATCCGCGCGGCGGTGTCCGCGCGCTCCCGCATCACGTTCAAGATCCTCTACAACGACGCCACGGCCGCGACCGGCGGCCAGCGCCTGCCCGCGCAGCTCTCGGTGCCCGCCGTCACGCGCCAGCTCGAGGCCGAGGGCGTGGCGCAGATCGTCGTGGTGACCGACCAGCCGGACAAGTACGGACGCGACGCGCCGTTCGCCAGGGGCGTGACGGTGCGCCACCGCGACCACCTCGACGCCGTGCAGCGCGAGCTCGCGCGAGTCGACGGCGTCACTGTGCTCGTCTACGACCAGACCTGCGCGGCCGAGAAGCGGCGCCGCCGCAAGCGCGGCCGCTTCCCCGACCCCGCGCGCCGCTCGTTCGTCAACACGCGCGTGTGCGAGGGTTGCGGCGACTGCGGCGTCAAGTCGAACTGCGTGTCCGTGCTGCCGGTGGAGACCGAGTTCGGCCGCAAGCGCGCCATCGACCAGACGCACTGCAACAAGGACTTCTCCTGCCAGAACGGCTTCTGCCCGAGCTTCGTGTCGGTCGAGGGCGGGCGGCTGCGGCGCGGTCAGGCGCTCGAGGCGGAGGGGCAGCTGTTCGACGCGCTTCCGCACCCCGCGCTGCCCCCGCTGGACCGGAGCTGGTCGATCGTCGTGGCCGGCGTGGGCGGCACCGGCATCATCACCGTCGGCGCGCTGCTCGGCATGGCCGCGCACCTCGAGGGCAAGGGCGTGTCGGTGCTCGACATGACCGGCGTGGCGCAGAAGGGCGGGGCGGTCACGACCTACGTGAAGATCGGCGCGACGCCCGAGTCGATCCACACGGTGCGCATCGCCGCCGGCGAGGCCGACGCCGTCATCGGCGCCGACGTGCTGTGCACGGCCGAGAACGCGATCCTCAATCGCGTGAAGCGCGGCGTCACGCGTGCCGTGATCAACGCCAACCGCAGTCCCACGGTGGCGTTCATCCGGCAGCCCGACCTCGTCACGCCGTGGGAGGCGATGGAGGAGGGGCTGCGCGAGGCGATCGGGGGGGAGGGCGTGCGCTTCGTCGATGCCACGCGGCTGACCACTGCGTTGACGGGCGACGGCGTGGCCGCCAACCTGTTCCTGCTGGGCCATGCGTGGCAGATGGGCCTGGTGCCGCTCTCGGCCGCCGCCATCGACCGCGCGATCGAGCTCAACGGCACCGCGGTCGAGGCGAACCGGCGCGCATTCGCGTGGGGCCGGCTCGCCTGTCACGACCCGGCGCGCGTCGAGCGCGCCGCGACGCCGCCACCGGCTGCGACGGCGAGCGATCGCGCGCTCTCGGCCACGCTCGACGAGGCGATCGCGCGCCGCGTCGCCTACCTCGCGGCCTACCAGGACGACGCATACGCGCTGCGCTACCGCGCGCTGGTCGAGCGTGTCCGCGCGGCCGAGCAGCCGCTTGCGCGCGGCCACCGCCTCGCCGAAGCGGTCGCGCGCAACTACTTCCGGCTGCTCGCGGTCAAGGACGAGTACGAGGTCGCGCGCCTGTACACCGACGGCGAGTTCGAGCGCGAGGTCGCCTCGGCGTTCGAGGGCGACTACCGCATCGCCTATCACTTCGCGCCGCCGCTGTGGGCAAAGCCGGATCCGGTCACGGGCGTTCCGCGCAAGCGCCGCTACGGGCCCTGGATGCGGCCGCTGCTCGCGCTGCTCGCGCGCCTCAAGGGACTGCGCGGAACCCCGTTCGACGTGTTCGGCTACAGCGCCGAGCGGCGCGTCGAGCGGCAGCTCGCCGCCGACTACGAGAAGCGCATCGGCGAGCTGTTGCGAACGCTGAGCGGCGAGTCGCTCGACGTGGCCGTGGAGATAGCGTCGCTGCGGGAGACGATCCGCGGCTACGGGCACGTGAAGCTCGCGAGCGTCGAAGACGCGCGCAAGCGCGAGGCCGAGCTGATCGCGGGGCTGCGCGTGCCGGCGGCGAGGCGCATGCCACTCGCCGCGGACTAGCCTGCCCGGGATCGGCTACGCAACATCGTCGAGAGCACACCGGTGTCCTCGCTCCGAGACCCCCGGCGGCGCATCCTGCTGGCCGCGACCGCGACGCTGCTCGTGCCCGCGCTGCGCGCCCAGCAGCCGCGCAAGAGCGCGCGCATCGGCATCGTCTTCAACAGCTTCCGGCTCGCCGACGTGCAGGGCGACAAGCCCGTCGAGCCGGTGATGCGCGAGTTTCTCGCGGGCTTGCGCGAGCACGGCTGGATCGAGGGCACGAACATCGTCGTCGAGCGCCGCAGCGCCGAAGGGAAGCTCGAGCGGCTGGAGTCGATCGTGCGCGAGCTGGTTGCGCTTCCCGTCGACGTCATCGTGACCGCGGGGCACGCGGCGACGGTTGCCGCACGCAAGGTGACTGCGACCGTGCCGATCGTGTCGTCGGGCATGACATCCCCGGTCGAGAACGGACTCGTGGCGAGCCTCGCCCGTCCCGGCGGCAACGTCACCGGGACCGTGCCTTCGTTCGGTTCGGAGACCGCCGTCAAGCGCCTCGAGCTGCTGCGCGAGCTCCTGCCTGCAGCGAAACGCGTCGTGTACTTCGGCACGAGGACGGCGGACGAGGTGCCGGCCGAGGTTCGCGCTGCCGCGACAGGCATTGGTCTGACGCTGGTCTACGTCGACGCGGGCCTGCCGCGCCTCGAAACGGGGCTGGCGCAGGCGGAGAAGGAGCGCCCCGACGCCCTGATGGCTGTCCCGACCGTGCCGCTGTATCCCCACCAGCGCGCGATAGTCGCCTTTGCCGCGCGGACGCGCCTCCCCGACATCTACGGCTTCTCGGAAGCCGTCGAGGCCGGGGGGCTCGCATCGTTCGGCGGCGACACGGCGGACGCGTGGCACCGCGTAGCTCGCTACGTGCACCGCATCCTGCAAGGGGCGAAACCGGGGGACCTGCCCATCGAAAAGACGGACCGCTACAAGCTGCTGGTCAACCGGACGCGGGCGCGCGCCCTGGGCATCGCCATCCCGACGGCGCTCGCCCAGCGCGCCGAGATCGTCGAATAGAACGGGGCCGGATCCGCCGCATCGGCGCCATCGGGCCGATGCGACGGAACCGGCCCCGGCGGGGCGTCAGACGCCGTTCTTGACGCGCAGGTCGCGCAGGTACTTGTCGAGCGCCTGTGCCTGCATGCGCTGCTGGATCTGCGGGCGCACTTCCTCGAACGGCGGCACCTTGGCGTCGCGGACGTCGTCCACGCGGATCACGTGCCAGCCGAACGGCGACTGCACCGGCTGCGGCGTGAACTTGCCCTTCTCGACCTTCACCATGGCGTCGGAGAACGGCTTCACGAAGTTGCCCGGCGCGGCCCAGTCGAGGTCGCCGCCGCGGTCCTTGCTGCCCGGATCCTTGCTGCGCTGCTTGGCGATCTCGTCGAACTTCTGGCCCTTCTGGAGGTCGGCGATCACCTGCTTCGCCTCGTCCTCCTTCTCGACCAGGATGTGCGCGACCTTGTACTCCTTGTCGCCCATCTGCTTCTTGATGTTCTCGTACTCGCTGCGCACGGCCGCCTCGGGCACCGGGTTCGCCTTCACCCAGTCGTTGACGTAGGCGCGCACCAGCACGGTCTGCGACGCGAGGTCCATTTGCGTCTTGACCTCGTCCTGCTTGTCGAGGCCCTTCTTCTTCGCCTCGGTGACGAGCAGCGAGCGCGTGTTGAGCTCCTCGCGCACGGCGCCGCGCAGCTCGGCGTTGTCCGGCTGGCCCTGCGCCATGCGCTCGCGCAGCAGGAGGTCGAATTGCCCCTGCGAGTAGAGCGTCTTGCCCTGCGCGGCGGCGGGAGCGGCGGCAGGCGCCGCGGCAGCGGGCTTCGGCGCGGCGGGCTTGGGCGCGGCCTGCTGGGCGTGCAGCGCGGTCACCGGGAAGAGCGCAGCCAGCACGGCAGCCGCGATACGGGTCTTGTTCATGGAGCCTTCCTCGTGGGAGTTAGTCGGGGAATTCCTCGGGCGCGTAGGCCTGGATGGCGAGCGCGTGGACCGGATGGGGAATCATGTCGCCGACGCGGTCGAGCACCGCGCGGTGCCGGGCGAGCCGCGATTGGCCGCAGAACGCCTTCGACACGATGACCAGCGAAAAGTGCCCGCCCCCGCCGGCCGCGCCCGCGTGGCCCGCGTGGTCGGCGGAGTCGTCGGCGAGGTCGAGCAGCAGGGGGTCGAGCGGGGCGAGCCGCGCGCGCAGCTCCGCGGCGAGGGCGCCAGAGGCTCTCACGAGCGCTCCTCCTGCGGCATGTGCCTCGCCAGCCACACCCCCTGCGCGAGCGCGAAGGCGAGGAACAGGCCGATGCCGCCCCAAACCTTGAAGTTCACCCACGCCTCGGTGGAGAAGTGGAACGCGACGTACCAGTTGGCGATCGCCATCGCGGCGAAGAACGCGACCCAGGACCACGTCACGCCCGACCACACGGCGGCGGGCAGCGTGACGCCCTTGAGCAGCGCCGCGATCCAGTCGCGGCGGAACGCGAGCTTGCCCACGGCCAGGACGCCGCCGAACAGCGCGTAGAGGACCGTGGGCTTCCACTTGATGAACGTCTCGTCCTGCAGCAGCAGCGTCGCCCCGCCGAACACGCCGATGATCGCCAGCGACAGCCAGTGCACGGCCGAGACCGTGCCGCGCGCCTTGAAGTACGCGATCTGCACGACGGAGGCCGCGATCGCCACCGCGGTGGCGACGTAGATGCCCTGCCACTTGAAGGCGACGAAGAACAGGATCAGCGGCAGGTAGTCGGCGAAGAACTGCATGGGCCCTGGACGGACGAAAACCGCCCATTATACCGGGGGATGGGGGGCGGCTCTGCCGCCCGTCGCGCCCGGGCCGCCGCCGGGAGGCTACCTAAGCCCGCCCGCGGGCGGCCGCGCTCCCGAGCAGGGCGCGCAGCCGCCGCCAGTCGAAAGACGATCCCGGATCGGTCTTGCGCCCCGGCGCGACGTCGCTGTGCCCGGCCAGGTGCGCGATCGGGTAGTGCCGCTGCAGCGCGCGAACCAGGCGCGCGAGGCGGGCGTACTGGCGCGCAGTGTAGGGTCGGGTGTCGGTGCCCTCGAGTTCGACGCCGATCGAGTAGTCGTTGCAGCGCTCGCGCCCGCGCCACGAGGACGCGCCGGCGTGCCAGGCGCGCATCGCGCAGGGCACGAACTGCACCACGGCGCCGTCGCGGCGAACGAGGAAGTGGGCGGAGACGCGCAGATCCGCGATGCCGGCGTAGTACGGGTGCGCGCGCGGGTCGAGCCGGTTGGTGAAGAGGCGTTCGATCCCGTCGCCGCCGAACTCGCCGGGGGGCAGCGAGATGCCGTGGACGACGACCAGCGACACCCGCGTGCCCTCCGGACGGGCGTCGCAGTTGGGCGAGGGGCGCCGGCGCGCGCCGGCGAGCCACCCGGCAGCGTCCAGGCGCGGCCCCGCAGCCGGCGCCGCGGCCGACGGCGGGCGCAGCGCTATCAGTTCGGGGAGGCGGCGCGCACTGCGCCGCCGTGGGTGCGCACGCCCGGCGCGCGGGGGAACGGCATGACGGCTCCTCCTTGTGCAGGCAGCCCCCGGCGCGCTTGCCGCGGAGGCCGTCCTGCGAACGGGACCCAAGTTAGCATCATCGGCGCGGGCTTGCACGGCGGAATAACCGCGCCGGCCGGGACGTTGACGCTATCGGCGGAGTGCGCGGAGAATGCCGCCCGGATCGCGACGGCGGCCATGTTGCTTTGCACAATCCAATGAGGGGAGAGTAATGCACCGCACGATGAGGACGACGCTGGTCGCCATGGCCTGTGCAACGGCGCTTTCCGGCTGCGCCGGCATGCAGGCGTGGCAGTCGGGCCCGCAGCACATGACGTTCTTCGTGACCAGCGTCAATCCGGGCAAGGGCGCCGACTTCGGCGGCATCGAGGGTGCGGACAGGCACTGCCAGTCCCTGGCGGCCGGCGCCGGCGCCGGGAGCCGCACGTGGCGCGCCTATCTCAGCACGCAGGCCACCGGCGGCCTCACCGACAAGAACTACGTCAACGCGCGCGACCGCATCGGCGCAGGGCCGTGGCAGAACGCGAAGGGCGTGGTAATCGCGCGCAACGTGCAGGAGCTGCACTCGATGCGCAGCGCGCTGGTCAAGGAAACCGCGCTCGACGAGAAAGGCAACCTGGTGAAGGGGCGCACCGAGAAGCCGAACGAGCACGACATTCTCACCGGCTCGCGGCCCGACGGCACCGCGTTCCCCGGCCCGCCGTTCGCCGACATGACCTGCGGCAACTGGACGAAGGGCGGCAAGGACGGCTCGGCGATGACCGGCCACCACGATCGCGCCGGACCGCTCGACGAGTCCTGGGCGCGCTCGTGGAACTCGGCGCACCCATCGCGCGGCTGCGACGTGGAGAGCCTGCGCTCGACCGGTGGAGCGGGGCTGCTCTACTGCTTCGCCACGAACTGACGCCGCTGAGGCATCGTCCCCCTCACCCTGACCCTCTCCCCCGTGCCGGGGGAGAGGGAACGGAGGCACTCGCGCCTGCGTGAGCGCGTCGCGGTGAGGGCAGCCCCCTCTCCCGCTTGCGGGAGAGGGTTGGAGTGAGGGCACTTCGGCCGCCTCCCTGACCCGTCTGCGGCGGTCGGGAACTGCGAGTGTCGGCGGCGACCGGGACTCGCCCTGCCGCGGATCCCGGTTGCGCTGCGCGGCAAGGGGGGCCCTCGTCGCGTGGCGGGCCCAACCTACTTGATGCCGAGCCGCTCCATGCGATAGCGCATCGCGCGAAACGTGATGCCGAGCAGCTTCGCCGCCGCGGTGCGGTTGTAGCGCGTCTTCTCCAGCGCCTCGTTGATCGCCGCGCGCTCGACGCGGTCGAGGTAGTCCTGCAGCGGCCACTTCTCGCCCGGCGGCATCGCGGCGTCGGTCTCGTCGGCCACCGGCGTCAGGTGCAGGTCCTCGGCGGCGATCTGCTGCGGATCGGCGGCGAGCGACAAACCGCGCTCGAGGATGTTCTCGAGCTCCCGCACGTTGCCGGGGAACGGATACTTCTCCAGCGCGACGACGGCGTCGGGCATCAGCCGCGCGGGCGTGCCGCGCGCGAGCTTGGCGAGGATCGCGTGCGCGATCTCGGGGATGTCCTCGCGCATCTCGCGGAGCGGCGGCATCGACAGCTCGATCACGTGCAGCCGGTAGAAGAGGTCCTGGCGGAACTCCCCCGACTCGACCAGCGCGGCGAGGTTCTTGTGGGTGGCGCTGATGAGGCGCACGTCGACCGGCTCCTCCTGCGGCGAGCCCACCTTGCGCACCTTCTTCTCCTGGATCGCGCGCAGGAGCTTCACCTGCATCGCCAGCGGCAGGTCGGCGACCTCGTCGAGGAACAGCGTGCCGCCGTTTGCGGCCTGGAAGAAGCCGTCGCGGTCGGCCTCGGCGCCGGTGAACGCGCCCTTGCGGTAGCCGAAGAACTCGCTCTCCATCAGGTTCTCGGGGATCGCGCCGCAGTTCACGGCCACGAACGGCAGCTCCGCGCGCGGGCCGCCGCGGTGGATCATGCGCGCGGCCAGTTCCTTGCCGGAGCCCGACTCGCCGTTGATGTAGACCGGCGCCTGGCTCTTGGCGAGGCGCTCGATCATCGCGCGCACCTGCTCCATCGCCGGCGAGTTGCCGAGGAGCTGGTAGGAGGCCTGCGGCTGCACCTTGTCCGGGACCTTGAGCGCCTGCTTGACCAGCGCGCGCAGCTGCTCGAGCGCGACCGGCTTGGCGAGGTAGTCGAACGCGCCGGCCTTCAGCGCCGCGACCGCGTTCTCGGCGCTCCCGTAGGCGGTGATCACGGCCACCGGGACGTCGAGTCCCTTCTGGTTGATGTGCTCGACCACGCGCAGCCCCTCGCCGTCGGGCAGGCGCATGTCGGTGAGGCAGAGGTCGTACGCCTCGCGGTCGAGCAGGCGGATCGCCTCGCCCACCGACTCGGCGCGCGTGGTGTCGAGCCCCATGCGCGAGAGCGTGAGCTCGAGGAGTTCGAGGAGGTCCGGCTCGTCGTCGATGACGAGGACCTTCGGCTGGCCACGGGATTTGCGGATCATCGGTCTTCCAGGTTGCTGGCGTTCAGGTGGCGGCGGGCTCCACGGCGGCCGCGGCGCGCCGCAGCGTCATGCGGAAGTGCGCGCCGGGCGTGCGCGGGATCAGCTCGAGCGTGGCGCCGTTGGCGTCGGCGAGCTCGCGGGCGATGTACAGGCCGAGCCCGGTGCCGCCGGGGCGCGTGGTGAAGAACGGCTCGAAGATCTGGCCGCGCAGCTCGGCGGGGATGCCGGGGCCGTCGTCGGAGAGCTCCAGGATGACGGCGTCGCCCATGTAGCCCGCGCGCGCGGTGATGCGCACGCTGCCTTCCTTCTTCTGGCAATGCTGCCACGCGTTGCGCACCAGGTTCCACAGGATCTGGTTCAGGTGGCCGCGGTCGAACAGCACGGCCAGGTCGGGCGGCAGGTTGAGCTCCACGGCGCCCGGCGGCATGTTCTCGCCGTGCACGATCTCCTCGACCAGGCTGCGCACGAAGTCGGTGAGCGGCACCACCTCGGACTGCTGGCGGTCGCGGCGGTTGAGCTGCAGCACCTCGCCGACGATGCGGTCGATGCGGCGCGTGTTGTTGCGGATCATCGTGAGCAGCCGCTGGCCCTCGGGCGCGACCGCGCCGTCCTCCTCGAGCAGCTGCGCCGCCTGGTTGATCGCCGAGAGCGGGTTGCGCACCTCGTGGGCGATCGACGCCGTCAGCCGGCCCATCGCGGCGAGCTTCATCTGCTGCGCCTCGGACTGCGCGCGGCCGAGGTCCTCGAGATAGATCAGCGTGCCGCCGTTGAGCCCCGAGCCGATGCGCACGAGTCGCACGCGCAGCAGGCGCTGGGTCGCGTCGACCTTGAACGGCGGGAACGGCTCGGTCATGTCCTCCTGCCAGCGCCGCCAGTAGTCGTGCAGCACCGAGCTGAACTCGGAGAGCCGCATGCCGCCGCGCATGCGCCCGAAGCCGCCGAGCAGCCGCGTCACCTGCGCGTTGTGCCCGCGCACGACGCCGTTGAGGTCGACGACCAGCACGCCGTCCTGCATGTCCTGGATGATCAGCCGGTTGACCTGCTCCAGGTTGGCGACGTCGATGCCGCGCTGCGCGGCGAGGTCCTCGGAGGCCTTCGTGTAGCGGCCCAGAGCCACGGCCACCGCGACCATGGCGAAGTAGCCGATGCACACGAGCGCGGTCTGCAGCAGCGGCGTGTAGGCGATGCGCCCCTCGGCGAAGCGGAAGATGTCGAGCCCGAGCAGCACCACCGTCGCGAGCGCGGCGTGGAAGAACGCGGTCCGCGTGCGCAGCAGCCATCCGCTCGCCGCGAGCTGCGGGAACAGCAGGATCGGCAGCGGGGCGACCGACGAGCCGCCGGCGACGACGATCATCGCGAGCATCAGGATGTCGGCCGCCAGGAGGACGAGCGCGAGGATCGGCAGCGCGATCGGCAGGCGCGGCTGCTGCTGGAACCACCAGAAGGCGCCCAGCGCGAAGAGGAAGTAGAGCCCGGCCGCGGTGACGAACGCATTGGGCGCGGCGACCGAGAGCGCCTGCAGGTCGGCGAGCAGCGCGATGCCGAGCAGGACCGCGCCGCACACCGCGCGATACAGCGCGACGATCCACAGGATGCGCCGGTTGGAGTCGGCGATCGCTGCCGACAGGGGCGGCGACGCGAACGGCGGCGTGGCGGGCGCGGGCTGCACAGGAGTGGTCTTATGACGGGTCGCGGCCGTTTCGTCAACGCCGGCGCGCGCAGGCGGGGTCGCCGCACCGATAGCCGTCGGGGCCGGGCTTCGCCTCGGACTTCGGCAGGTAGGTGCCGCAGTCCACGCACCGCACAGTCGGCTCGGCTTCGAGTTCCTTGCGGCTGGCCTTCGTTTCGCGACCGCCGCCGGCGGCGTTGCGCCGCGCCTTGGCGGCGGCGATGCCCGCCAGGCGAGCCGCGAGCAGGATGACGAAGAAGACGACGATCCAGAAGACGATCTTGCCCATTCAGAGGACCTTGCCGGGGTTCATGAGGCCTTGCGGGTCGAGCGCGTCCTTGACGCGGCGCATGAGCTCGAGCTCCAGCGCGCTCTTGTAGCGCGCCAGCTCGTCGCGCTTCAGCTGCCCTATGCCGTGCTCGGCGCTTATGCTGCCGCCGTGGGCGGCGACGAGGTCGTGGACGATGCGGTTGGCGGCGGGCGCGTTCGCCATGAAGGCCGTCGCGTCCTCGCGCTCGGGGGCGGAGAGGTTGTAGTGGAGGTTGCCGTCGCCCAGGTGGCCGAAGGTCACGAAGCGCACGCCGGGCAACGCCGCGCGCAGCGAATGCGCGGCCTCGTCGAGGAAGCGCGGGATCGCGGACACCGGCAGCGAGATGTCGTGCTTGACGTTCGGCCCCTCGCGGCGCTGGCCCTCCGAGATGTTCTCGCGCAGCGCCCACAGCGCGGCTGCCTGCGCCTGCGACTGCGCGATCGTCGCGTCCGCGACGAGCCCGCGCTCGGCGGCGGCGCCCAGCGCGGCTTCCAGGTCGGCGGCCGTCGGCGCATCCTGCGCCCCGTCGTCGGCCTGCACGAGCACGTACCACGCGTGGCCGGGCAGCGGGTCGGGCAGCGCCGGGTGGTGCTTGCGGCACAGCGCCAGCGGCAGCGCGCCGATCAGCTCGAAGCCGGTGAGGCGGTCGGCGAGCCGCCCGCGCAGCCCGCCGAGCAGCGCGACGGCCGCTGCCGGGTCGGGGACCGCGACGAACGCGGTTGCCTGCGAGCGTGGCGCGGGAAACAGCTTGAGCACCGCCGCGGTGACGATACCGAGCGTGCCTTCGGCACCGACGAACAGCTGCTTGAGGTCGTAGCCGGTGTTGTCCTTGCGCAGGCCGCGCAGGCCGTCCCACACGCGGCCGTCGGCGAGGACCACCTCGAGCCCCAGCACCAGCTCGCGCGCGTTGCCGTAGCGGAGCACGGCCGTGCCTCCCGCATTGGTCGAGAGCACGCCGCCGACGGTCGCGCTGCCCTCGGAGGCCAGCGACAGCGGGAACAGCATGTCCTGCGCGCGCGCCGCATCCTGCGCGGCGGCGAGCGTGACGCCGGCCTCGACGGTGAGCGTCGCATTCGCCGAGTCGATCGCGCGCACGCGGTGCATGCGCCCGAGCGACAGCAGCAACGCGTTGCCCGAGGTATCGGGAGTCGCGGCTCCGCACATGCTGGTGTTGCCGCCCTGCGGGACGATCGGCACGCCGTGCTCGCGGCAGGCCGCGACGACCGCGGCGACTTCGGCGGTCGAGCCCGGACGCACGAGCGCCAGGGCGCGGCCGGTGTAGCGGCCGCGCCAGTCGGTGAGCCAGGGTGCGAGGTCGGCCGGCGCGGTCAGCACGTGCGACGGGCCGACGGCGGCGGCCAGACGCGCGAGCAAGGTTGCGCCGGGTTCCGCCATAGGGGAATATTAGCCGATTCCGACAACGCATCAGGGAGAGCGACGATGGCAGGGCAGGACTCGGGAGGGGGCGGGCCGTCGCTGCCGTTCTCGCCGCAGGACGCGGCGCAGTTCATGATGCGCATGTGGAACCCGCTCGGGCTGGCCGTGCCGGGCTTCGGGGCGCCGGCAGCGGGTGCACCCGCGGCGGGTGTGCAGTTCCCCAATCCGGCCGCGCTCTTCGCGGCGCTGGATCCCGTGGAGATCGAGCGCAAGCTCGCCGAGCTGCGCGTGATCGAAGGCTGGCTGGCGATGAGCCTCGACATGATGCGCATGAGCATCAAGACGCTCGAGCTGCAGAAGGCCTCCGTCGAGGCGTTCGCGGCCGCACAGCGGCCGCGGCAGGACACCGGGGCGCCGGAGCAGGGCAGCGGCGCCCGTTCGCGGACAAGGAAGAAAGGCTGACACGATGGCGATCGTCCTCTATTACGGGTCGGGCTCCCCCTACGCCTGGAAGGTGCAGCTGGCACTCGAGCACAAGGCGCTGCCCTACGAGCGCCGCGTGCTGTCGTTCTCCGCCGGCGACACGCGCAAGCCGGAGTTCGTCGCGCTCAATCCGCGCCACCGCGTGCCGACGATCGACGACGACGGCTTCGTGCTCTACGAGTCGAACGCCATCGTCGAGTACCTCGACGAGCAGTACCCCGGGCGCGGCGCACCGCTGTTTCCGGGTGATGCGCGCTCGCGGGCGCTGGTGCGCAGGCTCGTGTGCGAGGTGGACAGCTACTTCTCGCCGGCGCTCGACCAGGTCACCGACGAGCTGTTCGGAAAGAAGCCCGAGGAGCGCGATTCCGCGGTGATCGCCAAGGGCCGCGCGGCGGTCGTCGACGAGATCGCGATGTTCACGCGCTCGCTGCGCGGGCCGTTCCTCGCCGGGCCGCTCTCCGCGGCCGATTTCGCGCTCTACCCGCTGGTCGCGTTCGTCTTTCGCGCGCAGGAGGTCCGCATGCCGGAGCTCGACGCCGACGGCATGCTGACGCCGGAGCTGCGCGCCTGGAAGGCCCGCGTCGAATCGCTGCCCTATCTCGCTTCCACGATCCCGCCGCACTGGCAGAAGAAGGGCTGACCATGAAGCTCACCACCACCGCATTCGCCGACATGGCGCCGATCCCGCCCCGGTACGCGTTCGGTCGCATGGATCCCAAGGCGCACGTCGCGCTCTCGGACAACCGTAATCCCGGCTTCCGCTGGAGCGACGCGCCTGCCGGGACGAAGTCGTTCGCGCTCGTCTGCCACGACCCGGACGTGCCCTCGCGCGGCGACGACGTGAACCAGGAAGGCCGCGTCGTGCCGCGGAGCCTGCCCCGCGTCGACTTCTTCCACTGGGTGCTGGTCGACCTGCCGCCCTCGCAGAGCGAGATCGCCGAGGGCGCGCACTCGAATGGCGTGACCGCGCGCGGCAAGCCGGGGCCGGGTGCGCCCGGCGGCGGCCGTCACGGCATCAACGACTACACGGGGTGGTTCGCCGGCGACAAGGACATGGGCGGCGACTATCACGGCTACGACGGGCCGTGCCCGCCCTGGAACGACGAGATCGTCCACCGCTACGTCTTCACGCTGTACGCGCTCGACGTCGCCAGGCTGGAACTGCCGGCGCGCTTCACCGGCGCGGACGCGCGCAACGCGATGAAGGGCCACGTCCTCGCCGAGGCGAAGGTCACGGGGCGCTACGCGCTGAACCCCGCCGTGCCCCTGTAGCGGGGTGTCCCCGGGAACGAAAGTGAGGGTCAGAGTCGCATTTCGCCCGGAAATGCGGCTCTGACCCTCATTTCTTGCAGGGCCCTACGTACCCAGCCACGCCCGGCGGCGGGCGACGGCCTCCGCCGGTACGGCGTCGTCGAGCGCGAGCCAGCAGGTGTCCTCCGGCGCGGCGTCGAGCGTCACTGCGAAGGTCATCAGCTCGTCGCGGCGAAACGCCGTCAGCGCGATCGTGTCGCCGGGCGCGCGTCGCGCGACCGCCGCGTCGAGCGTCTCCGCGTTCACCCTGAGCCCGTCGGCCGCGATGATCGTGTCGCCGCCCGAGATGCCCGCGCGCTGCGCAGGGCCGCCGGCGAACGCGAACTGCACGCGCGCCTCGCTGCCGGCGGCGAGCTTGAGGCCCAGCGTCGCGGCGGGTCGCATCGATGCGCTCTTGCCCGGCGGCGTGCCCCCGCGGTCGCGCGGTCCCGTCGCGGCGCGCGTTCGCAAGGCGATGCCGCACTCGGCGAGCAGTCCGGCGAGCGGCAGGTCGTCCGTGCCGTCGACGTGGCGCGCGAAGAACTCCGCGAGGTCGCGGCCGGCCAGCTCGCTCGCCAGCGCCGGGATGCCGTCCTCCGGCACGCCGGCGCCGCGCGCGCCGTAGCGCTGCCACAGCGCGCGCATCAGCTCGTCGAGGCTCGATCCGGCGCGCCGCAGCGTGAGGTCGAGCGCCATGCCGACGAGCGCGCCCTTCGCGTAATAGCTGATCACCGCGTTGGGCGTGTTCTCGTCGGGGCGGTAGTACTTGATCCACGCGTCGAAGCTCGACTCGGCCACGCTCTGGAGGCGCCTTCCGGGCGTGCGCAGCACAGCGGTGATCGTGCGGCCGGCGAGCTCGAGCCAGCTTGCGGCGTCGACGACGCCGCTGCGCACGAGCGCGAGGTCGTCGTAGTAGCTGGTGAAGCCCTCGAACGCCCACAGCTGGCGCGTGTACCCCTCGCGCGCGAGGTCGTAGGGGACGAACGCGGCGGGCTTGATGCGCTTGACGTTCCAGCTGTGGAAGTACTCGTGGCTGCAGAGACCCAGGAAGTTGCGGTAGTCGTCGTCGATCTCCGCCTGCCCCGCGCGCGGCAGCCCGTTGCGCGACGTGACGAGTGCCGTGCTGGCGCGGTGCTCGAGCCCGCCGTAGCCGTCGCCGACGGCGGCGACGAGGAACAGGTAGCGGTCGAATGGTGCGCGGCTGCCGGGCGCGCCGCCGAAGAGATCGCACTGCCACTGGCAGATGCGCGCGAGGTCGGCGGCGAGTCGCGGCAGGTCCGCTTCGTGACGCCCGCTGATCACGACGTCGTGCGCAGCGCCGCCTGCCTCGAACTCGACGTGCGCGAAGTCGGCGATCTCCACGGGGTGGTCGACCAGCTCGTCGTAGTCGGCCGCGCGGTAGCTCCCGTAGCCCCAGGCGGGCGCGCCGTCGCGCGGCAGCGTGGTCGCCACGCGCCAGCTGCCCGTCGCCGGCGAGGGCGCGATCTCGACCGCGCACGGCGCGTGCTCGCGCCCGACGGGGCAGAGGAACACGCTGGAGCCGTTGAAGAACGCGCGCGCCGCGTCGAGGTAGGCGGTGCGCACCGACAGGTCGTAGGCATAGACGTGCGCGGTGACGGTCAGCGCTCCGGCGCAGGGCTCGGCCCGCCAGGTGTCCTTGGCCTCCTTGACGATGCGCACCGGCGCGCCTTCGCAGTGCGCGCGCACGTCGACGAAGTGGCGGGCGAACTCGCGGATCAGGTAGCTGCCGGGGATCCACGCTGGCAGGCGCAGGCACTGGCCCCGCGGGTCGGGCTGCTCGACGACGCAGTCGACCTCGAAGAGGTGCGCCGCGGGGTCGCGGGGAACGATGCGGTAGCGGGTCGGCGGGAGCGACGGCACGGGAGTCGGGCGATGCATCGGGTCCGTCGCTGCGGCGCGCGGGCGAAGCGACGCAGCGAGGTGGTACCCCCGGCCGGAGTTGAACCGGCGGCCTACCGCTTAGGAGGCGGTCGCTCTATCCACTGAGCTACGGGGGCGCGGATGGCGATTATAGTCGTCCGCCGCCGAGCGCTCGCCAGCGCGGGCAGGTCGCCAGGTGGTCGTTGACCAGGCCGGTGGCCTGCATGAACGCGTAGACGATCGTCGGTCCGACGAAGCGGAAGCCCCGCTTGCGCAGGTCCCGCGACAGCGCCTCGGCCTGCGGCGTCACCGCGGGCACTTCGGCGAGCGTGCGCCACGCGTTCTGCCGCGGACTGCCGTCGACGAAGCTCCAGGCGTACGCGGCGAAACTGCCGAACTCGCGCTGCACGGCGAGAAACGCGCGCGCGTTGCCGATCGCCGCGGCGATCTTGGCGCGGTTGCGCACGATGCCCGCGTCCGCCACGAGCCGCGCCTCGTCGCGCGCGGTGAACCGCGCGACGCGCTCCGGCTCGAACGCGGCGAACGCGCGGCGGTAGCCTTCGCGCTTGGCGAGGATGGTCGACCACGCGAGCCCCGCCTGCGCGCCTTCGAGCAGCAGGAACTCGAAGAGCACGCGGTCGTCGCGTACGGGCACCCCCCACTCGTCGTCGTGATAGGCGCGATAGGCGTCGCTGCCTTCCGCCCACGGGCAGCGCCGGGACATGGTCAGGCCCTCGCCGGCACGGTGCGTTGCGACGACATCGGCAGCAGGGCCTCGCCCTCGGGCGCGCGTCAGTTCGCCTGGAAGCGCACGCGCCGCACGCGCTTGTCGTACTCGGCTTCCGTGGCGATCGTGATCTCCTGGCCGCTGGCGGCGTAGACGCGGCCGCCGCCGGCGCGGCAGGCGTTGCGCTCGTACTGGCAGGGCCCCATCTCGGGGTGCCTGCGGCACAGCGCGTGCACCTTCGGCGCGAACTCGATCACCGTCTGGCTGCGCCGGCCGTCACGGTCGGTCACGCAGACGTAGATCGCCTCCGGCGGCACGGCGACGGTCGTGGGCGGCGACACGGACGCGGGGGCGGCCGGAGCGCGCGAAGGCGCAGCCGAGGCGAGCGGCGGTACCGCCTGCGGGGAAGGGGGCTCGACTTGCCGGCGCGCGACCGGCGGTGCGGCATCCTGCGGCCCGGCGACCGGAGCGCTCTCGCGCGTTGCGCACCCGGCGGCCAGCAGCAAGGGCAGCAGCGGAAGAAGCCGGCGCGCGGCGTGGGGAACGGCGTTCATGCGCAGCGCATTCTAGTGGACTGCAACGGCCAAATCGATAGCGTCTGGCGGGCCCTTCGCCTGAAGCCGCTGTTACCATCCGGGCTCGACCCGAGCGGGGGCCCGCCTTGCCCGACCTGCCGAACATCCGACCCGCCACCGCGGCCCGCGTGCTCGCCGAGGCGATGCCGTACCTGCGCGAGTACCACGGCAAGGTGCTCGTCGTGCGTTTCGGCGGGCGCGCCATGGCGGACGCGTCGCTCATGAGCGCGTTCGCGCGCGACGTCGCCCTGTTGCGCCTGTCGGGCATGAAGCCCGTCGTCGTCCACGGCGGCGGCTGGCGCATCGACGAGCAGATGCGCAAGATGGGGCTCGAGCCGCGGCGCGTGGGCGGCTTCCGCGTCACCGACGCCGAGACGCTGAACGTCGTCGAGATGGCGCTCGACGAGCTGAACCAGGAGCTGACCGGGCTCATCAACCGCCACGGCGGGCGCGCGATCGGCATCAACGGACAGGACGGGCGCTTCATCCGCGCGAGGCGCATGGCGGGGCCCGACGGCGCGGACCTCGGCTTCGTCGGCGAGCCGGCGAGCGTCGACGTGGAACTCGTCGACCTGCTGCTGTCGCGCGAGTTCGTGCCCGTGGTGATGCCCATCGGCGTGGGCGAGGACGGCACCGCGTACCACATCAACTCGGATCTCCTCGCGAGCCGGCTCGCGCGCGAGCTCGGCGCGGAGAAGCTCGTGCTGATGACCAACGTCGCGGGCATCGCCGGCGCCGACGGCCGCACGGTGTGGATCCTGCGCGCACGCGAGGCACAGGCGATGCTGCGCGAGGGGCGCGTCGAGCCCGCGATGGCGCGGCGCGTCGAGGCCGCGCTCGCGGCCGTGCGCGAGGGCGTGCGCTCGGTGCACATCATCGACGGCGGCGTGCCCGACGCGCTGCTGCTCGAGGTGCTGACGGCGGACGGGGCGGGAACGGCGATCCGCTCCGACGCCACGCCGGACTTCCTCGAGGACAGCCGGGCCTACCTGCTCGCGACCGGCCAGTCCTGAGCCCGCCGAGCGGCGCGGACGCGGCGCGCAGGCTATGATCGCCGCTCGCCCCTCCGCCTTTTGCCTCCATGCGCCTCGTCACGCTTCCCGGCACCGATCTTTCCGTCTCCGAAGTCTGCCTCGGCACGATGACCTGGGGCGAGCAGAACACCGAAGCCGAGGCCCACGCGCAGCTCGACTGCGCGTTCGAGCACGGCGTGAACTTCGTGGACACCGCCGAGATGTACCCGGTGCCGCCGCGGGCGGCGACGCAGGGCCGCACCGAGGAGTACCTCGGAGGCTGGCTCGCGAAGCAGCCGCCCGGGCGCGCGATCGTCGCGACGAAGGTCGCCGGTCCCGGACGGCGCGACTGGATCCGCAACGGGCGCACCGACCTCACGCGCGACGTCGTGGCCGAAGCCTGCGACACGAGCCTCGCGCGCCTGCGCATCGAGCGCATCGACCTCTTCCAGATCCACTGGCCGCAGCGCAACGTGCCGATGTTCGGGGCGGTGGCCTTCGACCCGACGCTCGAGCGTGCGGGGCCGGCGATCGCGGAGCAGGTCGACGCGATGGGCGCGCTGGTGAAGGCCGGCAAGATCCGCCACTGGGGGTTGTCGAACGAGACGGCGTGGGGCATCGCCGAGTTCGCCCGCGTCGCGCGCGAGCGGGGCGTTCCGCCGCCGGTGACCGTGCAGAACAGCTGCAGCCTGCTGTGCCGCACGCCGGAGCGCGACGTGGCGGAGGCGCTGCATCGCGAGAACATGCGCCTGCTCGCGTTCAGCCCGCTCGCCGGCGGCTTTCTCACCGGCAAGTACCTCGACGGGGCCAGGCCGGCCGGCACGCGCTACGTCGCGTTCGACAACTTCGGCATGATGTTCCGCAAGCCGATGGTCCCGGAAGCGACGGCGGCGTTCGCGGAGCTGGCGCGCAAGCTGGGAATGCCGCTCCTGGACCTTGCGCTCGGCTACGTGCGCAGCCGCTGGTACGTGGCCGCGACCATCGTCGGCGCGACGAGCACCGCCCAGCTCGCCGACGACATCCGCGCCGCGCAGGTGAGCCTCGCGTCCGAAGCGCTGGAGGCGATCGCGCAGGTGCACCTGCGCTATCCCAATCCCGCGCCGTAGGCGCGAGGCCGGAGCCGGCGCACTCGCTCGACGGCGCGAACGCGGCGTATCCGACCGCGGGGTAGAATCGCCCGGTCCACGACTCACGCCCCACGCGATGCGCGCCTACAACTTCAGCGCCGGCCCCGCCGTGCTCCCCGAATCCGTGCTGCGCCAGGCGGCCGCGGAGATGCTCGACTGGCACGGCAGCGGCATGTCGGTGATGGAGATGAGCCACCGCGGGCCGGAGTTCGTCGCCATCCATGCGAAGGCGGAGGCCGACCTGCGGACGCTGCTCGCGATCCCGGCGAACTACCGGGTGCTCTTCCTGCAGGGCGGGGCGATCGGCGAGAACGCGATCGTGCCGATGAACCTGGCGCGGGGGTTCGCGACGGCCTCCTACGTCAACACCGGCGAGTGGTCGAAGAAGTCGATCAAGGAAGCGGGCAAGTACCTGAAGGTCGCCGTTGCGGCGAGCGCCGAGGACCGCAGCTTCAGCTACGTGCCGCCGCAGTCGGCGTGGCGCGTCGCGCCGGGCTCCGCTTACGTCCACGTCTGCACGAACGAGACGATCGGCGGCGTCGAGTACCACTGGACGCCGGACACCGGCGACGTCCCGCTGGTCGCCGACATGTCCTCGCACATCCTGTCGCGCGCGGTCGACGTGGCGAAGTACGGCGTCATCTACGGCGGCGCGCAGAAGAACATCGGCCCCGCCGGCCTCACCATCGTGATCGTCCGCGACGACCTGCTCGACCGCGCGCTGCCGATCTGCCCGTCCGCCTTCCACTGGCAGGAGCAGGCGGCGGCCGACTCGATGCTGAACACGCCTCCCACCTACGCGATCTACGTCGCGGGCCTCGTGTTCGAGTGGCTGCTCGCGCAGGGCGGCGTGGCGGCGATCGAGCGGCGCAACGTCGCCAAGGCGAAGCTCCTGTACGACTACCTCGACGCGTCGGCGTTCTACCGGAACCCCGTGGCCCCGGCCGACCGCTCGCGGATGAACGTCCCGTTCCGCCTGCGCGACGAGTCGCTCGACGGCGCGTTCCTGAAGGGCGCGGAGGAGCGCGGCATGCTGCAGCTCAAGGGCCACCGGTCGGTGGGCGGCATGCGCGCGTCGATCTACAACGCGATGCCCGTCGAGGGCGTGCAGGCGCTGGTCGACTACATGCGCGAGTTCGAGCGCCGGCACGGGTGAGGGCGGCGTGCGCTACCGGATCCTCACGCTGAACCAGATCTCCGCGCAGGGCCTGGCGCGCTTTCCCGCCGAGCGCTACGACGTGGGCCCTGCGGTGGACGCGCCCGACGCGATCGTCGTGCGCTCGCACGACATGCACGCGACGGCGATCCCCGCGACGGTCAAGGCGATCGGCCGCGCGGGGGCGGGCACCAACAACATCCCTGTCGCGGCGCTGAGCCGGCGCGGCGTGCCCGTGTTCAATGCGCCGGGCGCCAACGCGAACGCGGTCAAGGAGCTGGTGCTGACCGCGCTGCTGATGGCCGCGCGCAACGTGGTTCCCGCGCTGCGCTTCGTCGCCGCGCTCGACCGCGGAGCGAGCGACCTCGAGGAGCGCGTCGAGGCGGGCAAGAAGCAGTTCGCCGGCGTCGAGCTGCCCGGCCGCACGCTCGGCATCGTCGGCCTGGGGGCCATCGGCAGCCTGGTCGCCGACACCGCGATCAAGCTCGGCATGCGCGTGGTCGGCTTCGACCCCGAGATCACCGTCGACGCCGCGTGGCGGCTGCCCTCGGCGGTGCGGCGCGCGCACTCGATCGACGAGCTCATGCGCGCCTGCGACTACGTCACGCTGCACGTGCCGCTGCTGACGGTCACCCGGCACCTGGTCGACGCGAGCCGCCTGGCGGCGGCGAAGCCGGGCGCTGTGCTGCTCAACTTCGCGCGCGAGGGCGTGGTCGACGAGCAGGCGGTGGTCGCCGCGCTCGACGGCGGCCGGCTCGCCGCCTACCTGTGCGACTTCCCGACCGCCGCGCTGATCGGCCACCCGAAGGTCGTGGCGCTCCCGCACCTCGGCGCGTCCACCGCCGAGGCGGAGGAGAACTGCGCGATCATGGTCGTCGACGAGGTGCGCGACTACCTCGAGCACGGCACCATTCGCCACGCGGTCAACTTCCCCGCCGTGGCCATGGACCGCGAGTCGCCGTGGCGCGTCGCCATCGCCAACGCGAACGTGCCGAACATGCTGGGGCAGATCAGTTCGACGATGGCCCACGCCGGTCTCAACATCCACAACATGGTCAACAAGTCGCGCGGCGAGATGGCCTACACGCTGGTCGACGTCGACAGCCCGGTAGAGACGCCGGTGATCCGGGCGATCGCCGCCATCGACGGCGTGCTTTCGGTGCGCTCGATCCCCGCCGAGACCATCGCGCGCGAGACCTACGCCGGCGCAGCGTCGGGCTAGCAGCTCAGCGCCGGTCGCGGCGCGCGGCGGCGACGCGCTCGAGCGTGAGCGCGGCGATCGACGCGGACAGCGCGGCGATCGTCGTCGCATCGCGCGCCAGCAGCTCGAGCAGGCGCTCGAAGAGCTGCGGATTCGTCTGCTGGATCGCGCGCGCAACGTCCGCGACCTGCGCGGCCGTCGCACGCGCCGCGTCCTCCAGCGTGACCGGCACCAGCGGGAGCCGGTTGTTCGTCACGTACTTGGCGAACGCGCCGCCGGCGGCCGCGGCCAGCGCGGAGGGGCCGAGCGGCGCGAGCAGGCGCCCCAGCAGACGCGCGCGCGCGCCCACGTCGAGGCGGACGAAAGCGTTCGCGACGATGGCGGGAAGCGAGGGCTTGTCGTCGCCGCGGGGGTCGGCGGGCGGGACGCGGGGCGGATGCTCGTCGCGATGCACAATTATGACAATAGCATACAGGCGCTCCGCTGCGCAGTGCGCGCCACGGCCGCGCCTTGGAACATAATGGACAGGTGCCGCGCACCCGCAGTTCCGTCGCAATCCTGCTTTCCGCGCTCGCCGTGCTGCTCGGCGGCCCGCTGGCGACGCTCGCGTTCGGCCCGGTGTCGGTCCGCGGCGACTGGGCCAGCGCGACTCACCGCAGCGCCGGCCTCGCGCCGGACCCGGCGGAGCACCGCGGGGCGATCGTGCAGGTGTACGCGGCGCGCACGTTCGGCTGGCGCGGCGCGTTCGCCGTCCACACCTGGCTCGCGGCGAAACCGGCGGGCGCGCCGGCCTACACGCGCTACGAGGTGATCGGCTGGCGCGCGCGTCTCGGCGGCTCGGGCCTGACGGTGCATTCGGGACGCGCGCCCGACGCCGAGTGGTACGGCGCCGCGCCGCAACTGCTGCGCGACCTGCGCGGTGAGCAGGCGGAGGCGGTCATCGCGCGGCTCGACGCCGTCGCCGCCGCGTATCCGTTCGAAAGCTACCGCGCGTGGCCGGGTCCGAACAGCAACACGTTCGTCGCGTTCGTCGCCCGCGAGATCCCGCAGCTGCGCGTCGCGCTGCCGCCGCACGCGGTCGGCAAGGACTTCCTGCCGCACGGCCGCGTCGTCGCGCGGACGCCGAGCGGCACCGGCTGGCAGGCCTCGCTCGGCGGCCTGCTGGGGCTTGCGGTCGCGCTCGACGAAGGGCTCGAGGTGAACCTGCTCGGGCTCGTCACCGGCGTCGACGTCGCACCGCCGGCGCTCAAGCTGCCGGGGGTGGGGCGGTTGCCGGCGTCGCGCATCTAGGGAATCCCTGCGCAACATCACGGCGCGCGCAACCTCGCAGGCGGGACCATCCGCAAAGCGCCTCGTGCAGTTCGCCAGGCTGTCCTTCGGGACGCGCATGCGCGGGTTGCGCAGAGCTTCCCTGGGAACCAGTTGCCGCGCGTCGACTATACTCGCGCCGCGCCGGCTTCCCCGGCAGCACGGAGCCGGGCATGAAGTGGAAGATGGCGGAGAACTCGCTGTTCGCGGTGCTGCTGCGCTCGCCGTGGTGGGTGAGCGCGGCGATCGCGGCGGCGGTGGGCGGCATCGCCTACGCGCTGCTTCCCGCCGACTATCGCATCGCGGGCTCGTTCGGCGCGCTGCCGTTCGTCGCCATCGCCGCGTGGACCGCGTGGAAACGTTTGCAGGCACCCTCGAGCGCCCGCGTGGGGCGCACGCTGGACGCGGTGCGCGCGATGTCCTGGCCCGAGTTCGCCGCCGCGCTCGAGGCCGCGTGGCAGCGCGAGGGCTATGCGGTCACGCGCACGCAGGGCGCCGCGGACTTCGAGCTCGCGAAGGAGTCGCGCGTCACGCTGGTCGCGGCCAAGCGCTGGAAGGCCGTGCGCACCGGCATCGAGCCGCTGCGCGAGCTCGCGAAGGCGCTCGACGCGCGGGACACGGGCGCCGCGGCCTGGGTCAGCGCCGGGGAGCTCACCGACCAGGCGCGCGCGTTCGCGGCGAGCCGCGGCATCCGCATCGTCGGCGGCGCCGAGCTCGCCCGCATGCTGCCCGACGCGGGCCGGCGCTGACGTCCGCGCGCGCGGCGCGTTCGGGAGCTACTTCCCGAGCGCCTTGCGCGACTTGTCGAGCATCATGTCGAACTTCTGCAGGACGTCGGCGACGTGCTTCGGCGCGTCGGCGGGCTTCACCTCGATCTCGGAGATTCCCGCGGACGAGCACCAGACGCGCGCGCCGGCGGTGACGGTCGTCTTCGTCGCCCGCCCGCCCTGCAGGTCCTCGAGGTAGACGTAGCAGCGCGCGAACGGCGCCGGCTTGTCCCAGCTGTCGATCGTCGCCTTTTCGCTCTTGCGGAAGCCCTTCTTCTCGAGCGCGGCGAGCACGTCGATGAAGCGGTGGAACGCGCGGTCGTCGTACTTGGGGTCGTTCCGCCAGAAGTTCGTGGAGACGAGCACCTTGTGCCCGGCGCCGTCCATCATGTAGACGTACGGGTTGACGGCGCGGTTCACCGACTCGGGATCGGGCAGCGGCTGCGCGACTGCCGCGCCGGCGGCGAGCGCGAGGGCGGCGAGGATGGCGGTGCGGTGCATGGTGCTTCTCCTGTTGGGGGAAGGGCATCCTAGCGAAAGTTCGCGCAGCCGGGTAGCGGCCGGGCTGTCCTCGGTTGCCGGGATCGCGCCAGGGACGGCAGTGACCACGGCGCGGGGAAGACGATTGCGCTGCAACAATCGGTAACGATCCCGCGGCCGTCCCCCGCGGCTGCCGTGTAAACGCCGGCGACGAGGCGCGCGTTGCTATGCTTGCGAGACCGCCCCCGGCGGCCGGCCGTTCGACGGAGACCCCATGCCGATCAAGCACATCCTCGCCGCCCTCGGCTTGCTGCTGGCCACGCCGGCCACCCATGCCCAGGTCACGTTCTATTCGCAGGAGGGCTTCACGGGCCGCGTCTACGTCGTCGGCGGCGCCGTTCCGGATTTCTCGGGCACGGGTTTCAACGACCGCGCCTCGTCGGTGATCGTCGACAGGGGGCGCTGGGAATTGTGCGAGCACGCCGGCTACCAGGGACGCTGCGTGCTGCTGCAGCGCGGCCAGTACCCGTCGCTGGCATCGATGGGAATCAACAACCAGGTCTCGTCGGTGCGCCCGGCACAAGCGCGGCCACCGCAGGCCTACGTGCCGCCGCCCCCGCCGGGGCCGCCGGCGTACTCGTACTACCAGCGCCACGGCGAGCGGCTCTACCAGGCCGATGTGGTCGCCGTGCGCGTGGTCATGGGCCCGCCCGAGCAGCGCTGCTGGGTCGAGCGCGAGCGGCTCGGCCAGTACGGGCCGAACGTGCCCGGCGCGATCCTCGGCGGCGTCATCGGCGGCGTGCTGGGCCACCAGATCGGCGGCGGCAGCGGGCGCGACGTCGCGACGGCGATCGGCGCCATCGGCGGCGCCGCGGTCGGTGCGAACACGCGCGGGCCGTCGTACGACGTGCAGCGCTGCGCGGCGGTGCCCGGGACGGGGCAGCCATCCTACTGGGACGTCACCTACCTGTTCCGCGGGCGCGAGTACCGCGCGCAGCTTGCTTTCGACCCCGGCCCGACGATCACCGTGAACGGGCGCGGCGAGCCGCGCGTGTAGCAGATCGATGCAAAAGGCGTTCGGGAGCGCGGTGGATGCCGCGACGCCGGCGCAGCGCCTTTTGCAGCGAGCCAGGAATCACGCGAGCGCCCTCGGGGCGGCCCGTCGGGCGCTCGCCGGCAACGGCACGAAGCAACGCGCGCCGTGCCCGCGTTGGTGTTCCAGTTGTCCTTCCACATCATGCGGTTGGTCGTCGGGCGCCATTGGCCGCCGGGCCGCGCCGGCCGTCACTTTCGCGTTCTCGCGCCGCCGCTTGCAGCCAGCTGCTCGAGCCGGCGCGCGGCCTCGCGCTTGCCGAGGCCGCGCAGCGTCGCCAGCCGCGCGAGCTGCGCCTTGCCCGGACGCGCGTTCTCGCGCTCCCAGTTGTAGATGGTCTGGGCGCTCACGCTGGCGAGCTTGCCGAAGTCCGACGCCGACAGCCCGAGCCGGCTGCGCTGCGACCGCAGGCCCTTGGCGACGAAGCGCACGCGATGGCCCGCAGGCTGGTCGGAGCTCGCTTCGCCGTTGACGCGCGCGCGGCGCGCGAGGCCGGCGAGCTGGCGCTGCTGCACGGCCAGCAGCCGCCGCAGCGCAGCGACGTGCTTGCGCTGCTGCGCGCTCGCCTTCTTGAGCGCGTCGACTTCGGCGCGCAGGCTGCGACGCGCGACGCGCGCGATTTCCTCCCTCAACGTGCTGGCGAGATTGGGCACTGCCACCTCCTCGTGGGCGATGGGACGCAGTGTAGCGCGAACAGCGGCAGCCCATGGTTCGCCACGCTGCGCAATTGGGACTATGCTGCGCACTTTCCCCGGAAGAGGAACGCCATGAGCCGCCCGATCCGTTGCCGAATCGCGCAGCGCCCGCTCGCCGTCCTCGCGTTCGCGCTAATGCCTGCGCTCGCCGCCCCTGCGCACGCGCAGAACAAGTGCACTGCGACCGGCGTCATGGCCGGCGAGAAGTTCTCCACGGGCCACTGCGCGGTCGCGTTCATGGACGATCAGCGCAGCGTGACGATCTGGTTCAACGAGAGCCCGATCACGCCACAGGAGGAGAAGGCGTTCCAGCAGAGCGCGTTCGCCGACTCGACCAAGGGAGGCAAGGAGCGCACGATGCTGCTGGTCGCCTTCTGCCCGGGCGGCGGCAAGCCGGCCGCGTCCGCCGGCTCGGTCAGGTCGATCGACCTCAACCTCACTCACGCGAAGTCGGCGATGGCCGGAGCGCAGTGGGTGATCCAGGCACCGAAGGAGTTCAAGGTCGAGCGCATCGCCGGCGAGGTGAAGGCCGGCGGCAAGCTCGCCGGTCGCATCACCGGCAGCCGTACCAGCGACGGGCGGCCCTACGCCTGGGACCTCGCGTTCGACGTGACGCTGCCGGCGAACGAAGCGGCGTCGGGGATCAGCTGCGGCGGCAAGTAGGCGCGCGCCGAACGCTTTCGGCTCGCGCGGCGGAAGCCCGCGCACAACGCTTCGGCGAGGCGAACTCATGCAGCGAGCGGAGATCGTGCAGGCGATAGGCGCCGACGGCGCGGAGATCGGCGCACGCGCGGCCGGGCATCTCGACCTCGCCTTCCGCCAGATGATGGTCGGGCGCGGCGCGGAAGCCGGGCGCGGATTCCTCCGCCTGGTGACCGGCGAGCGGCATCCGCTGGGCAACGTCGCGATCGTCTCCGACGCTGGCGACCTCCAGGTCATGTGCGCCGCCGTGCTGCCGCTGCTCGAATGCGGGCAACCGGCTGCGGTGCTGTACACGCGCGGTGTCTCGCAGGCCGTGGCCGAGGCGGTCGCGGCGCTCGGCTTTGCGGGGCCGGCGGACATGCCGGCGATGGCCGTGGACATCGCACGCCTGGCAAGCACGGAGCTGCCTCCGGGCTGCGACCTGGTCCGCGTAGGTGACTTGGCCGGGAGCCGCGCTTGGACCGCCGTGCTGGCCGAGGGGTACCCGCTGCCGCCCGGCCTCGCGCACCGCTTCTCGCCCGAGTTCCTCGGTGCCGGCGTTGCCGCCGACGCACCGCTCCAGTTCTTCGCCGTCATGCGCGACGGCCGCGCGGTGGCGACCTCGATGCTCTGCCTCGAGGACGGGCTCGCCGGCATCTACTGCGTGGCCACGCTGCCCGGGGAGCGCGGCAAGGGCCTGGGCGCCCACGTGACGGCTGCCGCGCTGCTCGCCGCACGCCGGATCGGCTACCGCGTCGGCATCCTGCAATCGTCCCCGGAGGGACACTCGATCTACCGGCGACTGGGCTTCGCCGACGTCGGCGCCGTGGCCATGTTCGTGCGCATGCCCGACTGAACGCTCCCGGTCAGTCCCAGTTCAGCGCGCCCCCGGTCTGGTACTCGGTGACGCGCGTCTCGAAGAAGTTCTTCTCCTTCTTGAGATCGATCATCTCCGCCATCCACGGGAACGGGTTGTCGGCCTTGTCGTAGAGCGGGTCGAGGCCGATCTGCTGGCAGCGGCGGTTGGCGATGAAGCGCAGGTACTCCTTGAACATCGGCGCGTTCAAGCCCAGCACGCCGCGCGGCATCGTGTCCTCGGCGTAGCGGTACTCGAGCTCCACGCCCCTGCGCATCAGCTCGGCGATCTCGTCGCGGAACTCGCCGGTCCACAGCTGCGGGTTCTCGAGCTTGATCGTGTTGATGAGGTCGATGCCGAAGTTGCAGTGCATCGACTCGTCGCGCAGGATGTACTGGTACTGCTCCGAGCTGCCGGTCATCTTGTTCTGCCGGCCCATCGCGAGGATCTGCACGAACCCGACGTAGAAGAACAGCCCCTCCATGATGCAGGCGAACACGATCAGGCTCTTCAGGAGCTGCTGGTCGGCTTCCGGCGTGCCGGTGGTGAACCGCGGGTTGGTCAGCACCTCGATGAACGGAATCAGGAACTCGTCCTTGTCGCGGATCGACGGGATCTCGTGGTAGGCGTTGAAGATCTCGCCCTCGTCGAGGCCCAGGCTCTCGACGATGTACTGGTAGGCGTGCGTGTGGATCGCCTCCTCGAAGGCCTGGCGCAGCAGGTACTGGCGGCACTCGGGCGCCGTGATGTGGCGATACGTCCCCAGCACGATGTTGTTCGCGGCGAGGCTGTCGGCCGTGACGAAGAAGCCGAGGTTGCGCTTGACGATGAGCCGCTCGTCGTCGGTGAGCCCGTGCGGGTTCTTCCACAGCTCGATGTCGCGCTGCATGTTGACTTCCTGCGGCATCCAGTGGTTCGCGCAGCCGGCGAGGTACTTCTCCCACGCCCACTTGTACTTGAAGGGGACGAGCTGGTTGACGTCGGCCTGGCCGTTGATGACGCGCTTGTCCTCGAGCCGCACGCGGCCCGTCGGCGTGGCCGGCTGCTGGCGCTCGACGTCGAGGTCGTGCACCGGCTCGCGGGAGAGCAGCCCGCCGCCGATCGTGCCCACGCTCTGCGCGCGGATCGTGTCGGCGGTGCGCGGCGCCGTCGGCGCGAGCCTGGCGGCGGGGATGTCGTCTTCGAAGGTCAGCATGCTTGCTCTGCTCCTGCTTGCGGTTGCTCGTCGTTCCGTCCGCGGGGCCGCGGCCCCGCGCATCCTGCGTTCAGTGCATCGCCTTCAGCCGCTCGTAGAGGAACTCGGGCGCGAAGTCGCAGCCGTCGTGCCAGGCGATCGAGGCGAGCCCGTAGTCGAGGTAGAGCTGCGCGAAGCGCTCGCGGTCGCGCAGCGCCGAGTGCGCGTCGCCGTTGAGCTCGTCGGCAAGGTCCACCACGCCCTTGCGCCCGTCGTTGAATTCCAGCCACACCTTGTAGTCGCCGAGGTAACGCGCGTCGATGACGTGCCGCGGGGATTGCTCGTAGCGGGCCAAGTGAAGCCTCCTCGTGAAGTGGAAGAAAGCGCTCCTTTGCACGATCCGCGTTCGACGCGGTACCAACCCTCGCCGGAAAAGCCGGCGCACGGCGGCGATGCCCCGCCGCCGCGCGCCCTCCGGTCCAGCTCCAGGGCCCGCCCCGCTTGCCTCGCGGGGTCGCGCCCCCGGTCCCGGGAACGGCGCGGCGTTGTCCATCCCTGCCGCGCTCGAACGAGCTTCCCGGCACCGCTTCGGTCGGTCCGAGCCACGAATGCGCGCACGACTTCACGGTCCTGTCCGGGTTCGCGCTCCGGGTCTTCTCCCGACGAATGCCTCCACACTGCCTTGGCTTGCCTCTCCTTACGCCGGCACCTGGCCGGCACGCGTTGTCCGTGCGCCGCCTTCAGGCGGCGCTGCGTCGTTCACCGGCGAGCCCGAGCAGGCCCGGGGCCGGTCCTTCGTTGCGGTTCGCGACCGGCCGATAGCTCTCCACCAGCGCGGCCACGATCCGCCGCAACGTGTCCACTGCCGTGCACGGCAACGCGGCGTAGGCGACGTACAGGCCGGTCCCGGCGCGCGGGTGCGCGATCCAGCGCCCGTACGACGGGTGCGTCGCGACGACCGAGCCCTGCAGGCTCTGCGCGTGGCCGAAGTAGATCGGCTCGAACGGGCAGGGCGACCACGCGGCGTTCAGCACCTGGACCGCGAACAGCCCGGCGCAGCGGGGCGCGGCGGCGTCGGCGAACGAGGCGGGCACGGAGAACAGCCAGCCGCCGTAGCGGACGGCGCGGTCGGCGGGAGCGGGAGGGCGTGGCACGGGGCGGCGCGCGCGCGTCTTCTACTGGCAGGCTTCGCAGGTGGGGTCGGAGCGACCGCCGCCCGCGCGCGCGGGCTTAACCTGCGCGCGCGCGCGCAGGTTAGCGGTCGCCGCTCCCCGACCACGCATCGCCGACCTCATTGGCACGCTTCGCAGGTCGGGTCGTCCAACGCGCAGAACTTCGGAGCTTCGGGCTCCGCCGCTTTCGGCGCGGCCCTCGCCGCGGTGGCGGACGCGGCGATGCCGCCCGATGCCGGCACCGCGTTGAGTTCGCCGCCGCGGCCGGTCGACTTCTCGGCCGACGTCGCTGCCAGCGTGCGCAGGTAGTAGGTCGTCTTGAGGCCGCGCACCCAGGCGAGCTTGTAGGTCTCGTCGAGCTTCTTGCCGGACGCGCCCGCCATGTAGATGTTGAGGCTCTGCGCCTGGTCGATCCACTTCTGCCGCCGCGCGCCGGCTTCGACGATCCACGTCGAGTCGACCTCGAACGCGGTCGCGTAGAGCTCGCGCAGCTCCGCGGGGACGCGGTCGATGCGGGCCAGCGACCCGTCGAAGTACTTGAGGTCGGAGACCATCACGTCGTCCCACAGGTCGCGCTCCTTGAGGTCGCGCACCAGCTGCTCGTTGACGACGGTGAACTCGCCGGAGAGGTTCGACTTGACGTAGATGTTCTGGTACTCGGGCTCGATGGACGCCGACACCCCGATGATGTTGCTGATCGTGGCGGTGGGCGCGATCGCCACGCAGTTCGAGTTGCGCATGCCGTGCTCGCGGATGCGCGCGCGCAGGCTCTCCCAGTCCATCGTCGAGGACTCGTCGACCTCGACGTAGCCGCCGCGCTCCTCGCGCAGCAGCCTGAGCGAGTCCTGCGGCAGGATGCCGCGGTCCCACAGGCTGCCGCGGAAGCTCGCGTAGCGGCCGCGCTCCTGCGCGAGCTCGGTGGACGCCCAGTAGGCGTGGTAGCAGACCGCCTCCATCGACGCGTCGGCGAAGTCCAGCGCCTCCTTCGACGCGTACGGCACGCGCAGCAGGTGCAGGCAGTCCTGGAAGCCCATGATGCCGAGCCCCACCGGGCGGTGCTTCAGGTTGCTGTTGCGCGCCTTCGCCACCGCGTAGTAGTTGATGTCGATCACGTTGTCGAGCATGCGCATCGCCGTGGCGATCGTCCGCTTGAGCTTCGCCTGGTCGAGCGCCCAGGCGCCGTCGTCGCGGCGCGCCATGTGCGCGAGCAGGTTGACCGAGCCCAGGTTGCACACCGCGATCTCGGTCGCGCTGGTGTTGAGCGTGATCTCGGTGCACAGGTTGCTGCTGTGCACGGTGCCGACGTGCTGCTGCGGCGAGCGGACGTTGCACGCGTCCTTGAACGTGATCCACGGATGCCCGGTCTCGAAGAGCATCGACAGCATCTTGCGCCACAGCTGCACGGCGGGGATGCGCTTGTGGAGCTTGAGCTCGCCGCGCGCCGCCTTGTCCTCGTAGCGGACGTACGCCTCCTCGAACGCGCGGCCCCACTTGTCGTGCAGGTCGGGGACGTCGGAGGGCGAGAACAGCGTCCAGTCGCCGCCCTCCGCCACGCGCTTCATGAACAGGTCGGGGATCCAGTTCGCCGTGTTCATGTCGTGCGTGCGGCGGCGGTCGTCGCCGGTGTTCTTGCGCAGCTCGAGGAACTCCTCGACGTCGAGGTGCCAGGTCTCGAGGTAGGTGCACACGGCGCCCTTGCGCTTGCCGCCCTGGTTCACCGCCACCGCGGTGTCGTTGACCACCTTGAGGAACGGCACGACGCCCTGCGAGCGGCCGTTGGTGCCCTTGATGTGCGAGCCCATCGCGCGCACGTTGGTCCAGTCGTTGCCCAGCCCGCCGGCGAACTTGGACAGCAGCGCGTTCTCCTTGATCGCCTCGTAGATGCCGTCGAGGTCGTCGGAGACCGTGGTGAGGTAGCACGACGACAGCTGCGAGCGGTGCGTGCCCGAGTTGAACAGCGTGGGTGTCGACGACATGAAGTCGAATGTCGAGAGCACGTCGTAGAACTCGATCGCGCGCGCCTCGCGGTCGACCTCGTTGAGGGCCAGGCCCATCGCGACGCGCATGAAGAAGCACTGCGGCAGCTCGAAGCGCCGCCCGCCGGCGTACTGGTCGACGAGGAAGTAGCGGTCGTAGAGCGTCTGCAGGCCGAGGTAGCCGAACGCGAGGTCGCGCTCGGGCTTGAGCGCGGCGCCCAGCCTGGCCATGTCGTACTGCGCCAGCGCCTCGTTGAGCAGGCCGATCTTGATGCCGTGGCGGACGAACTGCGGGAAGTACTCGGCGTACTTCGTGGCCATGTCGGCCTGCGTGGCTTCCTCGCCCATCGCCTCGTAGCGCAGCGCGTCGAGCAGCAGCCGCGCGGTCACGTAGCTGTAGTGCGGGTCCTTCTCGATCAGCGTGCGGGCGGCGAGCACCACGCACTTGCGCACCTCGTCCATCGGTACGCCGTCGTAGAGGTCCTTGAGCGTCGCCTTGAGGATGCGGTCGGGCTCGACGTCGGCGAGCCCGGCGCAGGACTCGCGCACCAGCGCGGTCAGGCGCGCGTGGTCGAGCGGCTTGCGCACGCCGTGCTCGACGACGAAGATCGCCGGCGCGTCCGGCTGCGGCGCGCTCTTCTGCGCGGCGCGCTCCTGCGAGCGCTTCTCGCGATAGAGGACGTAGGCGCGCGCCACCTCGTGCTCGCCGCCGCGCATGAGCGTGAGCTCGACCTGGTCCTGGATCTCCTCGATGTGGATCGCGCCGCCCTCGGGCTTGCGCTTCATCAGCGCCGCGACGACGGTGTCGGTCAGCTTCACGACTTCGTCGCGCACGCGCGCCGACGCGGCGCCCTGGCCGCCGTTCACCGCGAGGAACGCCTTCGTCATCGCGATGGTGATCTTCATCGGCTCGAAGCCGACCACCGAGCCGTTGCGCCGGATCACCTTGTACTGCGCGAAGCGGGGATCGATCCCCGATCCCACCGGTGCGCCCGATTCCGCGGCGACGGGCTCGCGCGGAACGTTCTGGCTCGATGCGCCTGGGGCGTTGGCGGCGATGTGCATGAGACGGCTCTCCTGGACGGGCTTGTATGTGTTGTGAATGGCGTTCCCGGCGGGCGCGGGTGCGCGCCCGGCGGGTGACAGCGTTGCGCTTTGCGTCGGCGTAGCGAAGATGTACCGGGACTCCGCGCGCGATGTGCTGCGCGCCGCCTTCAGGCACCTCTCTTGGGGCGACCGCCTCCCCGGTCCCCTTTCACTGTGGGCCTTCGCATTCCCGCCCCGGGCAGGCCCGGGCGGGGATTCCGGCAACAAATCAACGACTACTATATCTAGTATTGAAGTGCCGGCTGAACACAGGATAGTGGGTCGGAGGCGCTTGCGCAAGGGGCAAACGTTCCACAGCCCGGGAGGCCGGCAATGGCGCGTCCGGCGCGCCTTCCGGCGCTCCGCCCGGGCGGCATCCACGGTCTCTCAACCGCCTGTCCACCGCGTTGTCCACAAGCGGCCGTCCCGCCGCGGGAATCAGGCGCCCGGGAGACGGAACAGCGCGTTGCCGGCGATGGCGACCACGCTCTCGTCGGGCGCGGGGGCGACGATCGCGAGCCCGGTCAGTCGGCCGAACGCCGGCAGCAGCGCGCGGCGCCGTCCGAGCACGAAGCACGGCAGCCGCGCCGAGTCGCCGGCACGGCCGGTCACGCGCACGCCCGGGTGCACGTGGCCGCACAGCGCGTAGCCGGTGCGCGGCTCCAGCGGGGCGTGGCAGGCCAGGAACGGCGGCAGCGCGTGGGGCTCGGCCACCACGCGCACGCGCCACGCCTCGGGGGGATCGCCTGCGTGCAGGTCGTGGTTGCCGCGCACGAGCACGACGTCCAGCGACGCGTGCGCCTCGCGCCACGCTGCGAACGCGCGGTCCAGCGCCGCCACGCGGCCGGCCGCCGCGTGCAGGAAGTCGCCCAGCACGCACAGCGTGGCAGCGCGCGTGCGAGCGAGGAGCGCGGACAGGCGCGCGAGATCGCCGGCGGTCGCGCCGCGGGGCAGCGGCACGCCCGCGGCGCGAAACGAGGCGCCCTTGCCGAGGTGCGGGTCGGCGACGAACAGCGTGCGGCCGCGCGGCCAGTAGAGCGCGCGCTGCGCGTGCAGCTCGACCGCTTCGCCGCCCGCCGACGCGACGAGCACGCCGTCCGCCCCGGTGGCGCGCGTCGCGGGCTGCGGGAAAGTGAGCTGGGCGGGAGGCATGGCGAACACGGGGTCGTTGCGCGTCACCCGTCGCGAAGGCACACTGGATCGGTCCGCATTCTAATCGAGCAGGGCCGGCCGCTTGCGCGGCCGGCGCGACCATGCCGCGCTTCTGCGCCAACCTGACGATGCTGTTCAACGAGGTCGCGTTTCCCGAGCGCTTCGCCGAGGCGGCGCGCGCGGGATTCCGCGCCGTCGAGTTCCTGTCGCCCTACGACTACCAGCCCAGGGAAGTCGCGGAGCGGGCGCGCGGCAACGGCCTCGAGGTGATCCTGTTCAACGCGGCGCTCGGCGACTGGCGCGGCGGCGACCGCGGTCTCGCGGCGCTGCCCGGCCGCGAGCACGAGTTTGCCGCCGAATTCGAGAAGGCCCTGCGCTACGCCGGCGAGCTCGGCACGACCCGCCTGCACGTGATGGCGGGGCTCGTGTCCGGGACGGCAACGGCCGAGGAGCGCGAGCGGCACCGCCGCACCTACGTGCGCAACCTGCGCGACGCCGCCGCGGAGGCGGCCGCGAGGGGCGTCACGCTCACCATCGAGCCGATCAACCAGCGCGACATGCCGGGCTACTTCCTGGTGACGCAGGCGCAGGCTCACGCGATCCGCGAGGAGGTCGGCGCCGCCAACCTCAAGGTGCAGATGGACTTCTACCACTGCCAGGTCGTCGAGGGCGACATCGCCGAGAAGTTCCGCCGCTGGCAGCCGCACATCGGCCACGTCCAGGTCGCCGGCAACCCCGGGCGCCACGAGCCCGACGTCGGCGAGGTCAACTACCCGTTCCTCTTCGCGCTGCTCGACGAGCTGGGCTACGAAGGCTGGGTCGGCTGCGAGTACAAGCCGCGCGGCCTCACGCACGCCGGGTTCGGCTGGCTGCAATCCTGGCTGAAATGAGGGTCAGACTCGCATTACCGCTCGCCGCAGTGGGCTTTGAAAAGTAGGGTCAGACTCGACTTTCCTTCGGCTGCGGCGCAAGTTGTGGCCCCTGTGGCGGAAAGTCGAGTCTGACCCTGCTTTTCAGACGCTGGTGCTCATCCCGCCGTCGACGAAGATCGTCTGGCCGGTGATGAAGCTGGCGGCGTCCGAGGCGAGGAACACGGCGATGCCGGCGAGCTCGTCGGGGTCGCCCCAGCGGCGCATCGGCGTGCGGCCGCGCACCCAGGCGTCGAACTCCTTGTTGTCGATGAGCGCGCGGTTCATCTCGGTCATGAAGTAGCCGGGCGCGATCGCGTTCACGCGGATCCCGCTCGGGCCGAGCTCGGTGGCAAGCCCGCGCGTGAGCTGCCGCACGCCGCCCTTCGCCGCCGTGTACGGCACGATCGTGGGGCGGCCGAGCTCGCTCATCAGCGAGGCGATGTTGACGATCGCGCCGCGGCCGCGCTTCTTCATGCCGGGGATGACGGCCTGCGCGACGAGGAACGGCGCGGTCAGGTTCGTCGCGATGATGGCGTCCCAATCCTCGGCGGGAAATTCCTCGGCCGGGTGGCGGCGCTGGATGCCGGCGTTGTTGACGACGACGTCCACGGCGCCGTGGCGCGCCTCGATGGCGGCCACTCCGGCGCGCACGGCGTCGCGGTCGGCGACGTCGAACACCGCGACGTCGCTGCGCGCGCCATCAGTGTCGATCTCGCGGCGCGCGCGCTCGAGCGCTGCCGCATCGCGGCCGTTGAGCACGACGAGCGCGCCGGCACGGTAGAGGCCGCGCGCGATGGCGAAGCCGAGGCCGCGCGCGGCGCCGGTGACGAGGGCGACGCGGCCGGAGAGATCGAGGGGGAAGGACATGGAAGGTCGGTTGGATGTGCGACGCCGGCGATCGTCACATCTTCGCACGCCCGGCGCAACCGTTGCGGCGTCACGCGGAAGCGCCGGCTGCCGCCTCCAGCTCCCCCACCATCCGCGCCACGCGCGCTTCCAGCGCCTCGGTCGAGAGCTGCTCGCGGAAGAGCTCGACCATCAGCGGAAAGCTGAACGGCGTGGGACGCGCCGGGCGCGTGACGACGACGCGGCTCGACCGCAGCCGCGCCAGCGCCTGCGCGATGCGCTGCGCCTCGAGCTGGCGGTCGAGCACTTCGCGCGTGGCCTGCCGGAGCAGTGGATTGTCCGGATCGTATTCGGCGAACACGTCGTAGAGCAGTCCCGAGGACGCCTGCAGCTGCCGGCTCGACTGTCCCTGTCCCGGATAGCCCTGGAACACGAGGCCCGCGACGCGCGCGATCTCGCGAAACTGGCGGCGACCGAGCTCCGCAGCGTTGAGTCCCGCGAGCACGTCCTCCTCGACGCGCGCGCCCGCAAGCAGTCGCCCGAGGTCGCGAAGCCCGATGTCCACCGGCTCGGCGGAGAGGAGCCCGAAGCCGTAGTCGTTGACCGTGAGGCTGAACGTGCGCGGCTGCGCCGCCGACAGGCGGTAGCTGAACAGCGTGGCAAGCCCGAGGTGCGCGAGCCGGCCCTCGAACGGATAGAAGTACCACGCGTGGCCTTCGCGCGTGCGGATGCGCTCGACGAGCCACTCGCCTGTCGCGGGCAGCGCCGACCAGCGCGCCTGCAGCTCCAGCAGCGGACGCACCAGACGCATCTCCGGCGACTCGTAGCGCCCGGCCTTCGCCTGTCCGATCAGCGCGCGCGTGCGCTCGGCAAGCAAGGTGGACAGCGCCATCTTGCCGCCCGCCCAGCGCGGCACGACGGCGGCGCGCGGCGGCGCGGGCTTCACCCACGCGGTCATCTCGCGCACGCGCACGAACTCGAGCACGCGGCCGGCGAACACGAACGCGTCGCCGGGCGCGAGCCGCGCGACGAACGACTCCTCGACGTGGCCAAGGGCCTTGCCGCTGCCGAGGCGCACCGTGATGCTCGCCTCCGAGACGATGGTGCCGATCGACATGCGGTGGCGGCGCGCGATGGCCGCGTCGGGCACGCGCGCGACGCCGTCCTCGCCGATCGCGACGCGCCGGTACTCCGGGTAGGCATTGAGGCTCGCGCCGCCGTGCGTCACGAAGTCGAGCGTCCAGCGCCAGTCGTCGTCGGACAGGCCGGCGTAGGCGCGCGTGCCGCGCAGCTCGTCGCGCAGCGCGCCGGGCACGAAGCCGCCGCCGAGCGCGCAGGTCACCAGGTGCTGCACCAGAACGTCGAGCGGCCCCTGCTGCGGCAGCCGCGGCTCGAAGACCGCGTCCGCAGCCGCGTCGCGCGCGGCGGCGGCCTCGACGAGCTCGAGCGCGTGCGTGGGCAGCACGGTGACGCGCGAGATCTCGCCCGGGCGGTGGCCGCTGCGCCCGGCGCGCTGCAGCAGCCGCGCCACGCCCTTCGGGCTGCCGACCTGCAGCACCTGGTCGACGGGCGCGAAGTCCACGCCGAGGTCGAGGCTGGACGTGCAGACGACGGCGCGCAGCTTGCGCGAGCGCAGCGCGTCCTCGACCCACTCGCGCACGTCGCGCTCGATCGAGCCGTGGTGCAGCGCGATCGTGCCGGCCCAGTGCGGGCGCGCCTCGAGCAGCGCCTGGTACCAGATCTCCGCCGACGAGCGCACGTTGGTGAACACGAGCGTGGTGCCGGCGCGCTCGATCGCCGCGACGACCTCGGGCAGCAGCTTGAGGCCGATGTGGCCCGCCCAGGGGAAGCGCTCGATCGTCGGCGGAGCGAGCGTGGCGATCTCCACGCGCTTGGCGGCGAGTCCGCGCACGATCCGCCCGCGCGGCGCCGCCGCGGGACCGACCAGCGCGGCGAGCGCGTCGTCGAGGTTCGCGAGCGTCGCCGAGAGTCCCCAAGCGGGCAGGCCCGGTCGCAGCGCGCGCAGGCGCGCGAGCGCGAGCTCGACCTGCACGCCGCGCTTGCTCGACAAGAGCTCGTGCCACTCGTCGACGACCACGGCGCAGAGGTGGGCGAAGCGCTCGCGCCAGTCCGCGCGCGACAGCAGCAGCGACAGGCTCTCCGGCGTGGTGACCAGCGCGCTCGGCAGCCGCTTGGCCTGCCGCGCCCGCGCGGCCTCGGCGGTGTCGCCGGTGCGCACGTCGATGCTCCAGTGCGGCCGCAGCGCCCGCGCCGCGCGATCCAGCGCCAGCCCCGTGTCGCTCGCCAGTGCCCGCAGCGGCGTGATCCACACGACGGCGAGCGGCGGGGGATCCTCCGGGGCCCCTTCCGGCCCAAGCAGGAGCGGGCCCAGCCACGCCGCGAAGGTCTTGCCCATGCCGGTGGGTGCGTGCAGCAGGCCCGACTCGCCCCGCGCAAATGCGGCCCAGGTTTCCTCCTGGAACGCGAATGGCGCCCATCCCTGCGCGGCGAACCAAGCCCGCGCAGGGTCGAGCCGGGGATCGGGCGCCGGGACGGGGGGGGCGGCCGCGTCGCGCCGGGTCGCTGCCGCTGCCGCCGGGACGGGGAAAGGCGCCATGGACGCTGGAGTATAGGCGGGGGCGGGGCGATCGCCGCGCGCGCACGCGGCGGCGGCGTGGCTGTCGCTCCGCCCCGACAGCCCGATGTGTCCGGTTCGCGACGCGCCCCGCATAAGCGGCAGTCGACCTGCCATCCCCCTTGCCCCCTGGCGCGCAGCCCCCTTAGCATCGGCTGCAACCGCAGGAAATCCAGGCCCCGACTCCTCATGCTCGTACGTCTGCTGGGCGGCGCGCTCGCCGCCCTCGTCGCCGGCTCGGCGCTGGCCGATTCCGTCGCCGGGCCGGTGTCGCTCGCCGCCACCGCCGACTGCTCGGCGCGGGCCGACGCGCAATGGTCGTTCACGTACACGCAGAACCCGCAGCGGGAGTTCGGCCGGATCACGAATCTCTCGGGAACGGTGCTCGGCAGCTACGACATCCCCAGCCCGCTCACCGGCGGCAGCTTCAGCGGCACGTGGCGGCAGGACATCGGGATCCCGCAGCCGCCCAACGCGCTGATCGGAAGCTACGGCGGGGCCGGCGACAATCCGCCGACCGCGGCCAACACCGCCGAGTTCTTCATCCTCTACAACTGCACGACGCGGCAGGTGATCTACCGGTGCTCGGGCAATCTCGGTACCTGTCCGACCACGGCCCAGCAGGGACTCGGCCGCGCCTCCGAGGCGATCCCGTCGCACTCGCCCGCCACGCTCGCCGCAATGCTGCTCGTGCTGGCAGGCACCGGCGTCTGGCTGCTGCGGCGTCGCGCCGTGATCCGCAACCAGGAAAAGTAGGGTCAGACTCGACTTTCCGGCCCCCCCCGGCCCAGAAAGTAGGGTCAGACTCGACTTTCTTTGCAGCGCGTCGTTGCTCCGCGAATCGTCGTCGGGAACGTCCGGTCTGACACTGCTTGCCGGGGAAAGTCGAGTCTGACCCTACTTTCCGGCGGGCTGGAAGTCGGGGTGCCCGGCGCGCCAGAGCGCGAAGCTGTAGCGGTCGACCAGCAGTTCGCGCGCCTGCTCGCGCGTGCGTCCCGGCCCGTGCCCCGAGTCGTAGTCGAGGCGCAGCAGGACCGGCGCGTCGGCCGACGTCGCCGCGGCGAGCCGCGAGGCGAACTTGAGCGACATCCACACGTCCACACGCGTGTCGTTGACGCCGTGGTCGAGCATCACGGCGGGATAGCGCGTTCCTGCCTTGACGTTCGCGTAGGGGCTCATGGCGAGCAGCGCGTGGAACTCGTCTTCCTTCTTCACCGTTCCGTACTCGGGAATGTTGCCAACACCGTTGGCGCGCGTCTCCGAGCGGATCGAGTCGACGTTGCCCACGCTCACCAGCGCGGCTGCGAAGAGGTCCGGCCGTTCGGTGATCGCGCGGCCGGCGAAGATGCCGCCGGCGCTGCCGCCTGAGACGACGAGGCGGTCCCGCGACGTGTAGCCGCCGGCGACCAGCCACTCGGCGGCCGCGATGCCGTCCTTCCACGTGTTCGGCTTGGTCGCCTTCCACCCGGCGCGCCGCCACGCGTCGCCGTGCACGCCGCCGCCGCGCACGTGCGCGATCGCGTAGATGCCTCCGCGCTCGAGCCACGCGATGAGGCGCGGGGAGAACCCGGGCTCCTCGACGTTGCCGTACGCGCCGTAGCCGTAGAGCACCAGCGGATTGCGGCCGTCGAGCTTCGTGCCCTTGGCGAGCAGGATCGACACCGGCACCTCGACGCCGTCGTGGCTGCGCACGCGGACCTCGCGCGATTCCACGCCCGGCGCGTCGTCGAAGCGGCCCGCGGGCGCCAGCGCGAGCGGGCGGACCTCGCCGCTGGCATCGGCTGCGTGGTGCTTCGCGGCGCGCGTCCAGCTGCCCAGGGTCACGAGGACGCCATCGCGCGTCGGATGCGAGTCGGCCAGCCCCACGCTGCCCTCGAACGGCAGCGCGACGCGGCGCAGCGCCGGCTCCGCGTCGTGCGTCAGGCGCGCGAGGCTCTCCGCCACGCCCTCGCGCCGCGTGAGGTAGACGCCGTCGCGCGCCGCCGCGAAGCCGGTGAGCACGCCGTCGCCCTCGGGGACGACCGCGGTCGCCTTGGCGAGGTCCGGCGCGTCGACGGGCGTGCGCAGCAGCTTGAAGCGCGGCGCGCCCTGCGCGCTGCGCAGGTACAGCCAGGGCCCCGCTGCCGCGATCCCGTGGACCTGCGCGGAGGCGTCGAACACCTTGCGCCAGCGCGCGGTCCCCGCGACCACCGCCGAGAGCGGCGCCTGGTAGAGCGCCAGCTCGCGTTGCACGCCGCGCGCGACGACCGCGACCGCGAGGTCGCGACCCTCGACGGGGACGACGTACGCGCCTTCGTCGCGGTCGAGCGCGATGTCGGCGTGCACGCCGGGCCCGAAGACAGCAGGGTCCTCGCCCGCCGCCCCCAGCCTGCGCAGATACGTGAGGCGGTCCTGGAACTGCTCGCTGCGCGGCCGCTTCTGCCAGTCGGGGGCGAGCCGGCCGTAGAAGAAGCCGCTGCCGTCGGGCAGCCACGCGACGCCCCCGCCGCGGATGCGGTCGATCGGCGCCGTCACCTCCTTGCCGCTGGCGACGTCGAGGACGTGCAGCGTGCCGATCTCCGCGCCGGAGGCCGACAGCGAGTAGGCGACGCGCTCGCCGTCCGGCGACGGGCGGAACGCGCCGATCGCGTGCGGCCTGCCGGTCGCCTTCGCGACCGCCTCGGGGTCGACCAGCAGGCGCTCCGGCGCGTCCGTCGCATCCCGCCGGTAGAGCTTGAACTGGCTCTCATCAGCGCCGCGCTTGAGGTAGGTCAGGCGTCCTCGCCCATCGCGGTGGATCGCGCTCACCGCCGCGCTCGCCGCCGCGTCGATCTCGGCGACGCGCGCGGCCAGTGCGGCGCGGCCGGGCAACCTGTCGAGGATGCTTCGCGTCGCGTCGGCCTGCGCGCGCATCCACTTCTGCACGCCCGCGTCGGCGGTGTCCTCGAGGAAGCGATACGGGTCCTCGACCGCGACGCCCCAGTGCAAGTCGACGACCGGCCGCGCGGGCAGCGGCGGCGGCACCTCGACGCCGGCGAACGTCGCGGCGGCGGCAGGCAGCGCTGCGAACCAGGCGGCGAGCGCCGCGAGGCGCAGCGTCGCAACGCTCACATCGGCTCCTTCGGCTGGAACGCGGGATCGCCGAACTGCCAGAGCATGAACGACCAGATGTCCGCGATGCGCCTCTGCTGCTGGTCGCGCGTGCTGCCCTGGCCGTGGCCGCTGTCGTACTCGAGCCTCATCAGCACCGGCTTGCCGCTCGACGTCGCCTCGGCAAAGCGCGCGCCCGCCTTCAGCGTCTGCCAGACGTCCACGCGAATGTCGTTGACGCCGTGGACGAGCAGGAGGCCCGGGTAGGCCGTGCCGTCCTTCACCGCGTGCAGCGTGCTCATCGCCATCAGCGCGCGGAACTCGGCCTCGTCCTTCACGGTCCCGAACTCGGGGATGTTCGCCACGCCGTTCGCGCTGGTCTCGGCGCGCGGGCCGTCGAGGACGCCCACGGCGGGCACCGCGGCGGCGAAGAGGTCGGGACGTTCGGTGATCGCGCGGCCGACGAAGATGCCGCCCGCGCTCCCGCCGAAGATGCCCATCCTCGACTTCGCCGTGTAGCCGTTGGCGACCAGCCACTCGGCGCAGGCGATCGCATCCTTCCAGGTGTTCGGCTTCGTCGTCTTGCGCCCGGCGTGGTGCCACTCCTCGCCGAATGCGCCGCCGCCGCGCACGTGCGCGATCGCGTAGACGCCGCCGCGAGAGAGCCACGCGTGGATGCGCGGGGTGAAGGACGGGTTGTCGGTGAGCCCGTAGGCGCCGTACCCGTAGAGGATCGCGGGGCTCGACCCGTCGAGCTTCGCGTCGCGGCGGGCCAGGATCGACATCGGGACCTCCACGCCGTCGTGGCTCGTCACGCGCACCTCGCGCGCCACGATGTCGTCGGGCGCGTCGAATGCGCCGGGGGCCACGAGCGGCAGCGGCTGCAGTCCCGACTTCGCGTCGTAGGCGTAGGGCTTCGCCGCGCTTGTCCAGCCGGAGAGCGTCAGCACCACGCCGTCGCGGTCCGGCCAGCCGTCCGTGATCCACGCGCTGCCCTCGAACGGCAGCGCAACGCGCTCGAGCGCCGCCCCGGGCGCGTGCGCCCTGCGCCACAGCGAGTGCGCGACGCCGTCGCGGCGGACGACGTAGAGCGCGTCCTTCGCGGCCCGGATCGTCGCGACGACGCTGCGCGACGGCGGCACGACGACCTCCGCCTTCGCGAGGTCCGGCTTCGCGAGCGGCACGCGCAGCACCTGGAAGCGCGGCGCGCCCTTCGACGTGCGCAGGTACAGCCAGCCGCCCGCCGGCCACGCGGACGACACCTGGTCGTCCTTCGTCACGACCTGGCGCCACTTCGCCTCGCCCCGCTTCGCGTCCTCGAGATCGCCGAGGTAGTACAGGAGGTAGCGCTCCACGCCGAGCGACACGGCCACCCCGGCGAGCTTCGTGCCGGGAATCTGGAACACGTGCCCCTGCGCGTACCGCGGTAGCCCGAGGTCCGCGTTCAGGCTCGCGCTGAACACCCGGCGGTCGGCGGCGGGCGCGGCGAGGCTGACGAAGTGCGCGGCGTGGTCGTTGAAGCGCTGCTCGGCAGGGAGCCTGTCGTAGCCTTCGCGCAGCCGCGAGTAGAAGAAGCCGCTGCCGTCGTCGAGCCACGCGACGCCGGCGTAGCGGATGCGGTCGATCGGCGGCATCAGTTCCTTGCCGGACGCCAGATCGACGACGTGCAGCGTGCCGATCTCGCCGCCGCCCGCCTGCACCGCGTAGGCGACGCGCCTGCCGTCGGGCGACGGCGCGAAGTCCATGATCGCGTGCGGCCGGCCCGTCTTGCGCGACAGTTGCTCCGGGTCGAGGATCAGCCTGTCCGGCCCGTTGGCGCTCTCGCGCCACACGAGGCGGAACTGGTTGTCCTGAGGGTCGCGCTTCTCGTAGAAGTAGCGCCCGCCCGCCGTGCGCACGGTCCTGCTGGCGTTGCCCGAGGCCTGCGACTCGATCTCGCGGATGCGCGCGAGCAGCGCCTCGCGGCCGGGGATGCGGGCGAGGATCGCGTCGGTCGCATCCGCCTGCGCCTTCATCCACGACTGGACGCCGGCGTCCTTCGTATCCTCGAAGTAGCGGTACGGATCCTCGACCGGCGTGCCCCAGTGCGTCTCGACGACGGGCCGGGGCGACAGCGGGGCGGGGACCTCCACGCCGCCGAACTTCGCGGCGGGAAGCGGGGCGGCGAGCGCGGCACACAGCACGCCCAGAGCGATGCGTTTCATCGGGACTCGGGGGAGAGTTGGCGGCACGTACAGCTGCGATCTTACCGGGGCGGGCAACGCCACCGGGCTCCCGCGAAGGCGGGAGCCCGGCGTTCTTCCTTCGTCGCCCCCGCGAAGGCGGGAGCCCAGCGTCTCTCGCGCACTACGCCACGGCTACGATCGGGATGCTCTTCGCCGCGGCGGTCGACGGATCGCGGAAGCGCGCGAGCAGCTCGGCCTCCTTGCGCTTCGCCGCCTCGACGTGGCGTTCCTTCACATGGCCGAAGCCGCGAAACTCCAGCGGCAGGCGGGCGAGCTCGGTGGCCAGCGCGATGTTCGAGGGCGCGACCTTCGCGAGCAGCTCATCGACGAGCGTCTCGTAGTCGCCGATCAGCGCCCGCTCGCGCCTGCGCTCCCCGGTACGCCCGAACACGTCGAGCGCCGTGCCACGGAAGCGCCGCAGCTTGGCGAGCACGCCGAACGCCTTCATCATCCACGGGCCGTACTCGCGCTTGCGCGGCACGCCGGTCGCCGGGTCCGGGCCGGCGAGGAGCGGCGGGGCGAGGTGGAAGCGCAGCGCGAAGTCGCCCTCGAACTGCGCGGCGACGCGCTGCGCAAAGTCGGTCTGCGCGTACAGCCGGGCGACCTCGTACTCGTCCTTGACGGCGAGCAGCTTGAAGTACGCGCGCGCGACGGCGTCGGCGAGCGCCGTCTCGCCCGGGAGCAGGGCGCGCTCGCGCTCGCGAACGCGCGCCACGAGCCTCGCATAGCGCTGCGCGTAGGCCGCGTCCTGGTAGTCGGTGAGGAACGCCACGCGACGCGCCACGACCTCGTCGAGCGTCGCGGAGAGCCGCTGCGAGTCGGGCAGCTCCTTCGCGATCGCGGCCTGCGCGACGCGCTGCGGGTCGACGGCCGCGAGGCGGCCCCACTGGAACGAGCGCGTGTTCGCCTCGATGGCCGTGCCGTTGAGCTCGATCGCCTTCACGATCGCCGCCTCCGAGACCGGCAGGCGGCCGCGCTGGTACGCGAAGCCGACCATGAACAGGTTCGTCGCGATCGAGTCGCCCATCAGCCCTGTCGCGAGCTTCGTCGCGTCGAGGAACTCGGCGTCGCCCGGGCCGACCGCGTCGGCGATCTCCTGCTCCATCGAGCCGCGCGGGAAGGCGAGGTCCGGCTCGCGGGTGAACGACGCGGGCATCACCAGCGCGGTGTTCACCAGCGCCCGCGTGTGGCCCTTGCGCATCTTGGCGAGCGCCTCGATGTTGACGCTGGTGAGGATGTCGCAGGCCAGCACGAAGTCGGCCTCGCCCGCGGCGATGCGCGTCGCGTGCAGCTGCTCGGGCGAGCGCGCGATGCGCACGTGCGAGACGACCGCGCCGTTCTTCTGCGCGAGCCCGGTCATGTCGAGCACCGAGCAGCCCTTGCCCTCGAGGTGCGCGGCCATGCCGAGCAGCGCGCCGATCGTGACCACCCCGGTGCCGCCGATGCCGGTGACGAGGACGCCGTAGGGCGCCTCGCAGGAGGGGAGCGCCGGGGCGGGCAGGGCGGAGAAGTCGGCCGCCTCGGCCTTCGGCGGCTTGCGCAGCCGTCCGCCTTCGACCGTCACGAAGCTCGGGCAGAACCCCTTGAGGCACGAGTAGTCCTTGTTGCAGGACGACTGGTCGATCGTGCGCTTGCGGCCGAACTCGGTCTCCAGCGGCGCCACCGACACGCAGTTCGACTGCACGCCGCAATCGCCGCAGCCTTCGCAGACCAGCTCGTTGACGAACACGCGCTTCGCCGGGTCGGGGAACTTGCCGCGCTTGCGGCGGCGGCGCTTCTCCGCCGCGCAGGTCTGGTCGTAGAGCAGGATCGTGGTGCCGGCGACCGCGCGCAGCTCGCGCTGCACCTGGTCGAGCTCGTCGCGGTGGCGGATGGCGACGTCGCCCGCGAAGTAGCCGGACGGGTACTTCGCCGGCTCGTCGCTCACCACGACGATCCGCGCCACGCCCTCGGCGGCGCACTGCCGCGCGATGTCGGCGGGCGTGAGCGGGCCGTCGAACGGCTGGCCGCCGGTCATCGCCACGGCGTCGTTGTAGAGAACCTTGTAGGTGATGTTGACCTTCGCCGCCACCGCGGCCCGGATGGCGAGGATGCCGCTGTGGTAGTAGGTGCCGTCGCCGAGGTTCGCGAAGATGTGCTTCTCGTCGGTGAACGGCGCCTGGCCGATCCACGGCACGCCCTCGCCGCCCATGTGCGTGAACTCGGTGGTGGCGCGGTCCATCCAGATCGCCATCACGTGGCAACCGATGCCGGCGGTCGCGCGGCTGCCCTCGGGGACCTTCGTCGACGTGTTGTGCGGGCAGCCCGAGCAGAAGTAGGGGACGCGCGCGAGGCCGATCTTCGGCGTGGCGAGCGCGGCCTCCTTCGCGTTGATCCACGCCACGCGGTCCTCGATGCGGCGGCGGTCGGCGTCGCTGGGATGCAGGCCCAGGCGCTCCATGCGCTTCGCGATCACGCGCGCGATCATCGCCGGCGTGAGCTCGCCCGCCGCGGGCAGCAGCCACTCGCCGTGCGGGCGAACCCATTCGCCCTTCTCGTCGAACTTGCCGACCACGCGCGGGCGCACGTCGTCGCGCCAGTTGTACAGCTGCTCCTTCAGCTGGTACTCGACGATCTGCCGCTTCTCCTCGACGACCAGGATCTCCTCGAGCCCCTCGGCGAAGTGCCGCACGCCCTCCGGCTCGAGCGGCCAGGGCATCGCCACCTTGAACACGCGGATGCCGAGCTCCCCGCATTCGCGCTCGGTCAGGCCGAGGTCGTCGAGCGCCTGGCGGACGTCGAGGTAGCTCTTGCCGCTGGTGACGATGCCCAGGCGCGGCCGCGGCGAGTCGATGACGATGCGATTGAGGTTGTTGACGCGGCAGTAGTGCAGCGCCGCGTACACCTTGTAGTCCTGCATCCTCGCCTCGGTGGCGAGGAAGCCGTCGGGCCAGCGGATCGACACGCCGTCGGCGGGCAGCGGGAAGTCGCCGGGCACGACGATGCTCACGCGCGCCGGATCGACGATCACCGACGCCGAACTCTCCACCGTGTCCGCCACGCACTTGAAGCCCACCCAGCAGCCCGAGTAGCGGCTCATGGCCCAGCCGTGCAGGCCGAGGTCGAGGATCTCCTGCACGGACGACGGATAGAGCACCGGCATCAGCGCGGCCGAGAACGCGTGGTCCGACTGGTGCGGCAGCGTCGAGGACTTCGCGGCGTGGTCGTCGCCCGCCAGCGCCAGCACGCCGCCGTGCCTGGACGTGCCCGCGTAGTTCGCGTGCTTGAACACGTCGCCGCAGCGGTCCACGCCGGGGCCCTTCCCGTACCACATGGCGAACACGCCGTCGACCTTCGCTCCGGGATGCAGGTTGACCTGCTGCGTGCCCCAGATCGAGGTTGCCGCGAGGTCCTCGTTGAGTCCCGGCTGGAAGCGCACGCTCGCGCGCTCGAGGAACGGCGCGGCCTTCCACAGCGCCTGGTCGAGCCCGCCCAGCGGCGACCCGCGGTATCCGGATACGAACCCGCCGGTGTTGAGGCCGGCCAGCCTGTCGCGCTGGCGCTGCAGGATGAGCAGGCGGACGAGCGCCTGCACGCCGGTGAGATACACGCGCCCCGCTTCGAGCGCGTACTTGTCGTCCAGCGCGACTTCGCGCAGGACCGGGGCGGCAGACGCCATCGGGAAGTGCTCCGGCAAAGATCGTGTCTTCGGGGATGCCGCCGGAACCGGATCGGTCCCCCGCGCGGCGCCGCGGCCACCCTTGTGGGGCCCCGCGAGTTGGGCGCGCAGTTTACGCTTCCGCCGGCCCGCTGAACAGGTCAGAATGTCCCGGCGCCGCGCGCACCGCGCGCGGGAGGGTCGCCGTGACGGACTTCGCGCTGCTGCCGGCCGTCGAGATCGAGACTTCCGCGCACCCGGACGCGGCGGTGGTGTTCCTCCACGGGCTGGGCGACGACGGCCACGGCTGGTCGGACGTCGTGCCCGCGCTGCGCCTGCCCGCCGCGCTGCGCGTGCGCTTCGTGTTTCCCCACGCGCCCGAGACGCCGGTCACGCTGAACGGCGGTTACGTCATGCCGGCGTGGTACGACCTCTACGACGCCGACCTCGGCAGCCGTGTGGACATGGCGGGCATGCGCGCCACGCGCGAGCGCATCGAGAGGCTGATCGCGCGCGAGCGCGCTCGGGGCGTCGCGGCCGGCCGGATCGTGCTGGGCGGCTTCTCGCAGGGCGGCGCGGTCGCGCTGCACGCGGCGCTGCGTCACGGGGAGCGGCTGGCCGGCGTCGCAGCGCTGTCCGCGTATCTCGCCGATGCCGCGAACCTCGTCGCGGAGGCCGCGCCGGCCAATCGCGACCTGCCGGTCTTCATGGCCCACGGCACCGCCGACGACGTCGTGCGCTACGCGTGGGGCGAGTCGGCGCGCCGCGCGCTGGAAGCCTCCGGCTGGCCGGTCGAGTGGCACGCGTACCCCATCGCCCACGGCGCGGCTGTCGAGGAAATCGAGGCGCTCGGTCGCTTCATCGCGCGCGTGCTGGCGGTCTGACCGCAGGCATCGGCAGTTCGAGGCCGACGCTCGCGAACAGTTCGACCACCTCGGGGTCGACGCGCTGCGGCCCCGCGACGTAGGTGCCGTTCGGAGCGCCGCCGACCGCGTAGTGACCGACGGCGCCGCCGCCCACGGCGACGGTCCCGAGCGCGCCGCCGCCGAATGCGATCCCGAGCGACAGCGCCGCGCCGCCGACCGCGGCGAGCAACCCGATCGACAGCCCGCCGAACGAGAACAGCCCGAGCGCGACGCCGCCCAGCGCGAACACGCCGCGGGCGATGCCTCCCAGCGCGACGATGCCGGTCGCGACGTCGCCGATCGCGATCACGCCCTTCGCGTGGCCGCGCGCCTGGCCCGACATCGGGTCCGGCCCCATGGCGATGTCGTAGAACGGCAGGCCGAGGAACTCGCGCTCGCTGCGGCGGCGCACGCCGAAGCGCACGAGCAGGCGGCGCTGCTCGGGCGTGAGCGCAGCCAGCGCGTCCTGCACCGCCTTCGGCGAGGGCTTGCGGGAGTCGGTCATCGTCGGTCCTCCTTCGGTCGGGCGGCGTCGGCGCGCGCAGCGGAAGGCAGCGCCCCGCGCCGCGAAAGCGCTTCGCGCAGCAGGTACTCGACCTGGGCGTTGGTGCTGCGCAGCTCGGCCTGCGCGAGGCGCTCGAGCGCCGCCCACAGTTGCGGGTCGACGCGCAGCAGGAACGCCTTGCGCTCGGCCATCGATGCGCTACGGGATGCGGCGGAACTTCGCGTACAGCGCGATCGTGCCGCCGACCAGCGCGAGGACGAACGCGGCGAGCACAGCGAAGAACGCGGTCTCGTCCAGCCGCGCCGGCGCACGCGAGTTGGCATCGAGGATCAGCGCGTGCACGCCGATGGCGAACAGCGCGCTCGCCAGCCCCATGGCGGCTCCGAAGCCGCGCAGCCAGGCGAGCGTCGCCTCGCGGCGCGGCGGCGCGAGCCAGTGGTCGCGGTGCGGCAGGTTCACGAACTTCGGGAACCGCGCCGGCAGGAACCCGATCGAGACCATCACCGCGAGCGGCAGCAGCAGCGAGAAGCCGAGCGCGAACCACGTGTAGCCCTCGCGCGTCATCCAGCCGTTCGCGGCCCCGCCGTGGCCGAAGTGCGTCGCCACCCTCGGCGGCAGCGCGCCCGACGTGGCGGCGACGAATGCGAGGCCGCACAGCACCACGCTGACCACGAGCCATGAAGCGAGCCGCGCCATGTCGCCTCCCGTCAGCTGTAGAGGGTGCCGGTGTTGATCACCGGCTGCACCTCGCCCTCGGCGCACAGCACGGTCATCAGGTTGCTGACCATCGCCGCCCGGCGCTCGTCGTCGAGGTCGACGACCTTCTTCGCCGAGAGCTCGGAGAGCGCCATCTCCACCATCGACACCGCGCCGTGCACGATCTTCTGCCGCGCGGCGATGATCGCCTCGGCCTGCTGTCGGCGCAGCATCACCTGCGCGATCTCCGGCGCGTAGGCGAGGTGCGTGAGGCGCGCCTCCTCGACGATTACGCCGGCCTGGTCGAGCCGCGCCTGCAGCTCCTTCTCCAGCGCGCGCGCGACGGCCTCCGCCGAGCCGAGCAGCGTCGGCTCGCGGACCGCCATCGTGTCGTCGTCGTCGTAGGCGAACGAGGAGGCGAGGTGGCGCACGGCGGCCTCGCTCTGCACCTTGACGAAGTTCTCGTAGTCGTCGACGTCGAAGGTCGCCTTCGCGGAGTCGGCGACGTGCCAGACGACGACCGCGGCGATCTCGATCGGGTTGCCGCGCTTGTCGTTGACCTTGAGCCGCTCGCCGTTCAGGTTCCGTGCGCGCAGCGAGATCTTCTTGCGCGTGTAGAACGGGTTGGTGCCGCGCAGGCCCGCGGCGCGGCTGGTGCCGCGGTAGGCGCCGAAGAGCTGCAGGATCGCCGCCTCGTTGGGCTGCAGCGTGTACAGGCCGGCGAGGACGAACGCCGCGGCGACGATCAGCAGCGCGACAAGCAGGATGCCGGCGAGCGTGGGCCGGCCGTAGCCGACCATCCTGAAGACGCGCCACAGCGCGGCGCCGAGCAGCGCGAGCCCGATCGCGAGCGTGGCGAAGCCGTTCCAGGTGCCGATCGGTCGCTCGACGCTGGTGCCCGCGTCCGACCGGTCGCCCGTTGTGCTGGCCATGGTGCCTCCCATTGGATTCGTTTTCGGGGCGGCCCGGGTGCCGGGTCGCGTATCGAAATGATATCATCAAGAAATCGCAGGTCAACGGTCCCCGACGGACGGTCGAGGGCGCGCGGTGCCCGGGGTGTCCGGCCGCCGCCGTCGACGACCCGGCAGGCCCCGTCGGGAGCGAGGTCGGAACCTAGCTCGCGCGGCGAAACAGCCGCCGCACCAGATCGCGCAGCCACGCGTGCGCCGGCTCGCGCGTCGCCGTGGCGTGCCACACCATGCGCACGTCGTACTGCGGCGCCTCGCCGGGCAACGCCCACACGCGCACCGGCCAGCGCGCGGCCATCGTGCGCGCGTACATCTGCGGCACGATCGCGAGCAGGTCGGTCGTCGTCACCAGGTCCGGCAGCGCGGCGTAGTGGCGCGTGTGTACGACGGTGCGCTGCGCGATGCCCAGCGCGTCGAGCATGCGCTGCACGCTCTCGTGGTAGGTGGCCGTGGGCGAGGCGACCGCGAGCGACGCCCCCGCGAGCTGCGGCGCGGTGAGCGCGCGGCCCCGCGGCCCCGTCGCCGGTCGCCACCCGCGCGAGGTGACGGCGACGTAGCGCTCGCGGAACAGCGTCTCGCCGGCGATGTCGCGCTGCGCGGGCGACAGGATGCCGATCGCGAGGTCGATGTCGCGCGCCTCCAGCGCCGCGCCGACGGCCTCGACCGCCACCCCGGCATTGTCGACCTGCGCGAGCGGCGCCTCGCGACGCAGCGCCGCGACCAGCGGGGGCAGGAACAGGATCTCGCCCAAGTCGGACATCGACAGGCGCCACGTCGCGGCGTCGGTGGCCGGGTCGAACGTGGCCGCCTCGGCGAGCGCCGACTCCAGCGCGCGAAGGTAGGCGGTGACCGCGGGAACGACGCGCCCGGCCAGCCTCGTCGGGTGCAGGCCGGTGGGGGAGCGCACGAACAGCTCGTCGCCGAAGAACCCCCTCAGCCGGGCGAGCGCGTGGCTCACCGCCGGCTGCGACAGCGCGAGCGCGCGCCCGGCGCCGGTGACCGAGCCGGCGGCCTGGATCGCGGCCAGCACGCGCAGCAGGTTGAGGTCGAGCTGCCGGAAGTTGCCTTTCATGCATCAAAAGAATACACCAAATTAGAACAATCGATTGGACGAATGTGCGGCGCCCGCCTACATTCGTCGGCGAAGCGCCCGCGCAGGCGGCGGGCCGGACGGGAGGCAGGCGTGCTCGAGATCGTCATCCAGGGCCGGGGCGGGCAGGGCGCGCAGACCGCGGGCAACCTGCTCGCGGCGGCGTTCTTCGGCGAAGGCGCTCACGTGCAGAGCTTCGCGAGCTACGGCGGCGCGCGCCGCGGCACGCCGGTGTCCTCGTTCATCCGCGCCGACGTCGCCCCGGTGCGCCTGCGCTGCGACATCGAGCGCGCCGACGCGATCCTCTGCTTCGACGCCACGCTGCTCGAAGGCCGCCTGCTCGCGGCGGCGGACGAGCGCACGGTGATCGTCGTCAACTCCGGACGCGGCGTGGCCGACTTCGCGCGCACGTTGCCCGGGTATCGCGTGGTCCCCATCGACGCCATCGGCATCTCGCTGCGCTGCGGCCTCGGCCGCATAGTCAACTCCGCGCTGCTCGGCGCGCTCGCCCGCGCGGTCGGATCGCCGGCGCTGGGCTCGCTGGAGCGCACGATCGCCGAGCGCTCGCCGAAGCTCACGCAGGAGAACCTCGCCGCGTGCGAGGAGGGCTTCCGCGCGGCCGACGCGGTGCTCGGCGAGGGAGTCGCGGCATGAGCCCTCACCCCCGACCCCTCTCCTTGCTACCGCGGGGCGAGGGGAGCAAGAGCCCACAGGGCCGCCCCGCGGCGCTCACTTCTCCCCCCCGAGGGGCAGCGAAGCGGCGCCTGCCGCAAGCGTGAGGGCAGTTCAATGAACTCCATCCCACCGATCTGGACGACCGCGACCACCGAGTCGATCCGCACCGGCACCTGGCGCGCCGCGCTGCCGCGGCACGTGCAGGCGTCCTCGCCCTGCCGCGAAGCGTGCCCCGTGAGCGGCGACATCGCGACGTGGATCGGCCTCGCCCGCGAGCGCGACTTCCGCGGCGCGTGGGAGGCGTTGACGCGTCACAACCCGTTCCCCGCGATCGCCGGGCGCATCTGCCACCACCCCTGCGAGGCTGCGTGCAACCGCGCGGGCTTCGACGAGGCGCTGTCGATCTGCAAGCTCGAACGCTTCGTCGGAGACCTCGCGATCGAGCGGGGCTGGGCGTTCGAAGCGCCCACAGTCGAGCGCGAGGAGCGCGTTGCGATCGTCGGCGGCGGCCCCGCCGGCCTCTCCGCGGCGTTCCAGCTGCGCCGCCTCGGCTACCGGGTCACCCTCGTCGAGGCGCGCGGCGAATTGGGCGGTCTCATGCGCCACGGCATCCCGTCCTACCGCCTCGCACGCGAGGTGCTCGACGCCGAGGTCGCGCGCGTCGTCGCGCTCGGCGTCGACGTGCGCCTGAACGCGAAGCCGGAGGCGGCCCCCGCGTGGGCGGAGCTTCGCCGGACGCACGACGCCGTGTTCGTCGCCACCGGCGCGCAGCGGCAGAAGCGCCTGCCCGCGCTCGACTACGGCCAGCCGTGGGTGGCCGACGGCGCGGCGTGGCTCGCGAGCGCGAACGCGGGCGAGATTCCCGCGCTCGGCAAGCGCCTCGTGGTGATCGGCGGAGGCAGCGCGGCGCTCGACGTCGCCCGCAGCGCCCGGCGCGCCGGCCACGAGGTCACGCTGCTTGCGCTGGAGGCGCGCGGGCAGATGCCGGCGCAACGCGAGGAAGTCGACGAGGCGCTGGAGGAGGGCATCGCGCTGGTCGATGGCGCGATGCTCCAGGAGGCCTCGCACGCCGGAGGCGAGGTGCGCCTGGCCTGCCGGAGAGTGCGGTTCGTGCCCGGCGAGCGGCGCGGCCAGTTCAGCGTAGTGCCGTTCGCGGACGGCGCGTTCGAGCTTCGCGCCGACGCGATCGTCACCTCGATCGGCCAGGACCCCGACACCGCCGCGCTGGGCGACGGCGTCGCGCTGGACGGCTCGCTGGTGGCCGTCGACGCGCAGCAGGCGACCGCGCGCGACGACACCTGGGCCGGCGGCGACGTCGCCAGCATGGCGCGCTTCGTCACCGACGCGATCGGGCAGGGCAAGCGTGCGGCGTTCGCCATCGACCGCGCGCTGCGTGCCCGGCGCGGCGAGGCGCCGGCGGCGGAGCGCTGGCGGCCCGGCCCGGCGGCGGCCATCGCCATCGAAGCGAGCGTGCCGCTGCCGGCGATCGCCACGCACGCCTACGCGCCGCAGGCGCGCGCGGCGGCGCGACGCCTCGAGCCGGCCGCGCGGCTCGCCTCCGGCGCCGAGGTGCAGCTGGCGCTCGACATCGAGCAGGCGCTCGCCGAGACGACGCGCTGCTTCTCGTGCGGTACCTGCATCCGCTGCGACACCTGCGTGGCCGTGTGCCCGGATCTCGCCGTCGTGCGCGAGGGCGACGGCTACCGCGTGCTGGGCGACTACTGCAAGGGGTGCGGGCTGTGCGTCAAGGAGTGCCCGACGGGTTCGATGGATATGGTCCAAGAGGTACGGTAGATGGATGCGATCGCGAAGTCCGCCAGGGGGGCCACGCAGCTGCTCACCGGCAACGAGGCCGTCGCTTGGGGCGCGCGGCTCGCCCGCCCGCAGGTGTGCCCCGTCTACCCGATCACGCCGCAGACGCCGGTGCTCGAGACGCTGACGGCCTTCCAGGCCGAGGGGACGTTCGACGCCGAGATCATCACGCCGGAGTCCGAGCACTCGGTGATGTCGGCCTGCATTCCCGCCTCGCTCGCGGGCACGCGCGTGTTCACCGCGACCGCGTCGCAGGGCCTGCTGCTGATGCACGAGCTGCTGCACTACGCGAGCGGCGCGCGCGCGCCGATCGTGATGGCGAACGTCAACCGCACGGTGGCCTCGCCGTGGGCGTTCTGGCCCGACCAGACCGACAGCCTCGCGCAGCGCGACACCGGCTGGGTGCAGTTGTACGTCGAGAGCGCGCAGGAAGCGCTCGACAGCGTGATCCAGGCGTTTCGCGTCGCCGAGCAGGCGCTGCTGCCGGTGATGGTCAGCCTCGACGCGTTCTACGTCTCGCACGCGATGGAGCCGGTGGACGTGCCCGCGCAGGCCGACGTCGACGCCTTCCTGCCGCCATTCGCGCCGGAGCGCAGGCTCGACACCGCGCAACCCAGTTCCTGGGGCAACGTCGTATCGCAGGACATGTACTACCGGCACCGGCAGGCGATCGAGGAAGCCATGGCGCGCGTTCCCGCGCTGCTCGCGCAGGCCGACGGCGATTGGCAGCGCCGCTTCGGCCGCGGCTGGGGCGTGGTCGAGCGCTACCGCTGCGACGGCGCGCAGGCCGTGGTCGTCACGATGGGCAGCATGTGCGGCACCGCGCGCGTCGCCGTCGACGACATGCGCGAGGCGGGGCTTCCGGTCGGGCTGGTGAAGGTGCGGCTGTTCCGGCCCCTGCCGGTCGCCGCGCTGCGCGCCGCGTGCGCCGGTGTGCGCGACGTCGTCGTGCTTGACCGGAACCACTCGCCGGGCGCCGGCGGGGTGCTGCACCAGGAGCTGCGCGCTGCGCTGTACGGCACGACGAATGCGCCACGCATCCACGGGCTGCTGGCTGGCGTGGGTGGGGTCAACGTGCCGCCGCGGAAGATCGCCGAGTTCGTGCGCGAGGCGCGCGACTCGGAGCCGCGGCCCGAATCGGTCTGGGTGAGGTGAGCATGATCGCGATTGCACCTGTGCAGGACGAGATGCTGTGCTCGGGGCACGCCGCGTGCCCGGGCTGCATCGACGCGCTCGCCGCGCGGCACATCCTCGCGGCGATGGGGCCGGACACGATGGCCGTCATACCGCCGTCCTGCATGGCGATCATCGCCGGCCCGCAGCCGATGTCGTCGCTGAAGATTCCTGTCTACCAGCCGACGCTCGAGTCGAGCGCGGCGGCCGCCTCGGGGCTGCGCCGGGCGCTCGATGCGCAGGGCAAGCGCGACACGCAGGTGCTGGTGCTCGCCGGCGATGGCGGCACGTACGACATCGGCTTCCAGTGCCTCTCGTCCGCCGCCGAGCGCAACGAGGACATCCTGTACGTGTGCCTCGACAACGAGGGCTACATGAACACCGGCGCGCAGAAGTCGTCGTCGACGCCGCACTTCGCGCGCACCGGATCCACGCCCTCCGGCAAGCTCTCGCGCAAGAAGAACATGGTCGAGATCATGGCCGCGCACGGCATTCCCTACGTCGCCACCGCGAGCGCCTCGCACCTGGCCGATCTCCGGTACAAGGTGGAGAAGGCGAAGGCCATTCGCGGCACGCGCTTCATCACGGTGCTGATCCCCTGCCTCGACGGCTGGGGGCTGCCGGACGACGCGGGCCTCACGGCCGCGCGCTACGCGGTCGAGTCCGGCGCGTTCCCGCTCTACGAGATCGAGGACGGCGCGCGCGTCACGCTCAACGTGACGGCGAGGCCGCGGCCGGTGGCCGACTACCTCGCGCTGCAGCGCCGCTACCGCGGCATGGCGGAGGCGGACGTCGCCACGCTGCAGGCGGAAGTGGACGCCGCCTGGGAGGCTCTGGAAAGGCGCGCTGCCGCGGGAGCGGCCGCTCCCGCCTGACCGCAAAGCCGGTTAGACTGCCCGCTCCGGCACGCCGGCATCGGGCCATGGACCGTCTCGCCATCCGCTTCGTGCACCGCCTCGCGAGCGCGCTCTCGGCGGTCGTCCTCGCGCTGGCCGCGCCGGGTGCCGCCCGCGCGCAGGAGCCCTCGCCGCACGCGATCGACATCCCGCCGTGGTTCGCGAACACGTTCCTCGACGTCAAGGAGGACGTCGGCGATGCCGCGCGCGAGGGCAAGCGGCTGCTGGTCTACTTCGGCCAGGACGGCTGCCCGTACTGCAAGTTGCTGATGGTCAACAACTTCGCCCAGAAGGCCATCGTCGACAAGACGCGCCGCCACTTCGTCGCCGTCGCGATCAACATGTGGGGCGACCGCGAAGTCACGTGGACCGACGGCCGCACGATGAGCGAGAAGGCGTTCGCGCGGCACCTGGACGTGCAGTTCACGCCCACACTGCTCTTCTTCGACGAGCAGGGCAGGGTCGTCGCGCGGCTCAACGGCTACTACCCGCCGAACCGCTTCGAGGCGGTGCTGGACTACGTGGCCGAGCGGCGCGAGCGGGACGGGCCGCTGTCGGACTACCTCGCGCGCAACGTGCGCGAGCGCGCCAGCGTGCGCCTCGCCGACGAGCCGTTCTTCGCCGGGCCACCCTACGACCTTCGTCGCAAGCCTGGTGGCAGGCCGCTCGCCGTCGTCTTCGAGACGACCGACTGCCCGGGCTGCGACGAGCTGCACCAGGTGAGCTTCAAGCGCAAGGAGGTGCTCGAGCAGGTCGCGCGCTACGACGTGGTCCGCTTCGCGCTCGCCGCGCGCACCGAGGTCACGCTGCCGGACGGGCGCGCGGCCATCGCGCAGGACTGGGCGCGCGAGCTCGGCGTGGCCTACGCGCCGACGATCGTGCTGTTCGACCGCGCCGGCCGCGAGGCGCTGCGCCTCGAGGCGTACATGCGCCCATTCCACGTCGCCGGTGGATTCGCCTACGTCGCCGACGACGCGCACCGCAGCGAGCCGTCGTTCCAGCGCTACCTCCAGGCGCGCACCGAGCACCTGCGCGCGAGCGGGCAGCGCATCGACCTGATGGAGTGAGGGGCCGCGCGACGGTCGTCGGCGCGGCGCTCGCCTGGCGGGCGGCTGTCGCGTAAGCTGCATCCACTCGCTCGCCTCGGAGACGTCGATGGACCGCCGTACCGCCTGTGTCGCGCTCGCTGCGTCGCCGTGGTTTCCGCCCGCGTGGGCGCAGCCGCGGCGCGAAGCGCGCGTGGCCTGGGTTTCGCTCGACCGGTCGGCGGCGGATTCGCCGAGCTTCGACGCGTTCAAGCGCGGCATGCGCGAACTGGGGTGGGTCGAACGGCGCAACCTGACCGTCGATGCGTGGTGGGGCGAGGGTTCGTCGTCGGCGCTGCGCGACGCCGTGCCCCGCATTCTCGAACGCAAGCCCGACGTCGTCGTCGCGCAGGGCGGCCCCGTCGCGCGGGTGATGGTCGACGCGGACGTGAAGCTGCCGCTGGTGTTCACGTTCAGCGGCGATCCCGTGATAGGCAAGCTCGTCGCGAGCTTCGCCCGGCCAGGCGGCAACCGCACCGGCGTCACGTTCTTCGCGCTCGAGCTCGTGCCCAAGCGCCTGCAGATCATGAAGGAGGCGCTGCCGCGACTGCAGCGCGTTGCGACGCTGTCGTCGCCGCTGCACGCCGGCGAGCAGCGCGAGCTCGAGGCGGCGTCGCGGGCCGCGAAGGGGCTGGGGCTCGCGCACGACTACCATCCGGTGACCAGCGCGGCGGAGCTCGACGCCGCGCTGGAGGCGATCCGGCGCGAACGCGCCGACGCGATTCTCGCCTACGCAGACGCGCTGGTGATGGGCTTCGCAGAGCGCATCGCGGCCTTCGCGACGAAGCACCGCATCCCCGCCGTGTCCGGCTGGGCCATCTTCGCCGAGCGAGGCAACCTGATGACCTACGGCCCCGTCCTGGTCGACAGCTACTACCGGCTGGCGACCTTCGCCGACCGCATCCTGAAGGGGGCGAACCCGGGCGACATCCCGGTCGAGTTCCCGACGACCGTGGAACTGGTCGTCAACCGCAAGGCTGCGCAGGCGATGGGCATAGCGCTGCCCCCGGCGCTGCTCGCGCGGGCGAGCCGCACCATCGCCTGACCCGCATCGGGCGCATTCCGGGCGGACTCGGCAGCCGCTCGCGCGAGCCCGGTTCTTGAGGGCGCGCAAGCGCCGCGTCCGGTGTGCTCGGTAGAATCTCCCGCCGGGCGTGGCCACGCATCCGGCGCAGGATTTCGCACGCGGCAAGCGCGCCGCCGACACCCAGGAGAACCGCCGATGGCAGCGAAGGACCGCATGGCCGTCCTGGCCCAGATGATGGACCAGGGCGTGATTCCCGTCTTCTATCACCCCGACCTCGAGGTCTGCCGGCACGTCATCCAGGCGTGCGCGAACGGCGGCGCCAAGTGCATCGAGTTCACCAACCGCGGCGACTTCGCCGCCAGCGTGTTCCTCGACGTGGCCCGGCACTTCGCGAAGGCCGATCCGAGCGTGATCATGGGCGTGGGCTCCGTCGTCGACGCGCCGACGGCAGGCGTCTACATCGCCAACGGCGCGAAGTTCGTCGTCGGCCCGGTCCTCAACCCGGACGTCGCGAAGGTCTGCAACCGCCGCAAGATTCCCTACAGCCCGGGGTGCGGCTCGGCCTCCGAGATCAGCTACGCCGAGGAGCTCGGCTGCGAGATCGTCAAGGTCTTCCCCGGCGGCTCGGTGGGGGGGCCGGACTTCGTGAAGTCGATGCTCGGCCCCTGCCCGTGGACCCGCATCATGCCCACCGGCGGCGTGGAGTTCGACGAGAAGTCGCTGACCGCGTGGTTCAAGGCCGGCGTCGCCTGCGTCGGCATGGGCAGCAACCTCATCACCAAGGCGCTGCTCGACAAGCAGGACTACGCCGGGATCGAGGCGAACGTCCGGACCTGCATCGCGATGATCCGCACCATCCGCGGGAAGTGAACGCCATGACCGACGACATCCTCAGGATCAAGTCCGCCGCCGAGACCCGGTGGGACTGCGTGGCCTTCGGCGAAGTGATGCTGCGCCTCGACCCCGGCTTCGGCCGCGTGCGCAACGCGCGGAGCTTCCAGGTGTGGGAGGGCGGCGGCGAGTACAACGTCGCGCGCGCCATGCGCAAGTGCTGGGGCAAGCGCGCTGCCGTGGTGACGGCGCTGCCGAAGAACGACCTCGGCTGGCTGGTCGAGGACCTCATCATGCAGGGCGGCGTGGACATGTCGCACGTCAGGTGGCGCGACCACGACGGCATCGGCCGCAACACGCGCGTGGGGCTCAACTTCACCGAGAAGGGCTTCGGCATCCGCGCGGCGCTCGGCTGCTCGGACCGCGGCCACTCGTCGGCGTCGCAGATCAGGCCCGGCGAGTTCGACTGGGAGCGCATCTTCGGCGAGGAGGGCGTGCGCTGGTTCCACACCGGCGGCATCTTCGCGGCGCTCGACGCCGGCACCGCCGAGGCGGTCATCGAGGCCGTCGAGGCGGCGCGCAAGCACGGCACCGTCGTGTCCTACGACCTCAACTACCGCGCGTCGCTGTGGAAGAGCCAGGGCGGCCAGGCCGCGGCGCAGAAGGTCAACCGGCACATCGCCAGGTACGTCGACGTGATGCTCGGCAACGAGGAGGACTTCACCGCCTGCCTCGGCTTCGAGGTCGAGGGCCTCGACGAGCACATCTCGGAGATCGACCCGGCGAACTTCAAGAAGATGATCGTGGAGGCGACGCGCCAGTTCCCGAACTTCAAGGTGGCGGCGACGACGCTGCGCAACGCGAAGACGGCGTCGTTCAACGACTGGTCGGCGATCCTCTACGCCGGCGGGCAGTTCTACCAGTCGATGCTGCGCGAGGACCTCGAGATCTACGACCGCGTGGGCGGCGGCGACGGCTTCGCCTCGGGGCTCGCCTACGCGTTCCTCGAAAGCAAGGGACCGCAGGCGGCGGTCGAGTACGGCGCCGCGCACGGCGCGCTCGCCATGACCACGCCGGGCGACACGTCGATGGTGCGCGCCCCGGAGGTCGAGGCGGTGATGAAGGGCAAGGGGGCGCGCGTCATCCGCTGAGCGCGGTCGCACGGGTCTCGTGCAAGTGACCTGGAAGGTTCCGTCGTCCCCGCGCAGGCGGGGACCCAGCGTCGTTCGAGTGAGAGTCACTGGGTCCCCGCCTGCGCGGGGACGACGAATTGAACTAGCCGACTTGTAGGGGCCTCAAGACGCCTTCGGCTCGAACCTGAGCGCCGCCGAGTTCATGCAATAACGCAGCCCCGTGGGCTCCGGGCCGTCGGGGAACACGTGGCCGAGGTGGGCGTCGCACGACGCGCAGACGACCTCGGTGCGGCGCATGAAGAAGCTGCTGTCGTCCTTTTCCGCGACGCTCTCCCTGGCCATGGGCGCGTAGAACGACGGCCAGCCGGTGCCGGAGTCGAACTTCGTCGCCGCATCGAACAGCGGCCGGCCACAGCACACGCAGGCGTAGGTGCCCGCCCGGTGCTCGTCCCAGTGCTCGCCGCTGAAGGCGCGCTCGGTGCCCTTCCTGCGCGTCACGCGGTACTGCTCGGGGGTCAGCTCGGCGCGCCACTGCGCGTCGGTCTTCGTCACCTTTTCCGCCATGGCACGGGCCTCCTTGCCCGGTCGCTTGGTATAGTCCGATGGTACGCCACGCGCCGTAGGTCGATCGCGCGCGCCCCCTCCTTACACCCCATTGGACGCCGCCCCCGCCGATTCGTTGCGCCGCGATGCCCGCGTCATCGGGCTGGTGGGACTCGCGCACGCGACATCGCACGTGTTCCAGCTCGCGCTGCCTCCGCTCTTTCCGCTGCTGCGCGCGGAGTTCGGGGTCTCCTGGACGCTGCTCGGCGCGCTGGTCGGCGTGTTCTACGCGGCATCGGGCATCACGCAGTTCGCCGCCGGCTTCTGGGTCGACCGGCTCGGCGCGCGGCCGGTGCTGCTCGCGGGTCTCGCATTGCTGGCGGGCGGCGCGCTCGCCGGGTCGCTCGCTCCCGGCGTGGGCTGGCTGTTCCCCGTGGCGGCGCTGATGGGGGTGGGCAACGGCGTGTTCCACCCCGCCGACTTCGCGATCCTCAACGCGAACGTCGCGCCGGGGCGGCTGGGCCACGCCTACTCGACGCACGGGATAGGCGGCACGCTGGGCTATGCGCTCGCGCCGGTTGCGAGCTTCGGGCTCGCCACGGCCATCGGCTGGCGTGGCGCGCTGGCGGTGTTCGGCGTCGTCGGGCTGGTGATGCTCGGGCTGATGGCGACCCAGCGCGCGTGGCTGCGCTCCGAGCGTCACCCGGAGGCGCACGCGCACACGTTGCGCGGCAGCTTCGCGCTCTTCGCGCAGGCGCCGATCCTCGCGTGCTTCGCCTACTTCATCGTGCAGACGATGGCGAGTGTGGGCATGCAGACGTTCGGCGGCAGCGCGCTCAACGACGCATTCGCCGTCCCGCTCGCGATCGCGAACTCGGCGGTCACGGCCTACCTGCTCGGGGGCGCGCCCGGCATCCTCGCCGGCGGGTTCCTCGCCGCGCGCACGGACCGGCACGACCGCGTGGCCGCGATCGGGCTCGGCGTTGCGGCAGTGTTGACGGCCGTCGTCGCGACGGGGGTGCCGATGCCGCTGCTGCTGCCGCTGTTCGCGGCGATCGGCTTCGCCATGGGCGCGACCGGCCCTTCGCGCGACCTGATCGTGCGCAGCGCGACGCCGCGCGGCGCATCGGGCCGGGTCTACGGATTCGTCTACTCCGGGCTCGACCTCGGCGCGACGCTGGGGCCGCTGTGGCTGGGCTTCATGCTGGACCAGCGCATGGCCCAGGGGATGTTCGTCGCCATCGCGGGCCTGTTCGCCTTGTCGATCGTCACCGTGCTGTCGGCGCGGCGGGCGATCGCAGCCACCTGAAGGATCATCGCATGGACCTCGGCATCGCAGGGCGGCGCGCGCTGGTGTGCGCGTCGAGCAAGGGGCTGGGACGCGGCTGCGCGCAGGCGCTGGCGGATGCCGGCTGCGAAGTGACGATCCTCGCGCGCACCGCGGCGGAGGTCGAGCGCGCGGCGCAGGAGATCGGCGCGCGCGCGGGGCGCAAGGTGGCGTGGGTCGCCTGCGACATCACTACCGCGGAAGGCCGCGCGCAGGCGCTGGCCGCGTGCCCGCAGCCGGACATCCTCGTCAACAACGCGGGCGGCCCGCCGCCGGGCGACTTCCGCGACTGGACGCGCGAGCACTGGATCCGCGCGCTGGAAGCGAACATGCTGACGCCGATCGAGCTGATCAAGGCGACGGTCGACGGCATGATCGAGCGCAAGTTCGGGCGCATCGTGAACATCACGTCGTCGGCGGTGAAGGCGCCCATCGACATCCTCGGCCTGTCCAACGGCGCGCGCAGCGGCCTCACCGGCTTCGTCGCCGGCATTGCGCGCAAGGTGGCGCGCCACAACGTGACGATCAACAACCTGCTGCCGGGGCCGTTCGACACCGACCGGCTGGCGTCGAACTTCGCCACGCGCGCGAAGTCGACGGGAGCGAACGTCGAGACGCTGCGCGCCCAGGCGGCGGCGACGAACCCCACGGGGCGCTTCGGCCTGCCCGAGGAGTTCGGCGCGGCCTGTGCGTTCCTGTGCAGCGAGCGGGCGAGCTTCATCGTCGGCCAGAACCTGCTGATCGACGGCGGCCAGTACCCCGGCACATTCTGACCTGTGCCCCCGATGCCCGATCCCTGATACCTCAGCATGATCGACTTCCACTACTGGACCACGCCCAACGGCCACAAGGTCACCATCTTCCTCGAGGAGACCGGGCTGCCCTACCGCATCAGGCCGGTGAACATCGGCAAGGGCCACCAGTTCGAGGACGAGTTCCTCGCGATCTCGCCCAACAACCGCATTCCGGCGATCGTCGACCACGCTCCCCCCGACGGCGGGGCGCCGCTGACGCTGATGGAGTCGGGCGCGATCCTGCTCTACCTGGCCGGCAAGACCGGTCGTTTCTACCCGCGCGACCTGCGCGGTCGCTGCGAGGTCGTGCAGTGGCTGTTCTGGCAGATGGCGGGCCTGGGGCCGATGGCGGGGCAGACCCATCACTTCGTGCACTACGCGCCGCAGCCGATCGACTACGCGATCGACCGCTACGTGCGCGAGACGGGACGCCTCTACGGCGTGCTCAACAAGCGCCTCGCCGACCGCGAGTATGTCGCCGGCGACTACTCGATCGCCGACATGGCCTGCTACCCCTGGGTGCTGCCGCAGCGGCAGAAGCAGGACATGGCGCACTTCCCGCACCTCGCGCGCTGGAAGGAGGCGATCGCTGCGCGGCCCGCCGTGCAGCGGGCCTACGCGATCGCGAAGGAGGTCAACCCGCAGCCGCAGGCACCGACCGGCGCGGAGGAGCGCAAGGTGCTGTTCGGCCAGGATCGCACCACCGTCCGCTGACATCGGAAAGTAGGGTCAGACTCGACTTTCCCGATTCGGCCTCGCCAGCGCTGCGGAAAGTCGAGTCTGACCCTACTTTCCGCCGGGGGCGGGCTGGCGCGTCACTGGTCCGCAGCGATGGTGATCGCGCCGGGGGCTGCAACGGTGCGCTCGATCGCCGCCTCGAGCGAAGTGTCGACGTCGAAAGCCATGTCGCCCTCGGCGTCGGGCGCGCCGGTCGCGCGCACGCCTGCGAAGTCGTGCAGGCGCCGGTCGAGCAGGTGCGACGGCGTCACCGTGGACAGCGCCGAGAAGATCGAGTCGAGCCGGCCCGGGTGCCGGCGCTCCCACTCGCGCAGCATCGCCGTCACCTGCTTGCGCTGCAGGTGCTCCTGCGAGCCGCAGAGGTTGCAGGGGATGATCGGGAAGGCCATCGCTTCGGCGTAGCGGGCGAGGTCGCGCTCGCGCACGTAGGCCAGCGGGCGGATCACCACGTTGCGGCCGTCGTCGGAGAGGAGCTTCGGCGGCATCGTCTTGAGCTTGCCGCCGAAGAACAGGTTGAGGAAGAACGTCGCCATCAGGTCGTCGCGGTGGTGGCCGAGCGCGATCTTCGTCGCTCCCACCTCCTGCGCGACGCGGTAGAGCACGCCGCGACGCAGCCGCGAGCACAGCGAGCACATCGTCCCGCCCTCGGGGATCACCCGCCTGACGACGCTGTAGGTGTCCTGCTCCTCGATGCGGTACGGCACGCCGCGCTCGGCGAGGTAGCGGGGCAGCACGTCGGCGGGAAAGCCCGGCTGCTTCTGGTCGAGGTTGACCGCGATGACGTCGAACTGCACGGGCGCCGCGTCCTTGAGCGTCAGCAGGATGTCGAGCAGCCCGTAGCTGTCCTTGCCGCCGGAGAGGCAGACCATCACGCGGTCGCCCTGCCCGATCATCGCGTAGTCGGCGATCGCCTGGCCCACGAGGCGGCGCAGGCGCTTCCGCAGCTTGTTCGTCTCGAACTCGGCCTTGCGCGGGTCGCGCGAGCGCGCCGGCGCCGCCTCGCGGGCGGGAGCGTCGTCCGGAGCGGGAGAGGCTCGTTCCATGGCGACGGATTCTACCGCCGCCGGGGAGAGGGTCAGTCGGCGGCGGCGACCTGTGGCTCGCCGGCGAGCGCGCGCGCCTCGTCGGCCGAGAGCAGCGCGATCAATCCGAGGCCGGCGAGGTGCGTGAGGTCGCGCTCGAGGCGCACGGGAGCGATGTGATGCAGCGCCGCGAACTGGGCGAGCCCGCGCGGCCGGTCGAGCAGCACCAGCACGCGGCGCTGCACGATCGACAGGCCGTGCGCCGGCTGCTGCACCTCCGCCTCGCCGGCGAACGTGCGCACGCAGATGGTGGTCGGGTCGAAGTGCATCGGACGGGTCGCGGACGTCGGCTTGCAGCGCAGCAATCGACGTGCCTGCCGGCTCCGTGCCCGACGGGCGGTCGCCCCACCCGCGGTTCCGCTAGACTTGCGGCGGACAAGCGTGCCTACGAAAGGCGGAGCAACGTGCAGACGATCCTGGTCGCGAACCCGAAGGGCGGCAGCGGCAAGACCACCGTGGCGACGAACGTTGCCGGCTTCCTGGCGGGGAAGCGCCAGCGCGTGGTGCTCGCCGACGAGGACCCGCAGCAGTCGTCCACCCAGTGGCTCGCGCGACGCCCCGCGCTGTTTCCCGCGGTGAAGCCGATGCCGCCGGAACGGCGGGAGCTGCGGGAACTCGACCCGCACTACGTGGTGATCGACAGCCCCGCCGGACTGCACGGCGAGCGCCTGCGCGACGAGGTCCGCCGCGCCGACGTCATGCTCGTGCCGATCACGCCGTCCGTGTTCGACATGGCGGCCACCGCGCGCTTCCTCGCACAGATTGCGGAGTACAAGGCGGTGAAGGAGGGCGGGCTGGCGATCGCGGTCGTCGCCAACCGCGTCGACGCGCGCACGCACAGCGCGGCGGAACTGGACGCGTTCCTGCAGGGCGCGCCGTTCCCCCTGGTCGCCCACCTGCGCGACACGCAGGTCTACGTGCACTGCGCGCGCGACGGCGCCTCGGTGTTCGACCTGCCGCGCTCGCGCGCCGAGGCCGACTGGGAGCAGTGGCGGCCGCTCACGCGCTGGCTGGCGAAGCAGGCGCGCGCGGCCGGCTGACCGCGGCCGGACGCCGCGTCACTTCTTGGCGGCGAACTTCTTGCGGCACTCGCCGATCGGCTCGTTGTACACCTTCGGCTTCCAGTCGCCGCCGGTCCTCGACACGTAGTTCGCCACCAGGCGGTAGCGCGTGCACGGCGCCATGTCGATCTCGATGTCCTGGTACTCCGGGCGGAACATGCCGCGCGCGCTCTCGAAATGCACGCTGACCAAGTGCTTGCCGGGCGGGAGGGGATCGGAGCGCCGCGGGTTGCGCGGGCTCGCACCGTCGATCCTGTTGATCGTCGCCGGGGCCTCCTTGCGCGTTTCCCGGGCGTCACCGGACTCGACGAGCGCGTAGGGCTGGTCGTAGGGGCCGGCGATGGCAGCGCCGGCGAGAAGCGCAAGGCTGGCGGCAAGCAAGCGGATCATCGGAACCTCACGTGTTGACCTGCACGGCAAGCCGATTGTAGCCCGGCGCCGGATGCGAAAACGCCGGCGCTGGGCCGGCGTTTCGTCCTGCCGAGCGGTTGGCTCTTTACTTCTTTGCGGCGTCCTTCGCGGCGTCGACGGCCTTCGCCGCGGCGTCCTTGGTCGCGTCGGCGGCCTTGGCGGTCGCGTCGGCGGCGGCCTTGGCCGCGTCGGCGGCGGCATCCTTGGTCGCGTCGGCGGCCTTGGCGGTCGCGTCGGCGGCGGCCTTGGTTGCATCGGTCGCAGCGGCCTTGGTGGCGTCGACGGCGGCCGAGGCGGCGGCCTTGGTCGCTTCGGCAGCCTTGGCGGCTTCGGCCTTCGCCTTGTCGGCGGCCTGTTGCGAGGACTGGCCGCAGGCGGCCAGCGTGGCCGCGAGCGCCAGCGCGGTCAGCGTGGCAATGGTGCGCATGTTCGAGGACTCTCCGGAGTGTGTGGGGGCCAGCGTCGCTGGCTCATGGAGCGGCGCACAATAGAAGGCGCCGCAACCTTGGAAGTATAGCCGAACCGGCCGGTCGTCTACAGTCGGGGTGGCAATCTGCCGGATAGCCGCCGCTGGCGTTGCGGCACTGCAACATCGGCGGGCGGCCCGGGCCGCCCGCCGGCCCTTCAGGCGACGAGCTCCCGCAGCACGAACGGCAGGATGCCTCCGTGGCGGTAGTAGTCGACCTCGATGGGCGTGTCGATGCGGCACAGCACGCTCACCTCGCGCCGCTTCCCGTCCGCGCCCGTGATGCCGAGCTTGAGGTCCTGCTGCGGCCGGATCTCCGAGGGCAGCTCGACGTCGAAGGTCTCGTCGCCGCGGATGCCGAGCGACTCGGCGCCGTCGCCGCCCTTGAACTGCAGCGGCAGCACGCCCATGCCGACGAGGTTGCTGCGGTGGATGCGCTCGAAGCTGCGCGCCACGACGGCCCGGACGCCGAGGAGCTGCGTGCCCTTCGCCGCCCAGTCGCGCGAGCTGCCGGTGCCGTACTCCTCGCCGCCGAACACGATCGTCGGCGTGCCCTGCGCGACGTACTTCATCGCCGCGTCGTAGATGAACAGCTTCTCGCCGGAGGGCTGCAGCAGCGTCACGCCGCCTTCCTCGCGCGTGCCGTCGGCCTTCGGCGGCAGCATCAGGTTGCGGATGCGCACGTTGGCGAACGTGCCGCGCATCATCACCTCGTGGTTCCCGCGGCGGCTGCCGAAGCTGTTGAAGTCGGCGCGCGACACGCCGTTGGCGACGAGCCACTTGCCGGCGGGCGAGTTCTCCTTGATCGAGCCGGCCGGCGAGATGTGGTCGGTGGTGACGGAGTCGCCGAAGATGCCCAGCGCCCGCGCGCCGCGGATGCTGCCTGTGGCGGCGGGGCGCATGCCGAAGCCGTCGAAGAACGGCGGCTTCGCGATGTAGGTCGACTTCGGCCAGTCGTAGACCTGGCCGCTGCTGCCGGAGATCGCCTTCCACAGCGGGTTCGCGTTCGCGAGGTCGCCGTAGAGGCGGCGGAACGTCGCGGCGTCGCGTGCGATCGGCAGCACCGCGGCGATCTCGTGCGAGGTCGGCCAGACGTCGCGCAGGTACACCGGCTTGCCGTCGCTGCCGGTGCCGAGCGGCTCCTTCGTCAGGTCCTTCTGCACCGTGCCGGCGATCGCGTACGCGACGACCAGCGGCGGCGAGGCGAGGAAGTTCGCCTTGAGGTTCGGGTGGATGCGCGCCTCGAAATTGCGGTTACCCGAGAGCACGGCGGCGCAGACGAGGTCGTTCGCGTTGATCGCCTCGTTGAACTCGGGCGCGAGGTCGCCGGCGTTGCCGATGCACGTCGTGCAGCCGTAGGCGGCGACGTTGAAGCGCAGCTGCTCGAGGTAGGGCAGCAGCCCCGCCTTGGCGAGATACTCGGTCACCACCCGCGAGCCCGGCGCAAGCGAGGTCTTGATGTGCGGCGCGACCTTGAGGCCCCGCTCGACGGCCTTTTTCGCGAGGAGGCCGGCGGCGAGCAGCACGCTCGGATTGGATGTGTTGGTGCACGAGGTGATCGCGGCGATCAGCACGTCGCCGTGGCCGAGCGACACGCCGTTGGCCGCGGTCACGCGCTTGCCGAGATCCCCGGCGGGCTTGGCGAAGCCGTTCTCCGCGCCGGGCTTGGCGAACAGCTCGGCGAACTTCGCCTTGAGGCCGGCGAGCTCGATGCGGTCCTGCGGACGCTTGGGACCGGCGAGCGAGGGCTGGATCGACGCGAGGTCGAGCTTCACCACCTTGGTGTAGTCGATGTCGCCGGCGCGCGGCATGCCGTAGAGGCCCTGCGCCTTGAAGTAGGCGGCGAATGCCTCGACCTCGGCGTCGGTGCGGCCGGTGAAGCGGAGGTAGTCGACGGTGGCGTCGTCGACGGGGAAGAAGCCCATCGTCGCGCCGTACTCGGGCGCCATGTTGGCGATCGTCGCGCGGTCGGTGACGGCGAGCGAGGCCGCGCCCTCGCCGAAGAACTCGACGAACTTGCCGACGACCTTCTCCTTGCGCAGCATCTGCGTGACGGTGAGCACGAGGTCGGTCGCCGTCGTGCCTTCGGGCAGGCGCCCGGAGAGCTCGACGCCGACGACGTCGGGCGTGAGGAAGTAGACCGGCTGGCCGAGCATGCCGGCCTCGGCCTCGATGCCGCCCACGCCCCAGCCGACGACGCCGATGCCGTTGATCATCGTCGTGTGGCTGTCGGTGCCCACCAGCGTGTCGGGGTAGTAGAGGGGCAGCGGGGCGCCGTCCTTGCGGTGCACGCCGCGCGCGAGGTACTCGAGGTTGACCTGGTGGACGATGCCGATGCCGGGCGGGACGACCTTGAACGTGTCGAACGCCTGCATGCCCCACTTCATGAACTGGTAGCGCTCCTCGTTGCGCGAGAACTCGAGCTTCATGTTGAGGTCCAGCGCGTCCTTCGACCCGTAGTGGTCGATCATCACCGAGTGGTCGACGACGAGGTCGACGGGCACCAGCGGCTCGATCACCTTCGGGTCCTTGCCCAGCCCGTGCGCGACGTTGCGCATCGCCGCGAGGTCGGCGAGCAGCGGCACGCCGGTGAAGTCCTGCAGCACGACGCGCGCGACCACGAACGGGACCTCGTCGACCCGCTCGGCGTTCGCTCGCCAGCCGGCCAGCTGCCGCACGTGCGCCTCGGTGACCTTCTTGCCGTCGCAGTTGCGCAGCACCGACTCCAACACCAGCCGGATCGACACCGGCAGCCGCGACACCTTCGCCACGCCGGCGGCCTCGAGCGCGGGCAGCGAGTAGTAGCGGCCGGAGGCGCCGGCGGGAAGCGTCAGTTCCTTGAGGGTGTCGAACAGGTTGTGCATGGGTGTCGGGGATCGGGAATCAGGGATCGGGGGTCGGGGAGGTCAGATCGCCATCAGGTCGACGAACTCGTGCACCGGCGTGGCGGCGAGCTTCTTCGCGTCGAGCGCGACGTCGAGGATGGCGGCCTGCTGCTTCGCCGGGAAGCGGCGCGCGAGGTTCGTGCGGAACTTCTCGACGAGGAGCGGCATGCCCTCCTTGCGGCGGCGGCGGTGGCCGATCGGGTACTCGACGACGACCTCGCGCGTGCGGCTCCCGTCCCTGAACTCGACGGTGACGCCGTTGGCGATCGAGCGCTTGTCCGGGTCGAGGTAGTCGCGGGTGAACTGCGCGTCCTCGACGCAGGTCATCTTGTCGCGCAGCGCGTCGATGCGCGGGTCGGCGGCCACGCCGTCCTCGTAGTCGGCGGCGGTGAGGCGGCCGAAGATCAGGGGCACTGCGACCATGTACTGGATGCAGTGGTCGCGGTCGGCGGGGTTCGCGAGCGGCCCCTTCTTGTCGATGATGCGGATCGCGGACTCGTGCGTGCGGATCGTGATCTTCGCGACGTCGTCGATGCGGTCGCGCACGAGCGGGTGGAGCTGCATCGCGCACTCGGCAGCAGTCTGCGCGTGGAACTCCGCCGGGAAGCTGATCTTGAACAGCACGTGCTCCATCACGTAGCTGCCGTAGGGGCGCTGGAAGCGGAACGCGTTGCCCTTGAACAGCACGTCGTAGAAGCCCCAGGTCTTCGCCGTGAGCACCGACGGATAGCCCATCTCGCCGGTGCGCGCCATCAGCGCGAGGCGCACGGCGCGCGAGGTGGCGTCGCCGGCCGCCCAGCTCTTGCGCGAGCCGGTGTTCGGCGCGTGACGGTAGGTGCGCAGCGACTGGCCGTCGACCCAGGCGAGCGACACCGCGTCGATCACCTCCTCGCGTGAGAGCCCCAGCATCTGCGCGACGACGGCGGTCGAGGCGACCTTCACCAGCACCACGTGGTCGAGGCCCACGCGGTTGAAGCTGTTCTCCAGCGCCAGCACGCCCTGGATCTCGTGGGCCTTGATCATCGCCGTCAGCACGTCGTGCATCGTCAGCGGCGCCTTGCCGGCCGCCACGGCGGTGCGCGAAAGCCAGTCGGCGGTCATCAGGATGCCGCCGAGGTTGTCGGACGGATGCCCCCACTCGGCGGCGAGCCAGGTGTCGTTGAAGTCGAGCCAGCGGATCATCGCGCCCAGGTCGAATGCCGCCTTCACCGGGTCGAGCTGGAACGGCGTGCCGGGCACCTTCGCGCCGTTGGGCACCACCGTTCCCGGCACCACGGGGCCCAGCAGCTTCGTGCACGCCGGGTAGGACAGTGCCTCGAAGCCGCAGCCGAGCGTGTCGATCAGGCAGTACTGCGCCGTCTGGTAGGCCTCCTTGCTCGCGATCCTGTAGCTCGCGACGTAGTCGGCGATGTCGACGAGGACCTGGTCGGGCTTGGGGCGGACGTTGCTGATGGGAGCGGACATGGTCGTGGCGGGTGCGCTAGAAGGTCTCGCAGCGGGAGAGGACCGGCGTGCTGACGCCCGGCACGCCGAGCGTGGCGGCGCCGCCGTGCGTCCACCACTCGAGGCGCCGGTCGCGCGTGACGTAGCGTGCGCCCGAACCCGTGCCGACGTGGTGGAGCGTGTAGCGGCGACCGTCCCACGACAGCGTGATCGGCTGGGTGCGAGCGTCCTTGAAGGCCGGGTACCTGACGGCGACCGCATCGCCGCCATCGCAGCGGTAGGCCACCACGAACGGGCTGTTCTCGCGCGGGTCCTCGGCGGGCTTCTGCGCGGACGCGGCCGCGGTCGCGAGGGCGGCCAGCAGGACGACCGCGGCGGGGCCGGGGCGTCCTGCGCTCACGGCCGTGCCTCGAGCGGCACGAACTTCTGATCCTCCGGCCCGACGTAGTTCGCGGAGGGCCGGATGATCTTGCCGTCCTCGCGCTGCTCGATGACGTGCGCGGCCCAGCCGGAGGTGCGCGAGATCACGAAGAGCGGCGTGAACATCGCGGTGGGCACGCCCATCATGTGGTAGCTGACCGCGGAGTACCAGTCGAGGTTGGGGAACATCTTCTTCGCGTCCCACATCACCTGCTCGAGGCGCGCGGCGATGTCGAACAGCTTCATGCTCTTCGCCGACTGCGAGAGCTGGCGCGCGACCTCCCTGATGATCTTGTTGCGCGGGTCGGAGATCGTGTAGACCGGGTGGCCGAAGCCGATGATCACCTGCTTCGCCTCGACCCGGCGGCGCACGTCGGCTTCCGCCTCGTCGGGGGTCACGTAGCGGTTCTGCACGTCGAACGCCACCTCGTTGGCGCCGCCGTGCTTGGGGCCGCGCAGCGCGCCGATCGCGCCGGTGATCGCCGAGTACATGTCGGACCCGGTGCCGGCGATCACGCGCGCGGTGAACGTCGAGGCGTTGAACTCGTGCTCCGCGTACAGGTTGAGCGAGGTGTGCATCGCCTTCACCCACTCGCCGCCGGGCTTGCGCCCGTGCAGCAGGTGCAGGAAGTGGCCGCCGATCGAGTCGTCCTCGGTCTCGACGTCGATGCGCCGGCCGTTGTGGCTGAAGTGGTACCAGTAGAGCAGCATCGATCCGAACGAGGCCATCAGCCGGTCGGCGATGTCGCGCGCGCCCGGCACGCTGTGGTCGTCCTTCTCGGGCAGCACGCAGCCGAGCGCCGAGCACCCGGTGCGCATGACGTCCATCGGGTGGGCGCCCGCGGGCAGTGCCTCGAGCGCCGCGCGCACGGGGCCGGGCAGGCCGCGCAGCGAGCGCAGCTTGTCCTTGTAGCCGGCCAGCTCGGCGACGTTCGGCAGCTTGCCGTGGACCAGCAAATAGGCGACTTCCTCGAACTCGCACTCGGCGGCGATGTCGAGGATGTCGTAGCCGCGGTAGTGGAGGTCGTTGCCGGTGCGGCCGACCGTGCACAGCGCGGTGTTGCCGGCGGTCACGCCCGACAGTGCCACCGACTTCTTCGCCTTGGGAACCGTTGCTTCGCTCATCGTCGTTCTCCCGATTGCGCTCGCGTCACTTGCCCGGGCGGGCGAAGAGCGCGTCCAGCTTCTGCTCGTAGTCGTGGTAGCCGAGGAACTCGTAGAGCTCCGCGCGCGTCTGCATCGCGTCCACCACGTTCGCCTGCGTGCCGTCCCGGCGCAGCGCGCGGTACACGCCGAGCGCCGCCTTGTTCATCGCGCGGAACGCCGACAGCGGGTACAGCGCGACGGCGACCCCGGCGACGGCGAGCTCGTCGACGGTGAAAAGCGGGGTCGCGCCGAACTCGGTGATGTTCGCGAGCACAGGCACCTTCACCGCGGCGGCGAAGCGCCCGTACATCGCGAGATCCGTCACCGCCTCGGGGAAGATCATGTCGGCGCCGGCCTCGACGCAGGCCACCGCGCGGTCGACCGCGGCCTCGAGCCCCTCGACGGCGAGCGCGTCGGTGCGCGCCATCACCACGAACTGCGGGTCCGTGCGCGCGTCGACGGCGGCCTTCACCCGGTCGACCATCTCCTCCTTGCCGACGATCGCCTTGCCCGGCCGGTGGCCGCAGCGCTTGGCGCCGACCTGGTCCTCGATGTGCATCGCCGCGGCGCCCACCTTGATCAACGAGCGCACGGTGCGCGCGATGTTGAACGCCGACGCGCCGAAGCCGGTGTCGACGTCGACGAGCAGCGGCAGCCCGCAGACGTCGGTGATGCGCCTGGCGTCGACGAGCACGTCGTCGAGGTTGCTGATGCCGAGGTCGGGCATGCCGAGCGACCCGGCGGCCACGCCGCCGCCGGAGAGATAGATCGCCCGGAAGCCCGACTTCTCGGCGAGGATCGCGTGGTAGGCGCAGATCGCCCCCGGCACCTGCAGCGGCCGCTCGGCGGCGACCGCGGCCCGGAAGCGGGCCCCCGCGCTGGCCTGCGCCATCAGCCGAGCAGCGACGCCACGCCGGCGCGCTCCTCCTCGAGCTCCTTCAGCGTCGCGTTCATCCTCTCGCGCGAGAAGTCGTCGACGGGCAGGTCGCGCACCAGCTCGTAGCGGCCGCCCGACGTGGTCACCGGGAATCCGTACATCACGTCCTTCGGGATGCCGTAGTCGCCGTTGCTGGGGATGCCCATCGTGACCCACTTGCCGTTGGAGCCCAGCAGCCAGTCGCGCACGTGGTCGATGGCCGCGTTCGCGGCCGAGGCGGCCGACGACAGGCCGCGCGCCTCGATGATCGCCGCGCCGCGCTTGCCGACCTTGGGCAGGAACTCGTTGCGGTTCCACGCCTCGTCGTTGATCAGCTCCTTCACGGACTTGCCGCCGGAGGTCGCGAAGCGGTAGTCGGCGTACATCGTCGGCGAGTGGTTGCCCCAGACGACCATCTTCTCGACGGAGCCGACGGCAACGCCCGCCTTCGCCGCGACCTGGGAGAGCGCGCGGTTGTGGTCGAGGCGCAGCATCGCGGTGAAGTTCTCGCGCGCAAGCGAGGGCGCGGACTTCATGGCGATGTAGGCGTTCGTGTTGGCCGGGTTGCCGACGACGAGCACCTTGATGTCGCGGGCGGCGACGGCGTCGAGCGCCTTGCCCTGCTCGATGAAGATCTTCGCGTTCTCCATCAGCAGGTCCTTGCGCTCCATGCCCGGGCCGCGCGGCTTCGCGCCGACCAGCAGCGCCACGCCCGCGTCCTTGAACGCCACCTTCGGGTCGGCCGTGCCGCTCATCCCGGCGAGCAGCGGGAATGCGCAGTCCTCGAGCTCCATCATCACGCCGCGCAGCGCGGCCTGCGCCTTGTCCACCGGCAGCTCGAGCATCTGGAGGATCACCGGCTGGTCGGGACCGAGCATCTGTCCGGAGGCGATGCGGAAGAGGAGGCTGTAGCCGATCTGGCCGGCGGCGCCGGTCACGGCGACGCGGACGGGTGTCTTCATGGAGGAACGCTCCTCGAGGAAAGGGGACGTGGCTCGCGAAGCCGCGCTGCGCGGCGCCCGCGAGGTCGGACCGACCCCGCGGAGCGCGGGCCTGCGGCTCCCGCCGGCGGCGCGCGCTACCGGGGTCGTTCGACGCGATTCTAGGAGCCGGGGCAGGGCGTGTCAATGCGGTCCTGTATCTTATATAAGAGTTGGCGACGCGGTCTTGTATCTTGTATAGGAGTGCGCGAGAATTGCCATGCGGTGCGGCAGCGTTCGTCCGGAATCTCGCGCCGACGGGCCGGCACGTTGCCGGAAAGCCGCACGCCGCCAAGCCGCAACGCAATGCCGCGCCCGAGCCCAGCAGCGACCGCCAAGCCCGCCGGCGGGCCCGCCGCACTCCCCGCCCCGCCGGCGTTCCGGCCGCTCTACCTGCAGATCAAGGACCTGCTGGTGCGCAGCCTCGATGCGCGCGAGTGGCACCCGGGCGAGGCGATACCTTCCGAGCCGGTCCTCGCGGCCCGCTTCGGCGTCTCGCAGGGGACGGTGCGCAAGGCGATCGACGCGCTCGCGGCCGACAACCTCGTCGTGCGGCGTCAGGGCAAGGGCACGTTCGTCGCGACGCACACGGAGGAGGCGCACTCGACGTTCCGCTTCCTCCACATCCGCCGCGACGACGGCGTCGACGAGTATCCGGCAAGCCGCATCGTGGACGTGAAGCGGGGCAAGTCGGGCGACGAGGTCGCGAGGCTCCTCGGCCTCGCGCCGGGCGACGCGGTCGTCGTCGTCCGCCGCCTCCTCGACTGGGACGGCGCGGCGGCGGTGCTCGACGAAATCACGCTTCCGGCCGCCCTGTTCCGCGGGTTGACCCGCGCAAAGCTCGCGGCCTACGAGGGATCGATGTACGGCTTCTTCGAGACGGCGTTCGGCGTGCGCATGATCGCTGCGCACGAGCGCCTCAAGGCCGTTGCCGCGCCCGCCGAGGCCGCGGCGCTGCTCGGCGTGGCTCCGGGCACGCCGCTTCTCGAGGTCGATCGCGTGGCGTTCACCTACGGAGGACGTCCCGTAGAGTTCCGGCGCGGCCTTTGCAGCACCACGCGGCACCACTACTTCAACGCGCTGGGCTGACCGTGGACGTGGCGCTTGCCGGCCTGCCGAACGGTTCAGGGGGGACCTCGGCGCCGCCCCTCCGCGCCGTTTCGTCGAAGCGGCTGCCGGCGCCGGCAGGCTATAATTTCCCGCAGCGCACAATCGGCATCCGAGGGTGCGCGCCGCCGGCCGCGCCGCGCGCCGGTGCGTTCGCCGCACTCTCGCAAACCGTCCCGATGCGCAACGCCCGCATTGCATCCGCGAAAGCCCGCCCGGGCCGCGCCGGCTGCCCCAGCCCGCGGGCGGGCGAAGCCGCGCACTTCGCCCTTCCGGGAGTCACGTAGATGGCCGCACCGACGCGACCCAAGCCGCGCCCGGTCTACCTCAACCTGCTCGCGATCCGCATGCCGGTGCCGGCCATCGCCTCGATCCTGCACAGGCTGAGCGGGGCGGTGCTGTTCTTCGTCGGCGTGCCCGCGGGCCTGTGGGCGCTGCAGGCGAGCCTCGGCAGCGCCGACGCCTACGACGCGATGCGCTCCTGCCTCGCCCATCCGCTCGCCAAGCTCGCCGCGCTCGGCCTGCTGTGGGCGTACCTGCACCACCTGTTCGCCGGGCTGCGCCACGTGCTCGCGGACGTCCACGTCGCCAGCGAGCTCAAGCCCGCCCGGCAGACGGCGGTGCTCACGATCGTCGCCGCGCTCGCGGTCACGGTGATCGTCGGGGTGCGCGCATGGTGACGCGGGAGAGGAAGCACCCGGTCGGCGCGCACTACGGGCTCGTCGACTGGCTGGCGCAGCGGGTCACCGCCGTGGTCATGATCCTCTACACGCTGCTGGTGCTGGGGGCGATCGCCTGGCACGGCGGCCTCGACCACGCGGCGTGGAAGGCGCTGTTCGCCCACCAGGCCTTCCGCGTGGCGACGTTCCTGTGCGTGGCGGCGCTGCTCTACCACGCGTGGGTCGGCATGCGGAACATATCGATGGACTACGTGAAGCCGCTCGCGCTGCGGCTGCCGCTGCAGGCGGCGATCGTCGCGGCGCTGGTCGCGTACGGCGGCTGGACGATCGGCATCCTGTGGGGGCAGCCGTGAGCTACGCGACGAGGGGCCCCGCGCGGAGCGCGGGGATCGGCGCCAGGGCGAATCGGCTGCGCGACCGTCGCGCAGGTGCTGCGCTGACCGGCGGCGGTCCAATGAGGGCGCCGCGATGAGCGCACTTCCCGTCCGCAGGTTCGACGTCATCGTCGTGGGCGCCGGCGGCTCCGGCATGCGCGCATCGCTGCAGCTTGCCGAGGCGGGACTGTCGGTCGCCGTCCTCTCGAAGGTCTTCCCGACGCGCTCGCACACGGTGGCGGCGCAGGGCGGCATCGGGGCCTCGCTCGGCAACATGAGCGAGGACAGCTGGCTGTGGCACATGTTCGACACGATCAAGGGCTCCGACTGGCTCGGCGACCAGGACGCGATCGAGTTCATGTGCCGCATGGCGCCGAAGGTCGTCTACGAGCTCGAGCACTTCGGCATGCCGTTCGACCGCAACCCGGACGGGACGATCTATCAGCGCCCGTTCGGCGGCCACTCGGCGAACTTCGGCGAGAAGCCGGTGCAGCGCGCCTGCGCCGCAGCCGACCGCACCGGCCACGCGATGCTGCACACGCTCTACCAGCGCAACGTGCGCGCCCGCACGCAGTTCTTCGTCGAGTGGATGGCGCTCGACCTCGTGCGCGCCGCGGACGGCGAGGTCCTCGGCGTGGTCGCCTACGAGATGGAGACCGGCGAGGTCATGATCCTGCAGGCGAAGGCCACGGTCTTCGCCACGGGCGGGGCCGGGCGCATCTTCGCCGCCTCGACCAACGCGTTCATCAACACCGGCGACGGGCTCGGGATGGCCGCGCGGGCCGGCATCCCGCTCGAGGACATGGAATTCTGGCAGTTCCACCCGACGGGCGTGGCCGGCGCCGGCGTGCTGATCACCGAAGGGGTGCGCGGCGAGGGCGGGATCCTGCTCAACGGCAACGGCGAGCGCTTCATGGAGCGCTACGCGCCGAACCTCAAGGATCTCGCGTCGCGCGACGTCGTCTCGCGGTCGATGGACCAGGAGATCAAGGAAGGGCGCGGCTGCGGGCCGAACAAGGACCACGTGCTGCTCAAGCTCGACCACCTCGGGCCCGAGGTGATCAACAAGCGGCTGCCCTCGATCCGCGAGATCGCGATCAAGTTCGCCAACGTCGACCCGATCCGCGAGCCGATCCCGGTGGTGCCGACGATCCACTACATGATGGGCGGCATCCCGACGAACATCCACGGCGAGGTCGTGGCGCCCCGCGACGGCAACCCCAGCGCCGTCGTCCCCGGCTTCTACGCGGTGGGCGAGTGCTCGTGCGTGTCGGTGCACGGCGCGAACCGGCTGGGGACGAATTCGCTGGTCGACCTCCTCGTCTTCGGGCGCTCGGCGGGCGAGCACATCGTCGCGCAGCGCCTCGACCGCCGGCCGCACCGCGAGCTGCCGCGCGACGCGGGCGAGACGGCGCTGGCGCGGCTCGCCCGCATCGACGCCAACGCGGGCGGCGAGTCGACCGCGGCGATCGCCCGCGACCTGCGCGACACGATGCAGGCGCACTGCGGCGTGTTCCGCAACCACGAGCTGCTGACCGCGGGCGTGGCCAAGGTGCTGGAGATCGAGCAGCGCGCGCAGGCGGTGGTGCTGAAGGACAAGAGCCGGACGTTCAACACGGCGCGCGTGGAGGCCCTCGAGCTCGACAACCTTGTCGAGACGGCGAAGGCGACCGTCGTTTCCGCCGCGGCGCGCAGGGAGTCGCGCGGCGCGCAGGCGCGCAGCGACTTCCCCGCGCGCAACGACGCCGAGTGGCTGAAGCACACGCTGTGGTACCGCGAGGGCAACCGCCTCGACTACAAGCCGGTCAACCTGAAGCCGCTGTCGGTGGAGGCGTTTCCCCCGAAGGCGCGGACGTATTGAGAAGCCGGGCGCCCGATGAAATTCCGCATCTACCGCTACGACCCCGAAGCCGATGCCGCGCCGCGGCTGCAGGAGTACGACATCCCGCTCGACCCGCACGACCGCATGCTGCTCGACGCGCTGGTGCGCATCAAGTCGATCGACGAGACGCTCGCGTTCCGCCGCAGCTGCCGGGAGGGCGTGTGCGGCTCCGACGCGATGAACATCAACGGCCGCAACGGGCTCGCGTGCACGACGAACCTGCGCGAGCTGAAGGAGCCCGTCGAGCTGCGCCCGCTGCCGGGGCTGCCGGTGATCCGCGACCTGATCGTGGACATGAGCCAGTTCTTCAAGCAGTACCACTCGATCAGGCCGTACCTCGTCAACGACACGCCGCCGCCGGAGAAGGAGCGGCTGCAGTCGCCGGAGGACCGCGAGGAGCTCGACGGCCTCTACGAGTGCATCCTCTGCGCCTGCTGCTCGACGGCGTGCCCGTCGTTCTGGTGGAACCCCGACAAGTTCGTCGGGCCGGCCGGCCTGCTGCAGGCGTACCGCTTCGTCGCCGACAGCCGCGACCTGGGCGTCAACGCGCGGCTCGACGACCTCGAGGACCCCTACCGGCTGTTCCGCTGCCACTCGATCATGAACTGCGCGGACGTCTGCCCCAAGGGGCTCAACCCGAACAAGGCGATCGCCAGGATCAAGGACCTGCTGGTGAAGCGGGCCGTGTGACGATGAGTGCCATCGACGCCGTCCGCCTGCAGCGCCTGCGCTGGCGCTGCCGGCGCGGCATGCTCGAGAACGACCTCCTGCTCACGCGCTTCCTCGACGCGCGCGGGGCGGCGCTCACGGACGCCGAGCTCCGCGCGCTCGACGCCCTGCTCGATCTTCCCGACAACGATCTCTGGGACCTGCTGGCCGGCCGCGCCGCGCCGGCGGACCCGACGCTTGTACCGCTCGTCGCGGCGATGGCCGCGACCGGCGCCGACCCGCTTCAACGTCCACGAGGGACCTTGCCATGACCGACCGCACTGCCACGCTGACCTTCTCCGACGGATCGCCCGCGGTGACGTTCCCGGTGCTCGAGGGGTCGGTGGGCCCCGACGTCGTCGACATCCGCGCGCTCTACGGCAAGACCGGGAAGTTCACCTACGACCCGGGCTTCATGTCGACCGCGTCGTGCCGCTCGACGATCACCTACATCGACGGCGACAAGGGCGAGCTGCTCTACCGCGGCTACCCGATCGACGACCTCGCCAAGAACTGCGACTTCCTCGAGGTGTGCCACCTGCTGCTCTACGGCGAGCTGCCGAACGCGGCGCAGCGCGCCGACTTCACGCAGCGCGTCACGCACCACACGATGGTCAACGAGCAGATGCAGTTCTTCATGCGCGGCTTCCGCCGCGATGCGCACCCGATGGCCGTGATGACGGGGCTGGTCGGCGCGATGAGCGCGTTCTACCCCGACTCGATCAACGTCCACGACGCGAAGCAGCGCGACATCTCGGCGATCCGCCTGATCGCCAAGATGCCCACGCTGGTGGCGATGGCCTACAAGTACTCCGTCGGTCAGCCGTACATGTATCCGCGCAACGAGCTGTCGTACGCGGCGAACTTCATGCGCATGATGTTCGCCACGCCCTGCGAGGACCACAAGGTCAACGACGTGCTGGTGCGCGCGATGGACCGGATCTTCATCCTGCACGCCGACCACGAGCAGAACGCGTCGACGTCGACGGTGCGGCTGTGCGCGTCGTCGGGCACGAACCCGTTCGCGGCGATCGCGGCGGGCGTGGCCTGCCTGTGGGGGCCGGCGCACGGCGGCGCCAACGAGGCCTGCCTCAACATGCTCTACGACATCCAGGCGCAGGGCGGCGTCGCGAAGATCGGCGAGTTCATCGCGAAGGTGAAGGACAAGAACAGCACGGTCAAGCTGATGGGCTTCGGCCATCGCGTCTACAAGAACTACGACCCGCGCGCGAAGCTCATGCGCGAGACCTGCCACGAGGTGCTGGCGGAGCTCGGCCTGCAGGACGACCCGCTGTTCAAGCTCGCGATGGCGCTGGAGAAGATCGCGCTGGAGGACGACTACTTCGTCTCGCGCAAGCTCTACCCGAACGTCGACTACTACTCGGGCATCGTGCAGAAGGCGATCGGCATCCCGGTGCCGCTGTTCACGGCGATCTTCGCGCTCGCCCGCACGGTCGGGTGGATCGCGCAGCTGAACGAGATGATCTCCGACCCCGAGTACAAGATCGGGCGGCCGCGCCAGCTGTTCGTCGGCGCCACGCCGCGCAAGGTGAAGCCGATCGCCCAGCGCTAGGGCGGTGCCGCCGGCGCGGCGCGCCGGCGGGCAGTCGTTGCGGCAGCCGCGGGGCGCGCATCGCCCCGCGGGCGTTTTTCGAGCCTGGAGAGACCATGGGCAGCATGAAGGAACTCGAGTCGTCGTCGACGCTGTTCGGCGCCAACGCCCCGTTCATCGAGGAGCTCTACGAGAGCTACCTCGCGGACCCGCAGGCGGTCTCGGCCGAGTGGCGCGCGTACTTCGACGAGCTGCGCGGCGGCGCCGCGGACGTGGCGCACGCGCCGGTGGTCGAGTCGTTCCGCGAGCTCGCCCGCAGCCGCAAGGCGGCCTACGCGATGGTCGACTCGGCGTCGATGCACAAGCAGGTGCTCGTCCTGCAGATGATCGGCAAGTTCCGCACGCTGGGGATGTTCCTCGCCGACCTCGACCCGCTCAAGCACACGCAGCAGCCGTACATCGCCGAACTCGACGTCGCCACCTGGGGCTTCAGCGAGGCGGACATGGACACCGAGTTCGACGTGGGCTCGTTCCGCGCGGGGCCCGCGCGGATGCGCCTGCGCGACATCGTCGCCGCGCTGCAGGACACGTACTGCCGCACGTTCGGCGCCGAGTACATGTACATCGCCGACACGCCGACGAAGCGCTTCCTGCAGGAGCGGCTCGAGCCGGTGCGCGCGCGGCCGGGCTACGACGCCGCGCGCAAGCGCCACATCCTCGAGCGCCTCACCGCCGCGGAGACGCTCGAGCGCTACCTGCACACGAAGTACGTCGGGCAGAAGCGCTTCTCGGGCGAGGGCGGTGAGACGCTGATCCCCCTGCTCGACCACCTGATCCAGGTCGCGGGCGCCGCGGGCGTGCAGGAGACCGTGATCGGCATGGCGCACCGCGGCCGGCTCAACGTGCTGGTCAACACGTTCGGCAAGATGCCGGCGGACCTGTTCAGCGAGTTCGAGGGCAAGCAGGCGCAGGCGCTCTCCGCCGGCGACGTCAAGTACCACCAGGGCTTCTCGTCGGACGTGATCACGCCCGGCGGCCCGATGCACATCACGCTCGCGTTCAATCCCTCGCACCTCGAGGCCGTGAACCCCGTCGTCGAGGGCAGCGTGCGCGCGCGCCAGCACCGCCGCGGCGACGCGACCGGCGGAGAGGTGCTGCCCGTGCTGATCCACGGCGACGCCGCGATCGCGGGGCAGGGCGTGCTGCAGGAAGTGCTGAACATGGCGGCCACGCGCGGCTACCGCACCGGCGGCACGATCCACGTCGTCGTGAACAACCAGATCGGCTTCACCACGTCGGACCCGCGCGACACGCGCGGCACGCCGTTTTGCACCGACATCGCGAAGATGGTCGACGCGCCGGTGTTCCACGTGAACGCCGACGACCCGGAGGTGTGCCTGTTCGCCGCGGAGCTCGCGATGGAGTACCGCCGGCGCTTCCGCCGCGACGTGTTCATCGACCTCGTCTGCTTCCGCCGGCTCGGCCACAACGAGGCGGACGAGCCGATGGTCACGCAGCCGCTCATGTACCGCAAGATCGCCGCGCATCCCGGCACGCGCGCGCTGTACGCGCGCCGCCTCGAGGCCGAGGGCGTGATCGCCGCGGGCGAGGCGGACGCGATGATCGCCGAGTTCCGGGCGGAGATGGACAAGGGGCACCACACGAACCGCACGATCCTGGCGAACTACAAGCGGCCGTTCGCCACCGACTGGTCGTCGCTCAAGGGGCGCCACTGGACCGTCGGCCACGACTCGACGTTCCCGATGGCGCGCCTGAAGGAGCTCGGGCTCAAGGTGGCGAGCGTGCCCGAGGGCTTCAGGCTGCACGGCCGCGTCGAGCGCGTGCTCGCGGACCGGCGCGCGATGGCGGAGGGCACGCTGCCCCTGGACTGGGGCATGGGCGAGACGCTCGCCTACGCCACGCTGCTCGACCAGGGCATCGGCGTGCGGCTGTCCGGCGAGGACGTCGGGCGCGGGACGTTCAGCCACCGCCACGCGGTGCTGCACCCGCAGGACCGCGAGGAGCGCGGCGCCGGCTCGCACGTGCCGCTCGCCCACCTGAGGGAAGGCCAGCCGACGTTCGAGGTGTTCGACTCGGTGCTGTCCGAGTACGGCGTGCTGGGCTTCGAGTACGGCTACTCGACCTCCGATCCGGGGCGGCTCGTCGTGTGGGAGGCGCAGTTCGGCGACTTCGCCAACGTCGCGCAGGTCGTCATCGACCAGTTCATCGCCGCCGGCGAGGTGAAGTGGGGCCGCATCTGCGGGCTCGTCCTGCTGCTGCCGCACGGCTACGAAGGCCAGGGCCCGGAGCACTCGTCCGCGCGCCCCGAGCGCTTCCTGCAGCTCTGCGCGGAGCACAACATGCAGGTGTGCGTGCCGACGACGCCGGCGCAGATCTTCCACCTGCTGCGCCGGCAGATGCTGCGCCCTTACCGCAAGCCGCTGGTCGTCATGAGCCCGAAGAGCCTGCTGCGCCACAAGGAGGCGGTGAGCTCGCTCGGGGAGCTGGCGGAGGGGCGCTTCCACAACGTGATCGGCGAGGTCGGGAAGGTGAACGCGAAGAAGGTGCGGCGCGTGATCGCCTGCTCGGGCAAGGTCTACTACGAGCTGGCGGCGTACCGGCGGGAGCACGCGATCGGCGACGTCGCGATCGTCCGCTTCGAGCAGCTCTACCCGTTCCCGCACGACGCGTTCAAGGAGGCGCTGGCCCCCTTCGCGAACGTGAAGGAGGTGGTCTGGTGCCAGGAGGAGCCGCAGAACCAGGGGGCGTGGTACCGGCTGCGCGCGTACCTTCGCAACGACATGCCCGCGGGCGCGGTGCTCGCGTACGCCGGCCGCCCGGTGAGCGCGTCGCCCGCGGTCGGCTACCTGTCGAAGCACAACGCGCAGCAGAAGGCGCTCATCGAGGACGCGTTCGGGGACACGCTCGCCGACGGCGAGATGCTCGTCCGGACCTGACGGGAAGAGTTCAATGCGAGTCGAAGTCAAGGTGCCGCAGCTGCCGGAGTCGGTGGCCGAGGCCACGCTGGTCAGCTGGCACAGGAAGCCGGGCGAGGCGGTCCGGCGCGACGAGAACCTGGTCGACGTCGAGACGGACAAGGTGGTGCTCGAGCTCCCGGCGCCTTCCGATGGCGTGCTTGCGGAGATCGTCAGGGGCGACGGGTCGACGGTCACTTCGGGCGAGGTGATCGCGATCCTCGACACCGACGCGAAGCCTGCGGCCGCGCCCGCGCCGGCGGCGAAGACCGCGGCGAGCGCTCCTGCCCCCCCGGCAGCCGAGGCAAGAACGGCGCTTCCCGCTGCGCGCAAGTTGATGGCCGAGCAGGGCGTGGCCGCCGCCGACGTCACGGGCACCGGCCGCGGCGGGCGCATCACGAAGGGCGACGTCGTCGCGGCCGCGCAGGCGAGGCCCGCGGCGCCGCAGGCGGCGTCGGCGCCGGCCCCCGCTCCGAAGGCGCCGGCCGCGCCGGCGGTCGCCCTTCCCGCGCGCCTCTCGGGGCGTCCCGAGCAGCGCGTGCCGATGTCGCGCCTGCGCCAGCGGGTGGCCGAGCGGCTGGTGCAATCGCAGTCCACCGCGGCGATCCTGACGACGTTCAACGAAGTGAACATGCAGCCGGTCATCGAGCTGCGCAACCGCCACAAGGACCGCTTCGAGAAGGAGCACGGCGTCAAGCTCGGCTTCATGGGCTTCTTCGTGAAGGCCGCCGTGCACGCGCTCAGGAAGTTCCCGCTGGTGAACGCCTCGATCGACGGCGCCGACATCGTCTACCACGGGTACTACGACGTCGGCATCGCGGTGGGCAGCCCGCGCGGCCTGGTCGTGCCGATCGTGCGCGACGCCGACCAGCTGTCGATCGCCGAGATCGAGAAGCAGATCGCCGACTTCGGCAAGCGCGCGCAGGAGGGCAAGCTCACCGTCGAGGAGCTGACCGGCGGCACCTACACGATCAGCAACGGCGGCGTGTTCGGCTCGATGCTGTCCACGCCGATCATCAACCCGCCGCAGTCGGCGATCCTCGGCGTGCACGCGACGAAGGACCGCGCGGTGGTGGAGAACGGGCAGGTCGTCGTGCGCCCGATGAACTACCTCGCGCAGTCCTACGACCACCGCATCATCGACGGCCGCGAGGCGGTGCTCTCGCTGGTTGCCATCAAGGAAGCGCTGGAGGATCCGGCGCGGCTCCTCCTCGATCTGTGATCCTGCCGGAACGGGGCCGGGGACCGGGGGCGGAGACCGGGCGTCCGGGTTCCCGTCCCGCTGAGGCGCCCGCCCTTCAACTCCAGTCCCCGGCTACCCGCAACTTCCTCTCGCCATGCCAGACACCTACGACGTAGCGGTCATCGGCGCCGGCCCCGGCGGCTACATCGCCGCGATCCGCGCCGCGCAACTCGGCTTTTCGGTCGCGTGCATCGACGACTGGACGCGCGCCGACGGGAAGCCTGCGCCGGGAGGCACGTGCACGAACGTCGGGTGCATCCCCAGCAAGGCGCTGCTGCAGTCCTCCGAGCACTACGAGCACGCCGGCCACGCGTTCGCCGAGCACGGCATCGACGTCAAGGGCCTGGCGATCGACGTCGGGCGCATGCTCGCGCGCAAGGAGAAGGTCGTCGCGCAGAACAACGACGGCATCCTGTACCTGTTCAGGAAGAACAAGGTGAAGTTCGTGCATGGCCGCGGCGCGTTCGCCGGCGGCAGCGCGAAGGACGGCTGGCTGCTCGCGGTCGAAGGGCCGCAGGCCGGCGAGATCCGCGCGAAGCACGTGATCGTCGCCACCGGCAGCAAGCCGCGCCCGCTGCCGGGTGCGCCGTTCGACAGCGTGCGCGTGCTCGACAACGCCGGCGCGCTGACGATTCCCGAGGTCCCGAGACGCCTGGGCGTGGTCGGCGCCGGCGTCATCGGCCTCGAGATGGGCAGCGTGTGGCGGCGGCTCGGCGCCGAGGTCACCGTGCTCGAAGCGCTGCCGGCTTTCCTCGGCGCGGCCGACGAGGCGGTGGCGAAGGAAGCGCAGAAGCTCTTCGCCAGGCAGGGCCTCGCGATCCACCTCGGGGTCTCGATCACCTCCGTCAAGGCCGGAAGGAGCGGCGTCAAGGTCGACTGGAACGACGCCGGCGGCGCGGCGCAGTCGGCGGCTTTCGACCGGCTGATCGTTTCGATCGGTCGCGTCCCGAACACCGAAGGGCTCAACGCGGCGGCCGTGGGGCTAGCCATCGACGAGCGCGGCTTCGTCGCCGTCGACGGCGAGTGCCGGACCAACCTGCCGCAGGTGTGGGCGGTCGGCGACGTCGTGCGCGGGCCGATGCTCGCTCACAAGGCCGAGGAGGAGGGTGTCGCCGTCGCCGAGCGCATCGCCGGGCAGCACGGGCACGTCGACTTCGACACCGTGCCGTGGGTGATCTACACCTCGCCGGAGATCGCCTGGGTCGGGCGCACCGAGCAGCAGCTCAAGGCCGCGGGAGTCGCCTACCGCGCGGGCTCGTTCCCGTTCGCGGCCAACGGCCGCGCGCGGGCGCTCGGCGACACCAGCGGCTTCGTGAAGATCCTCGCGGACGCTGCGACGGACCGCATCCTCGGCGTGCACGTGATCGGCCCGTTCGCGAGCGAGCTCATCGCCGAGGGCGTGGTGGCCATGGAGTTCGGCGCGTCGTCCGAGGACCTGGCACGCATCTGCCACGCGCACCCGTCGCTCTCCGAGGCGACGAAGGAAGCCGCGCTCGCGGTGGACAAGCGCACGCTCAACCTCTGACGGTGCCCGGCTCCCTCGACGCGGCGCTCGCCGCGCGCGGCTTCGCGCTCGACGCGTCGCAGCGCGAGGCGGCGGCGCGGCTGCAGCGGCTGTCCGACGAACTGGCGGCGTTCCGCGCCGCGCGCGAGTCGCGCCTGCGTCGCGTGTTCAGCCCGCCGCAGGTGCCGCGCGGCGTCTACCTGTGGGGAGGCGTCGGGCGCGGCAAGAGCCTGCTGATGGACGCGTTCTTCGTCGCGGTCCCGATCCGGCGCAAGGAGCGCGTGCACTTCCACGCCTTCATGCGCGACGTGCACGACGAGCTCGCCGCGCTCAAGCGCGAGGCGGATCCGCTGGCCAGCGTCGCCGCGCGCATCGCCCGCCGCCACCGGCTGGTGTGCTTCGACGAGTTCCACGTCTCGGACATCGCCGACGCCATGATCCTCGGCCGCCTCCTCGCTGCGCTGCTGGACCTCGGCGTCGTCTTCGTGACGACCTCCAACTACCCGCCGTCGCGGCTCTACCCGGACGGCCTGCAGCGGCAGAACTTCCTGCCCACCATCGACCTGATCGAGGAACGGCTCGACGTCGTCGAAGTGGACGGCGGCGTCGACTACCGCCTGCGCGCGCTCGAGCAGGCCAACGCGTACCACGTGCCGGCGGACGCCGCGGCGGAGGCCGCGATGGCGCGGACGTTCGACGCGCTGGCGACCGGGCCCGACGAGCCGCCGGACCTCGCGATCGAGGGGCGCACGATCCGGGCGAAGCGCCGGGCCGGCGCGGCCGCGTGGTTCGACTTCGCCGCGCTGTGCGAGGGTCCGCGCTCGCAGCGCGACTACCTCGAGCTCGCTCGCCGCTTCGCCGTGATGCTGGTGTCCGGCGTGCCGCGCATGGGCGCGGCGCAGGCGGACGCGGCGCGCCGGTTCACCTGGCTGGTGGACATCCTGTACGATCATCGCGTGAAGCTCGTCGTGTCCGCCGACGCTCCCGCCGACGCGCTGTTCGTCGAGGGGCGCAACGCCCACGAGTTCGCGCGAACGGCGAGCCGGCTCGCCGAGATGCGCTCGCACGGCTACATGGCGCTCGCGCACGCGAGCGAGGAGGCGCCGGCCGCGCCCGGCGCCTGACGACCCCGTTCATTCCGCACACCGGAGAGGAGACAGACCCCGTGCACAAGTTCAAGGCCTACCGGACTTTCCAGGACGAGGCGAAGGCCGTCGCGAGCCGCTTCGTCGAGATGACGCTCGGCGAGCTGGACCCGGGCGACGTGGTCGTGCGGACGAAGTACTCGACGATCAACTACAAGGACGCGCTGTCGTACAACGGCGCCGGCCGGATCATGCGCAAGTACCCGACGAACGCCGGCATCGACATGGCCGGCACGGTCGAATCGTCGGCCGACGCGCGCTTCCGGCGCGGCGACAAGGTGATCGTGCACGGCTACGACATGGGCGTGTCGCACGACGGCGGCTACAGCGAGTACGTGCGCGTGCCGGGCGACTGGGTCGTGCGGCGCCCCGAGAGCATGACGGCGTTCGACGCGATGACGATGGGCACGGCGGGCTACACCGCGGCGCTGGCGATCATGCTGATGGAGCACAACGGCCTCAAGCCGGGCAACGGCCCCGTTGCCGTCACCGGCGCGACGGGCGGCGTCGGCTCGGTCGCCGTCGAGATCCTCGCCAAGTCGGGCTACGAGGTCGTCGCGATCACCGGCAAGCCGGAGGAGCGCAGCTACCTGCTGGGCCTGGGCGCGAAGGAGGTGCTCGACCGGCGCACGATCGACGCAGGCAAGCTGAAGCCGCTGGAGAAGGCAACCTGGGCGGGCGCGGTGGACAACCTCGGCGGCCCGGTGCTCGCGTGGCTGCTTGCATCGATGAAGGTGGGCGGCGCGGTCGGCGCGGTCGGGCTCGCCGCCGACATGAAGCTCGAGACCACGGTCGCGCCGTTCATCCTGCGCGGGGTGGCGCTGCTCGGCGCGGACAGCGCGAATACCCCGATGGCGGTGCGGCAGAAGGTCTGGAACAAGCTCGCCGTCGAGTGGCGGCCCGACGTCGTCCACGACCTGGTGCGCACGATCGACTTCGACGAGCTGCCGACGCACTTCGACGCCTACCTCAAGGGCATGGTGCGCGGGCGCACCGTCGTCCGCATCGCGCCGGATTCGCACCCGTAACGTTGGCGTCTCGATTTCGCACAAGACGCGAAATTGAGACGGGTAATGCAGAATCAGGTCGGCCGGCTTGGGGCGGCCCGGCGCCGGCCGACCGGAAGAGGCGATTGAAGCCCGCGCGTCTTGCGGGGGCCTTGCCCATTGGAAGAGGGCTGAGGCTGCCGAAAAACCGGCGGGCGGCGGCCGGGGCTTGCGAAGTCTTGTATCTTATATAAGACTAGGGCCGCACGGACGACCCGGAGGAGGTGCAGCGTGGCGACCTACAAGGAATTCCACCGCCGCTCGATCGCCGATCGAGACGCCTTCTGGCGCGAGCAGGCGAAGCTCGTCGACTGGCAGACGCCGTTTCGCGAGGTGCTCGACTACGGCAAGCCGCCGTTCGCGCGCTGGTTCGTCGGCGGTCGCACGAACCTCTGCCACAACGCGGTCGACCGCCACCTCGCGACGCGCGGCGAACAGGCCGCGCTCGTCTACCTGTCGACCGAGACGAACGAGGAGCGCCGCTACACGTACCGCGAGCTGCACGCCGAGGTGAACCGCTTCGCGGGCATCCTCGCGGGGCTCGGCGTGGGGCGCGGCGACCGCGTGCTGGTCTACATGCCGATGATCCCCGAGGCGGCGTTCGCGATGCTCGCCTGCGTGCGCATCGGCGCGGTGCACTCGGTGGTGTTCGGCGGCTTCGCGGCGGCGAGCCTCGCCACGCGCATCGACGACGCCAGGCCGAAGGTCATGGTGACGGCGGACGCGGGCATGCGCGGCGGCAAGGCGGTGCCCTACAAGCACCTGGTCGACGAGTCGATCCGGCTCGCGCAGCATCCGCCGAAGGCGGTCGTGATCGTCGACCGCGGGCTCGACACCGGCATGCCGCGCACGGCCGGGCGCGACCTCGACTACGCGGCGCTGCGCAAGCAGCACATGGACGCGCAGGTGCCCTGCGCGTGGCTCGAGTCCTCCGAGCCCTCGTACATCCTCTACACGTCGGGCACCACCGGCAAGCCGAAGGGCGTGCAGCGCGACACGGGCGGCTACGCCGTCGCGCTGGCCTCGACGATGCGCGACATCTTCTGCGTGCAACCCGGCGAGACGATGTTCACCACCAGCGACATCGGCTGGGTCGTCGGCCACAGCTACATCATCTACGCGCCGCTGATCAACGGCTCGACGACGATCATGTACGAGGGGCTGCCGATCCGGCCCGACCCGGCGATCTGGTGGAAGATCGTCGAGCAGCACAAGGTGCGCACGATGTTCAGCTCGCCCACCGCGATCCGGGTGCTGAAGAAGCAGGATCCGGCGTACATGAAGAGGCACGACCTCGCCTCGCTGCAGTACCTGTTCCTCGCCGGCGAGCCGCTCGACGAGCCCACGGCGCGCTGGGCGGCCGACTCGCTCGGGGTGGAAATCGTCGACAACTACTGGCAGACCGAGACCGGCTGGCCGATCCTCTCGGCGCAGCCCGGCGTCGAGAAGACCGCGCGCAAGTTCGGCTCGCCGTCCTTCCCCGTCTACGGCTACGACGTGCGGCTGCTGCACGAGTCGACGGGGGCGGAGGTCGGCGCGAACGAGAAGGGCGTGCTGATGATCATGCCCCCGCTTCCACCGGGCTGCATGACCACGGTGTGGGGCGACGACGAGCGCTTCGTGCGCACGTACTTCTCGACGTTCCGGGACAAGCTTGCGTACTCGACGTTCGACTGGGCGACGCGCGACGACGACGGCTACTACTTCGTGCTCGGCCGCACCGACGACGTGATCAACGTCGCCGGCCACCGCCTGGGGACGCGCGAGATCGAGGAAGCGGTGCAGGCGCACTCCGGCATCGCCGAGGTCGCGGTCGTCGGCGTGGCCGACCAGCTCAAGGGGCAGGTCCCGGTGGCGTTCGCGGTGGTGAAGGACGCCGCCCGCACGGCGACCGCCGAGGCCGCAGCCGCGCTGCGCAAGGAGGTGATGGATACGGTGGACAGGCAGCTCGGCGCGATCGCGCGACCCGGCCAGGTCCACTTCGTCACGCTGTTGCCGAAGACGCGTTCGGGCAAGCTCCTGCGCCGCTCGATCCAGGCGCTGGCCGAGGGCCGCGACCCCGGCGACCTCACCACGATCGAGGACCCGGGGGCGCTCGAGCAGATCCGCGCCGCGCTCGCCGCGAAGTAGCGCTCGCGCGCCGGCCGGGCAGCGCGGCGACGCGCGGCGATCGGCGATAATCCGCCTTTCGCCCGCTTCCGGCCCCCGCATGCCCGACCGGCCCCTGCACGTCCCGCTCGCGGTCGCGACCCGCGGCGATGCCGACGAGAGCGTCCACTACGGCGCCGTCGCCGTCGTCGATCGCGACGGCCGGCTGCTGTTCGCCGCCGGCGATCCGCACGCCCCCGTCTTCACGCGCAGCACGCTGAAGCCTCTGCAGGCGCTCGCGTTCGTGCGCGACGGCGGCGTCGAGCGCTTCGGCTTCTCGACCGAGCAGGTCGCGCTGCTGTGCGCGAGCCACGCCGGCGAGCCACGCCACGTCGAGGGCGTCGCCGACATGCTCGCGCGTGCGGGCAACGCGCCGGAGCAGCTGCAGTGCGGAGCGCACGTGCCCGGCTGGTACGAGCTCGCCGGCGAGCGCGCGCCGCCGCCGCCGTATTCGCCGCTCGCGCACAACTGCTCGGGCAAGCACGCGGGCATGCTGGCCGCGTGCACGCTGCACGGGTGGCGGCACGGCGACTACCTCGACCCCGGTCACCCGCTGCAGGCAGGAATCCGCGCGACGGTCGCGGCATTCTGCAACCTTCCCGCGGACCGGATGCCCGCGGGCATCGACGGCTGCTCGGCGCCGAACTACGCGCTGCCGCTTGCCGCGCTGGCTCACGCCTTTGCGCGGCTGGCGGCCGGCGACGACGATCCGCGCTGGAACGGCGCGCCGCGGCGGCTGCGCGACGCGATGGCGGCGCACCCCGGGCTCGTCTCGGGGGCCGGCCACAGCGACGAGGCGCTGATGCAGGCGGGCCACGGGGACTGGATCGCGAAGATCGGCGCCGATGGCGTGCAAGCCGTCGGCGTGACGAGCCGGGGGCTCGGCATCGCCCTGAAGATCGCCGACGGCGGGCGACGGGCGATCGCGCCGGCGACCGTCGCCGTCCTCGAGGCGCTCGGCCTGGTCGACGAGGCCCGGCGCGCGGCGCTGGCGCGGCTGGCGGCCCCGGCGATACGCAATTACCGGGGCATCGCCACGGGCGCGATCCGCCCGGTCCTGGAGCTCGTCCGGTGCCTGCCGTGACGCGCGCCGGGAGGCGGGCGGGGGTGGCTGGCGGGGAAATTGCGATAATCGGGCCGATTCCCGTGCCGAAGGCTGAACTTCGGCCGTTCCAGGCGGTCTTTGCCTGCAGTCGTGCACCGCGGGCCGCCGGGAGTTACCGGCCCGCCGGGGCGCAGGCCGCATTGCCGGCCCGCCTTCCGGCGTCACAACAACGCACGACCAGGGAAGAAGAACCCGCGGATGGGTGATCGCGAAGTCGATCAGCAGCTCGTGGAGCGGGCTCAGCGCGGCGACAAGCGCGCGTTCGAGCTGCTGGTGGCGAAGTACCAGCGCAAGCTGGGGCGGCTCCTGTCGCGGATGGTGCGCGACCCGGCCGAGGTCGAGGACGTGACGCAGGAGGCCTTCATCAAGGCCTATCGCGCGCTGCCCTCGTTCCGCGGCGACAGTGCGTTTTACACGTGGCTCTACCGCATTGCGATCAACACCGCGAAGAACTACCTCGTTGCGCTCGGACGCCGGGCGCCGACGACCACGGAGTTCGACAACGAGGAGGCCGAGGGCTTCGAGGACGCCGAGGCGCTGCGCGACAGCGCCTCGCCGGAGGACGAGCTGCACGGCAAGCAGATCGCCGAGACCGTGAACCGCGCGATGGAAGCGCTGCCCGAGGACCTGCGGACCGCGATCACGCTGCGCGAGATCGACGGCCTCGCCTACGAGGAGATCGCGGCGCTCATGAACTGCCCGATCGGCACCGTGCGCTCGCGGATCTTCCGCGCGCGCGAGGCCATCGCGGCTGAGTTGCGGCCGCTGCTCGGCACCGACGAGAACCGGAGATGGTGATGAACGAGGACCTGTCGCGCCTGATGGACGGCGACCTGCTCGACGCCGAGGTCGACCGCGTGGTCGGCGAGTGCCGTCGCGACGGCGCGCTCGCCACGTGGGCGTGCTACCACGTGATCGGCGACTCGCTGCGCGGCGCGCCCGCGGCGATGCCGCGCTTCTCGCGGCGATTCGCGCAGACGCTCGCCGCCGAGCCCACCGTGCTCGCGCCGCGGCGCCGTCCGCCGCCCACGGCCTCCTGGGCGTGGGCGGCCGCCGCCACAATCGCCGCCGTGGCCGTAGTGGGTTGGACCGCGGTCTCGCTCACCGAGGATCCGGCCACGGCCGTCGCCAAGGCGCGCGAGGCCGGGTCGGTCACGCGGGAGCACGCGCGCCAGCAGGCGCTGCCGCAGGACTACGTGCTGGCCCACCAGCAGTACACGCCCGCCACGGCCTACCACGGCGTGAGCCCGTACGTGCGCGCGGTCGCGGCGCCGATCGCAGACGGCGGGCGATGAGCGTGGCGGAAACGAAGCCGGAGCCGCCCGCGCAGGGCCGGCGGGCGCTGCTGCTCCCGGCGCTGGTCGCGCTCTTGGCGGCGTTGGCCCTGCCGCCGGCCGTCCGCGCCGACGACGCCACGGCCTGGCTCGCGCGCGCCGCGCAGGCGGCCCGTACGCTCAACTACACCGGCACGGTCGTGTTCCAGTACGGCGGGCGCACCGAGACCGTGCGGCTCACGCACGTGAACGCGGGCGGCGTCGAGTACGAGAAGCTCGTGAGCCTCGACGGCCCGGCGCGCGAGGTGATCCGCAGCCAGGGCGAGGTCCGCTGCTATTACCCGGACGCGAAGATCGTCCGGGTCGAGCCGCGCACGTTCCGCAACGTGTTCCCGTCGCTGTCGCCGCAGCAGCAGCGCTCGCTCGCCGAGCACTACCAGTTCCGCAGGGCCGAGAACGTGCGCGTCGCCGGGCTGGAGGCGGAGGTCTACGTGCTCGAGCCGAAGGACGGCAGGCGCTACGGGCACAGGTTCTGGACGGAGCGCGAGACGGGGTTGCTGCTGAAGGCGCGGATGATCAACGAGCGCCAGGAAGTGATCGAGCAGTTCGCGTTCACCGACATCGCGATCGGCGCCAAGCTCGATCCCGAAATGGCGAAGCCGACGTGGCCGGGCGTGCCGCCCGACTGGCAGCTGCGCGAAGGCACCGCGGGCGGCGCGCAGCCGCACGACACCGGCTGGGTCGTGTCGAAGCTGCCACCGGGCTTCGTCAAGGTCATGGAGGGCTTCCGCCACCTGCGCGGCAGGCACGAGCAGGTGGCCCACCTCGTGTTCTCGGACGGGCTGGTCGCGGTCTCGGTGTTCGTCGAGCCGATCGCCGCCGCGTCCGGCCAGGCCCCCGGCGCGATGCGCCAGGGCGCGCTCAACGTCTTCGCGCACCGCATGGACGACCACCTGGTGACCGCGCTCGGCGAGGCGCCGCCGATCACCATCCGCCAGATCGCCCAGTCGGTGTCGCGCCGCTGATACGCTGTCAACTTCTCGACTCCGGGTTTCCCCGCATGAACGCAGCCATGACACCCTCCCTTCGCCCGCTCTTCGTCCGCCGCGCGCTCCTGTCCGCGGCGCTGGCGCTCGCAGCCGCGTTGTTGCCCGGCCTCGCGCAGGCGCAAGCGCGCGGCGCATTGCTGCCCGACTTCACCGAGCTCTACGAGAAGCAGGGCCCCGCGGTCGTCTCCATCGACGTGACGCAGAAGCGCCGCGGGCCGCGCATGCCCGAGCTCTCCGAGGACGATCCGTTCTACGAGTTCTTCCGCCGCTTCGGTCCCGTGCCCCGCGGCGGCCCGCAGCGCGAGTTCGAGGCGATGAGCGCAGGCTCGGGCTTCATCGTGTCCTCCGACGGCTACATCGTCACCAACGCCCACGTCGTCGACTCGGCCGACGAGGTCAAGGTGCGGCTCACCGACCGCCGCGAGTTCGTGGCCAAGGTCGTGGGCAGCGACAAGCGCACCGACGTGGCCGTGATCAAGATCGACGCGAAGGACCTGCCCAGGGTCACGATCGGCGACCCGGAGAAGCTCAAGGTCGGCGAGTGGGTGGTGGCCATCGGCAAGCCGTTCGGCCTCGAGAACACGATGACGGCCGGCATCGTCAGCGCGAAGGGGCGCGACGTGTCGAGCGAGCAGAACCTCGTGCCGTTCATCCAGACCGACGTCGCGATCAACCCCGGCAACTCCGGCGGGCCGCTCTTCAACCTGAAGGGCGAGGTGGTCGGCATCAACTCGCTGATCTTCTCGCGCTCGGGCGGCTACATGGGCCTCGCGTTCGCCATCCCGATCGACGTGGCGATGAATACCGTCAGCCAGCTGCGCGAGAAGGGCCGGGTGACGCGCGGCCGCATCGGCGTGCAGATCCAGGAGGTCAGCAAGGAGGCGGCGGACTCGTTCGGCCTGAAGGCGCCCTCCGGCGCGCTGGTCAACTCGGTGGAGAAGGGCGGGCCCGCGGACAAGGCGGGGGTCGAGCCCGGCGACATCATCCTCAAGGTCGACGGCCGCGAGGTCTCCAACAGCAACACGCTGCCGCGCATCATCACGCAGGTGCGGCCGGGCACCAAGGTGACGCTGACCGTGTGGCGCAGCGGCGGCACGCGCGAGATCGGGGTCACCGTCGCCGAGATGAAGGAGGACGCGCCGCCGGCCGCGCGGCGCGGAGGCGCGCCGACGCCCAAGGAGAAGGCCAAGCCCAACCGCATGGGGCTCGTGCTGTCCGACCTCACCCCCGAGCAGCGCAAGGAGGCGGACGTCAAGTCCGGCGTGCTGGTCGACGAGGTGTCCGGATCCGTGCGCGGCAACGTGCAGCCGGGCGACATCGTTCTCGCGGTCATCAGCCGCGGCACCACCACCGAAGCGCGCAGCGCCGCGCAGGTCAACGATCTGCTCGCCAAGCTGGAGAAGAACGCGAGCGTGACCCTGCAGGTGAAGCGCGGCGAGCAGACGTTCTTCGCGACGGTGAGGCTGCCGAACGGCGAATAGGCCCGGGAACGAGAGGATCGGGGGGAGGGCTCGGCAAGGGCGCGAAGGGAGCGCCCTGGCGTGGCGCGCTCCCCTCGCAGCCCTCGTCCTGCACACCGCCCTTCGCGGGATGCGCCTGACCCTCCTCGTCCGCGCGTACTGCCACCTCTGCGACGAGATGCTCGCGGCGCTCGCGCCGCTGGCGGGGGACACGCCCGTCGACGTGATGGACGTCGACGCGCCGGAACACGCGGCGCTCGAGGCGCAGTACGGCGAGGCCGTGCCGGTGCTCTTCGCCGGCGCCCCCGCGCCCGGCGCCGAGTTGTGCCGCTACCGGCTCGACGCCGCGCGGGTCGCCGCCGCCCTCGCGGGCGCCGCGAAAATCCGCTAGAATTCAACGTTTTGCGTCGACGCCCGGCTCGAGCAGCCGGCGCGCCCGCGCGCGAGCGGCCACGCCAGCCCCAGTGCGACACATCCGCAACTTCTCGATCATCGCCCACATCGACCACGGCAAGTCGACGCTCGCGGACCGCTTCATCCAGCGCTGCGGGGGCCTCGCCGACCGCGAGATGAGCGAGCAGGTGCTCGACTCGATGGATCTCGAGCGCGAGCGCGGCATCACGATCAAGGCGCAGACCGCCGCGCTCACCTACGCCGCGCGCGACGGCAACGAGTACCGGCTCAACCTCATCGACACGCCCGGACACGTCGACTTCGCCTACGAGGTCTCGCGCTCGCTGTCGGCCTGCGAGGGCGCACTGCTCGTCGTCGACGCCTCGCAGGGCGTCGAGGCGCAGACCGTCGCCAACTGCTACACGGCGACCGAGCTCGGCGTCGAGGTCGTGCCGGTGCTGAACAAGATCGACCTGCCCTCCGCCGAGCCGGAGCGCGTGATCGAGGAGATCGAGGACATCGTCGGCATCCCCGCGCAGGACGCGATCCGGGCGAGCGCGAAAACCGGCGAGGGCATCGACGACATCCTCGAGGCCGTCATCGCGCGCGTGCCGCCGCCGTCGGGCGATCCCCAGGCGCCGCTGCAGGCGCTGGTGATCGACGCGTGGTTCGACAACTACGTGGGCGTCGTGATGCTGGTGCGCGTGGTCAACGGCACGCTGAAGCCGCGCGACAAGGTGCTGCTCATGGCCACCGGCGCGGTGCACCAGTGCGAGCAGGTCGGCGTGTTCACGCCCAAGTCGGTCGCGCGCGACGAGCTCGCGGCCGGCGAGGTCGGCTTCGTCGTCGCCGGCGTGAAGGAGCTCGCCGAGGCCAAGGTGGGCGACACCATCACCCACGCCGGCAAGGCTGCCGGCGCCGCGCTGCCCGGCTTCAAGGAAGTGAAGCCGCAGGTGTTCGCCGGGCTCTTCCCGGTCGAGTCGAACCAGTACGAGGCGCTGCGCGAGGCGCTGACCAAGCTCAAGCTGAACGACGCATCGCTGCACTTCGAGCCCGAGGTGTCGCAGGCGCTGGGCTTCGGCTTCCGCTGCGGCTTCCTCGGCCTGCTGCACATGGACATCGTGCAGGAGCGGCTCGAGCGCGAGTACGGCATGGACCTGATCACGACGGCGCCGTCCGTGATCTACCAGGTGCTGCTGCGCGACGGGACGGTGATCGAGATCGACAACCCGTCGAAGCTGCCCGACCTGTCGCGCGTCGAGGAGATCCGCGAGCCCGTGATCACGGTGACGATCCTCGTGCCGCAGGACTACGTGGGCCCCGTGCTGACGCTGTGCACCGAGAAGCGGGGCGTGCAGCGGGACATGCAGTACCGCGGCCGGCAGGTGGTCATCCACTACGAGCTGCCGCTCGCCGAGGTCGTGATGGACTTCTTCGACCGGCTGAAGAGCGTGTCGCGCGGCTACGCGTCGATGGACTACGAGTTCCTCGAGTTCCGCGCCGCCGACGTCGTGAAGCTCGACATCCTGATCAACGGCGACCGCGTCGACGCGCTCTCCGTGATGGTGCACCGCTCGGTCGCGCAGTTCCGCGGCCGCGAGGTCGTGCACAAGATGCGCGGGCTCATCCCGCGGCAGATGTTCGACGTCGCGATCCAGGCGGCGATCGGCGCGCAGATCATCGCGCGCGAGTCGGTGAAGGCGATGCGCAAGGACGTGCTCGCCAAGTGCTACGGCGGCGACATCACGCGCAAGCGCAAGCTGCTCGAGAAGCAGAAGGCGGGCAAGAAGCGCATGAAGTCGGTGGGCAGCGTCGAGATCCCGCAGGAGGCGTTCCTCGCCATCCTGCAGGTCGGCGAGAAGTGACGCTTCGCGTGAGCGCGCGACGGCCGGCGGCCGGCCGCGACGGCCGCGGGACGCCCGGCGCGCGCGCCGTGGGACAATGCGCGCCGCGGCGCGCTGCCGGCGCCGCTTTCGGCCAGTCCCCACGCCCACGATGAACTTCGCGCTGATCCTCTTCCTGCTCACCCTGGCGACCGGGGCGGTCTGGCTCGCCGACCGCCTCGTGTTCGCCCGACGGCGAGGCCCGGACGATCCCGAGCCGGCGTGGATCGAGTACCCGAAGAGCTTCTTTCCCGTCCTGCTCGCCGTCTTCCTGCTGCGCTCGTTCCTGGCCGAGCCCTTCCGCATACCGTCCTCGTCGATGCGGCCCACGCTCGTCGTCGGCGACTACATCCTCGTCAACAAGTTCAGCTACGGCATCCGGCTGCCCATCGTCGAGCGCAAGATCGTCGACGTCGCCGACCCGCGGCGCGGCGACGTCGTCGTGTTCCGCTACCCGGTCAACCCCTCGCAGGACTTCATCAAGCGGGTGGTGGGCGTCGGCGGGGACACGGTCGAGTACCGCGACAAGCAGCTCGCCGTCAACGGCGTCCCGCTGCCGCAGCGACCCGACGGCAGCTACAGCTACCTCGAGGGACTGCGCTTCGAGACGACGGAGCGCCGCGTCGAGACGGCCGCGACGGGCAACGGGCCCAAGGACTACACGATCGCCGCGCAACCCCAGGCGGCGCCCGTCTATCCGGCGAACGTGCGGCCGTTCCCGGGTCGCGAGAATTGCGAATACAATGAGCGCGGCTTCCGCTGCCGGGTGCCGGCGGGCCACTACTTCATGATGGGCGACAACCGCGACGCCAGCGACGACAGCCGCTACTGGGGCTTCGTCCCGGACGACCACATCCGCGGGCGCGCGTTCTTCATCTGGTTCAACTGGGACGACATCGTCGGGCTGGCCTTCGAGCGGGTCGGCAGCGGCATTCGATAGGCGTTCGTCGCGACGGCGGGCGCGGGCCACGGGGGTGCGGGATGCGCAACGGGATGCGGGAACGTCAGTCGGGCCTCACGATCATCGGATTCCTCCTCCTCGCGGCGGTCGTCGTGATCTTCGCGATGGTCGGCTTCCGCGTCGTGCCCTCGTACGTCGAGTACTACGCTGTCAAGAAGGCGCTGGAGGACACGATGCGCGGCGGCGGCGCCGACCCGAACAACCCGGCCCCGTTCCGCCGCGAGCTCGAGCGGCGCCTGCAGACGAGCTACGTGGAGAACGTGAAGGCGGCCGATGCGAACATCACCCGCAACGGCAGCCAGATCACGGCCGAGATGGCCTGGGAGCGGCGCCTGCACATGTTCGGCAACGCCTCGATCCTCCTCGAGTTCGAGACCTCGGCCACGCGCTAGCGGATCGATGCCACGGGCGTTCGGGAGCGCGGTGGGTGCCGCGACATCCAGGTAGCGCCGCTTGCATCGAGCCGTGGATCACGCGAGCGCGCTCGGGGCGGCCCGCCGGGCGCTCGCCGGCAAAGGCAGGAAGCAGCGCGCGCGTTGCACGCGCACTTGTCGCAAGTGTCTTCCTGCATCATCCTGCCATGGGGAAGTCGGGGCCTGATCCCGACTTCCGGAAACGGGAAATTGGAGTCTGACCCTCATTTCCGCGAGCGCCTCGGCCACGCGTTCGCCAGGCCCGAGCTGCTGGCGCAGGCGCTGACTCACCGCAGCTTCGGGGCGCGGCACAACGAGCGGCTCGAGTTCGTCGGCGACGCGGTGCTCAATTGCGTGGTCGCCCGCGTGCTCTACGAGCGGTTCCCGGACCTGCCGGAAGGCGACCTGTCGCGCGTGCGCGCCGGACTGGTCAATCGCGAGACGCTCGCCGAAGTCGCGCGCAGGATGGACATCGGCGCGGCGATCCGGCTGGGCGACGGGGCGCTGCGCAGCGGGGGGCCGGAGCGCCCGTCGATCCTCGCCGACGCGCTGGAGGCGGTCTTCGGCGCCGTGTTCCTCGACGCCGGCTACGAGGCCGCCCGCGTCGCGATCGAGCGCGCGTTCGACGGCGTGCTGCGCGACGCCGATCCGCGGGTGCTGGGCAAGGACCCGAAGACGCTGCTGCAGGAGTGGCTGCAGGGCCGCGGGCTGCCCGTGCCCGACTACCGCGTTGTCGAGATCGCCGGCGAGGCGCACGCGCAGACTTTCACCGCCGAGTGCCGCATCGAGGCGCTCGGGGTGGCCACGCAGGGCTCCGGCGCGAGCCGGCGCGTCGCCGAGCAGTCGGCGGCGGCTTCGGCGTACGCGGCCCTCACCGCTTCGCGGCCCGCATGAGCGCCGACGGGGCAGCGCCGTTCCGGTGCGGGCATGTCGCGATCGTGGGGCGCCCCAGCGTCGGGAAGTCGACGCTGCTCAACCGGCTGGTGGGCGCGAAGGTCTCGATCACGTCGAAGCGGCCGCAGACCACGCGCCACCGGATCACCGGCATCCTCTCCGAGCCCGGCCGCCAGTTCGTGTTCGTCGACACCCCGGGCTTCCAGACGAAGCACCGCTCGCGCCTGAACGCGCGACTCAACAAGTCGGTGCGCGAGGCGCTCGGCGAGGTCGATGTCGTCGTGTGGGTGGTGGACGGCGAGCGGATCGTCGACGCCGACCGCGCCGTGCTCGCGCTGGTGCCGTCCCGCGTTCCCGTCGTCGTCGCGGTCAACAAGGTCGACGCGCTCGCCGACAAGTCCGCGCTGCTGCCGCGGCTCGCCGGGATCGCCGCGCTGCGCGAGTTCGCCGCCATCGTGCCGGTCTCGGCGGAGAAGGGCACGCAGCTCGCGGCGCTTCGCGACGAGATCGCGAAGGCGCTGCCCGAGGGGCCGCCGCTCTACCCCGAGGACGATCTCACCGACCGCGACGAGCGCTTCCTCGCCGCCGAGTACGTGCGCGAGAAGATCTTCCGCCTGCTCGGCGACGAGGTCCCCTATGCCGCCACCGTCGGCATCGACAAGTTCGAGCACGAGGGCGCGCTGCGGCGGATCTTCGCGAGCGTCTACGTCGAGAAGGCGAGCCAGCGCGCGATCCTGCTCGGCGAGGGCGGCAAGCGGATGAAGGCGATCGCCAGCACGGCGCGGCGCGACCTCGAGAGGCTGCTGGGCGGCCCCGTGTACCTCGAGGTGTGGGTGCGGGTGAAGAAGGGTTGGACCGGCGACGACGGCGCGCTGGACCGCATGGGGTACTAGACCGATGCAAAAGGCGTTCGCAGGGCAGACGAGGATCCGCGGGGCCGGAGTTGCGCCTATTGCATCGGGAGGAAGCCAGGGCGGGCGCCTAGGGGCGGCCCGTCGGCGCCCGCCGCGAACGGCACGCAACCCCGCGAGCCGTGCAACGCGAGGCGCTCCAGCGCAGCGTTTCCTTTCGTGCAACTGGTGTCCCGTACCGGATGTTCCTTGCGCGAGGGCGAGGGAGAAATGACGCGCTGCATTGTTGCCGTTCTTGCGGGTATTCGCGCCCAACGGCGCGCCTCGCGCCTGGAACTGCGGCCGCGGGAATCCCGTCGCACGCGTGGATGATTGTGAGACAGGTTCTAGTGTCCTGTCCCGTGAGTTCCGAAGATAGAGGAGCGGATGAAATCGGCCGCCAGGCTAGGCGCTCGGCCGACGTCGTAGCTCGTGCTACGGTGAGGTCGAGCAACACCGCATGGCGGCCGATTTCGCCGCGAACTATCGAGCGAACTGCGGGACAGGACGCTAGGGTCCGCTGACGCCATGGACACGTGACATGCCGCGTTCGCTTTCCGAGCGGCACGACGACGAGCCGGCGTACGTGCTGCACGCCTACCCGTACAAGGAGACGAGCCTGATCGTCGAGGCGTTCGCGCGCGAGCGCGGCCGCGTGGGCATGGTGGCGCGCGGCGCCAAGCGCCCCCGCTCCGAGCTGCGCGGACTGCTGCAGGCGTTCCAGCCGATCGCGCTGTCGTGGGCGGGCGCGGCCGAGCTCAAGACGCTGGTCAAGGCGGAGTGGCGCGGCGGGGTCCCGCTGCCCGCCGGAGCGTCGCTGCTGGCGGCGTTCTACCTGAACGAGCTGCTGCTCAAGCTGCTGCCGCGCGAGGATCCGCACCCCGCGCTGTGGGACGCCTACGAGGGCGCGCTGACGGCTCTCGCCGCCGGAGGCGGCGCGGCCGCGCAGGCGAGCGTGCTGCGCGGCTTCGAGGTGCGGCTGCTGGCGGAGCTCGGCTACGCATTGGCGCTGGCGCGCGAGGCGGACACCGGCAACGCGATCGACCCCGAGGCACGGTACCATTACGCGTTCGACGCCGGCCCCCGGCGCCACGCCGGCGAGCCTGGCGCGCACTGGCCGGTGGTGCGCGGCGCGACGCTGATCGCGCTAGCCGAGCAGCGTTTCCCCGACCCGTCGATCGCCGCCGAAGCGAAGCAGCTCATGCGCGAAGTCCTCGACCACCACCTCGAATCCCGCCGCATCGAGAGCCGGCGCATCGTCGCCGACCTGCGCTCGCTCGACGGCGAGCCGTGAGGGACGCCCGATGGGGATGATCGAGCTCGGCGTCAACATCGACCACGTCGCGACGCTGCGCCAGGCCCGGCGCACCTGGGAGCCCGACCCCGTGTGGGCGGCGGTCGAGGCTCATCTCGGCGGCGCCGACGGCATCACGGTGCACCTGCGCGAGGATCGCCGCCACATCCAGGACGAGGACGTGCGCCGACTGCGCGACCTCACGCACATCAAGCTCAACCTGGAGATGGCGGCCACGCCGGAGATGGTCGGCATCGCCTGCCGCATCAAGCCCGAGATGGCGATGCTGGTGCCCGAGGGCCGCCACGAGGTCACCACCGAAGGCGGGCTCGACGTCGCCGCGCAGGAGGGCAAGCTGAAGGAGGCGGTGGCGCGCCTCGCCGGCAAGGGCATCGTGACCAGCGTGTTCATCGACGCGGAGATCCGCCAGGTGGAGGCCTCGGCGCGCATCGGCGCGCGCGTGTGCGAGGTGCACACCGGCCCCTACGCGCACGCGTTCCACGCGCGCGGCCGCGACCCCGAGAGCCCGGCGGTGGTCGCGGAGCTGGAAAAGGTCCGGCGTGCCGGCGCCGCCATCCGCGAGCTGGGCATGCGCTTCAACGCCGGGCACGCGCTCAACTACTTCAACGTCCAGCCGGTCGCGGCGCTGCCCGGCGTGCGCGAGCTGCACATCGGGCACGCGATCGTCTCGCGCAGCGTGTTCGTGGGCCTGCGCGAGGCCGTGCGGGAGATGAAGCGCCTGATGCGCGAAGCGGCGCGAGGAGCGTGATCGCGCGAAGCGCGATCAGGCGACGTGCGCCGTCCCCGCGGAAGCGGGGACCCAGCGACTTCGGCAATCCATCGAGATGACCTGCAAGATCCCCCGCGGTCCCGTGATGCTCGGCATCGAGGGCCGCGAGCTCACCGCCGCCGATCGCGAGAGGCTCGCCCACCCGCTGGTGGGCGGAGTGATCCTGTTCACCCGCAACTTCGCGGACTGCGCGCAGCTTCGGGCGCTCACCGCCGCGATCCGCGCGTTGCGCGACCCGGCGCCGGTGGTCGCGGTGGACCACGAAGGCGGGCGCGTGCAGCGCTTCCGCGACGGCTTCACCGACATCGGGCCGATGCGGCGCCTGGGCGAGCTTTGGGACCGCGACGTCGCCGCCGCCGCCCGCGAAGCGGCGCGCGTGGGATGGACCATCGCCAGCGAGCTGCGCGCGCACGGCGTCGACCTCGCGTTCACCCCCGTGCTCGACCTCGACTTCGGCGCCTCCACGGTGATCGGCGATCGGGCGCTGCACCGGAATCCCAACGCCGTCGCGCATCTGGCGAGCGCGCTGCGCCACGGGCTCGCGGCAGGCGGCATGGCGGCGTGCGGCAAGCACTTCCCGGGCCACGGGTTCGTCGCCGCGGATTCGCACCTCGAGCTTCCCGTCGACGAGCGTTCCTTCGAGGCGCTGCTGGCCGACGACCTGGTGCCGTTCGGCGCGCTCGCTCACGCCGGCCTGGAGGCGATCATGGCGGCCCACGTCGTGTATCCGAGCGTGGACCCGCAGCCCGCGGGCTTCTCGCGCACCTGGTGCACGACGATCCTGCGCGAGCGGTTCGGCTTCGACGGCGCACTCTTCTCCGACGACCTCGGCATGGCGGGCGCGGCGATCGCAGGCGACGTCGTCGCGCGCGCGGAGGCGGCGATCGCCGCCGGATGCGACGTTGCGCTCACCTGCAACGAGATGGACGCTGCCGACACGCTGCTGTCGCGCTGGCGACCGCCGCCACAGCCGCATCTCGCGCGGCGCTGGGCCCGGCTCGCCGGGCGGCCGCCCGGCCCGCCGCCGCCGTGATGCCTGACCGGGCATCACTCAGGGTGCTCGCATGGGCAAGGCGCAGGCACGGCGCCCTGTGTTTCGTGGTGTTTCCAGCGGCGGCGCACGGCCGCCCGAAGGCGCCGCTCTGACACCCGGTCGTGAGGAAACGCGGGCTCGCTTTCCGCCCGCGTTTCCTCACGATCACCACGGATGCGGCCAGCGCCCGCCGAGCTTGCGGGTGATTTCCTCGGCGGTGTGGGCGACGATCGGACCGAGCTGGCGGATGCGCGCGTCCGGCAGCCGCGACACGGGCCCGGCGAGGGAGATCGCGCCCAGCGATTCGGCGTGCTCGTCGTAGATCGGGCTCGCCACGCAGCGCGTGCCCACGAGGTGCTCCTCGTCGTCGAACGAGTAGCCGCGCTGGCGGATCACGCGCAGGCTCGCCCACATCGTCTCCGGCGAGGTGATCGTGGTGTCGGTGATGCGCGCGAGCCCCTTCACCTTGAGGATCGCGTCGATCTGCTCGTCGGGCAGCGTGGCGAAGATCGCCTTGCCCACGCCCGAGGCGTGCAGCGGAACCCGGCTGCCCAGGCGCACGATCGTGCGCATGGTCTCGCGGCACTGCACCTGGTCGATGAACACGGCCTCGGTGCCGTCGAGGATCGCGAGGTTCGTCGTCTCGCCGACCTGCTCCATCAGCCGTCGCATGTAGGGGTGGCTCTGTGCCACCCAGTCGCGCGAGGCGAGGAAGCTCGACCCCACGGTGAACGCCTGCAGGCCCACGTACCACAGGCCGAGGTCGCCGGCCTGGAACACGTAGCCCATCTTCTCCAGCGTGGCGAGCAGCCGGTGGGCAGTCGACGGCGCGAGGCCGACCCGCTGCCCGACATCGGTCAGCGTGAGGCCCCCCTCCGCCTTGCCGAGCGCCTCGAGGATCGACAGCCCGCGCGTCAGGCTCTGCACCTGCCCGGTGACGGCCCCGGGCTTGGCCGGTGCGCGGCCGCGGCGCGTCGGCGGCGGGGTGAAGCGGTGCGGCATGGGGGGCGACCGGATTCGCGGAAGGGCTCGACACATCTTGCCACAGTGCCCCCGCAACCCGGCCCGGCTTTGATCCACGGAGTTTCTTTGCCGGCCGCCGGCTGCTAGGATTGGCCGGTTGCGCGAAATCGGCTAAGTGCGCGCATTGTCACCGGCCGGCCGTGCCGGCCCGGGGGATCCTCACTGGAGGGAGCATGCAAAACAAACGTCGTGATTTCGTTCGCTCGTCCGCCGCGCTGGCGGCGGCCGCGGCCGTAGGCGGCATCCGCCCGGCATTCGCGCAAGCGAAGCAGGTGTGGAAGGCCTCGGACGTGCACCCGCTCGGCTACCCGACGGTCGAGGCGATCCAGCGCATGGGCAAGAAGCTGGAGGCGGCCACCAACGGCCGCATCTCGATCCAGATGTTCCCGTCGATGCAGCTGGGCGGCGAGAAGGAGATGATCGAGCAGGCGCAGGTCGGCGCGCTGCAGATCGCCCGCATCTCGGTGGGCGCGATGGGGCCGGTGGTCGACGACCTCAACGTGTTCAACCTGCCGTTCATCTTCAAGGACGAGGCGCAGATGCGCCGGGTCATCGACGGCCCGATCGGCCAGAAGATGCTCGACGACATCAGTGCCAGCCCGCAGAGCCGCCTGATCGCGCTGGGCTGGATGGACGCCGGCACGCGCAACGTCTACTCGAACAAGCCCGCGACCAAGCCGGCGGACCTCAAGGGCATGAAGATCCGCATGATGGGCAATCCGATCTTCGTCGAGACGATGAATGCGATGGGCGGCAACGGCGTCGCGATGGGCTTCAACGAGCTCTACAGCGCGCTGCAGACCGGCGTCGTCGACGGCGCGGAGAACAACCCGCCGACGCTGCTGGCGCAGAACCACTACCAGGTGTCCAAGGTGTACAGCCTGACCGGCCACCTGATCATTCCGGAGATCTTCGTGTTCTCGCGCCGCACCTGGGACACGCTGTCGAAGGAAGACCAGGCGCTGGTGAAGAAGCTGTCGCGCGAGGCGCAGCTCGAGCAGCGAGCGCTGTGGGACGCGTACACGGGCGAGGCCGTCACGAAGCTCAAGGCCGCCGGGGTGCAGTTCGTCGAGGTCGACAAGAAGGCCTTCTACGACGCGACCCAACCGGTGCGCGACAAGTACGGCGTAAAGTACGGCGCGCTGCTGAAGCAGATCCAGGCCTCCTAGCGACCCGTCGTCGCGAAGCGCGCGGGCGGGGATGGTGAGTCCCCGCCTGCGCGCGCGTGCGCTCCGCCGCCATGACCCTCAAGCAACGCTACGTTCTGGCGATGGAGTGGCTGTACAAGATCTGCGTCTGGACCTCGGGCGTCGCGCTGCTGCTGATCACGCTGGTGATCCCCTACGGCGTGTTCATGCGCTACGTCGTCAACTCGCCGTCGAGCTGGCCCGAGCCGCTCTCCGTGGTGATGATGGTGGCGTTCTCGTTCATCGGCGGCGCCGCCGTGTACCGGGCGGGCGCGCACATCGCGGTGCGGGCCGTCGTCGACGCCGTCGGTCCGCGGACGAAGCTGGTGTTCGAGTGGGCGACGGAGGCGTGCCTCGTCTTCTTCTGCGTGTTCATGGTCTGGAAGGGCTACGAACTGGTCGTCGCCACGATGCACCAGTCGATCGCCGAGTTCCCCGACCTGCCGGTGGGCGTCGTCTACATGCCGATCCCGATCTGCGGCGCGCTGCTGCTGCTGTTCATCGTCGAGCGGATCTGGTGCGGCGAGCCGCCGAAGACGTCGTACATGTATCAGGACGATCCCGAGGCCCTGGAGTAGGCGATGGACTCACTCGTGCTCATCGGCTCGTTCTGCGTGTTCATGGTGATCGGCGTGCCGATCGCCTTTTCGCTCGGCCTCTCCGCGCTTGTCGGCGCCATGTGGATCGACATCCCGGCCGAGGCGGTCATGCTGAAGATCTCCGACGGCACGGACGACTTCTCGCTGCTCGCGATCCCGTTCTTCGTCCTCGCGGGCGCGATCATGGCCGAGGGCGGCATGGCCTACCGGCTGATCAACCTCGCCAAGGTGCTGGTCGGATGGATACGCGGCGGCCTCGCCGTCGTCAACATCTTCGCCTCGACGCTGTTCGGCACGATCTCCGGTTCCTCCGTCGCCGACACGGCGTCGGTCGGCTCGATCATGATCCCGCAGATGGTGAAGCAGGGCTACCCGCGCGTGTTCGCGGTCAACCTGACCATCTGCGGCTCGGTACAGGCGGTGCTGATCCCGCCCTCGCACAACGCGGTGATCTACTCGATTGCCGCGGGAGGGAGCGTGTCGATCGCCCACCTGTTCCTGGCCGGCATTCTGCCCGGCGCGCTGTTCGGACTCTGCCTCGTCGGGCTCGTGCTGTGGACCGCGCAGAAGCGCCACATGCCGAAGGCCGAGATCCTCACCTTCCGCAAGTCGCTCAAGGTGGTCTTCGACTCGGTCTGGGGCCTGGGCACGGTGTTCATCATCCTCGGCGGCATCCTCTCCGGCGTCTTCACCGCCACCGAGTCCGCGGCGGTCGCGTGCGTCTACGCGTTCGTCGTCACGATGCTCGTCTACCGGGACTACAAGTGGAAGGACCTGCCGAAGCTCATGCACCGGACGGTCAAGACGGTCGCGATGGTGATGCTGCTGATCGGCGTCTCCGCCGCGTTCGGCTACATGATGGCGCTGATGCAGATCCCGGCGAAGGCAACGGCATTCTTCCTCGAGCTCACCAGCAACAAGTACGTGATGCTGATGCTCGTGAACGTCCTGCTGCTGCTTCTCGGGACGTTCATGGACATGGCGCCGATGCTGCTGATCTGCACGCCGATCCTGCTGCCGGTCATGAAGACCTTCGGCGTCGACCCGGTGCACTTCGGCATGATCATGATCGTCAACCTCGCGATCGGCCTGATCACGCCGCCGGTGGGGCCGACGCTGTTCGTCGGCTGCGCGATCGGCCAGGTGTCCATGGAGGAGGTGTCGCGTGAGCTATGGCCGTTCTACGCCGCGATGTGCACGGCGCTCCTGATCATCACCTACGTGCCGGCGCTGTCGCTGTGGATCCCCGGCATGTACAAGTTGTAGCGGCGCTCCGCCGTCAGGCCACGCGCGCCGCCGCCGCGAAGCGCTCGCCGGCGATGTCCACCTCGCAGCGCATGGCGGCGAGCGCGTCGTCGGTGATCGGCCGCCCGAGCCTCGCGTAGCCCAGCGCGACCGCGCGTCCCGCCGCGCGGCTGTAGCCCGCCGAGGAGAGCTCGCCGACCGGCTTGCCGTCGAGCAGGATCGGCTCGCCGCCCCAGGGAAACGCGGCGGGATCCGCGAGCGTGAACGCGAGCAGGCGCTTGGCGAGCGGCTCGTCGCGCGCCTTCGCGAGCGCCTCGCGGCCGAGGAAGTCCGCCGGCTTGTCGAGCTTCACGGCGTAGCCGAGCCCCGCCTGCCACGGCGTCTCGTCGGGGGAGAGCTCCGCGCCCCAGGCACGACGGCCGGCCTCGATGCGCAGCGCGTCGATCGTGTAGTAGCCGGCGTCCCTGAGGCCGAACGCGGCGCCCTCGCTCCACAGCGCGTCGTAGAGCGTCAGGCACTGCTCGACGGGCACGTAGAGCTCGTAGCCGGGGCCGCCGACGTAGCTCATGCGCGCGGCGCGCACGCGGGCGTAGCCGACGTCGATCTCGCGCGTCATCGAGAACGGCATCGCGGCCTTCGACAGGTCGTCGGGCGAGAGCCGGCCCAGCAGGGCCTCGGCCTTCGGGCCCATCACCGAGACGACCGACCAGGCGCCGGTGACGTCGACCAGCGCCGCGTGCTCGTCCGCGCCGACGTGCCGCTCGATCCACGAGAAATCGCGGGTGGTCTGCGCCGACCCGGTGACGACGAGGAACTCGGCCGCGCCCAGCCGCGTCACCGTGAGGTCGCTCTCGAAGCAGCCGCGCGCGTTCAGCATCGCCGTGTACACCATGCGGCCGACGGGCACGTCCATCTCGTTGGCGCACAGGCGCTGGAGCACGCGCAGCGCATCGCGGCCCTTGAGCACGAACTTGGAGAACGAGGTCTGGTCGAAGACGGCGACGTCCTCGCGGCAGGCGCGCTGCTCCTCCAGCACGTGCGGCAGCCACCCCGGCGTTCCGAGCGTGGGCGGAGGCTCGCTCGCGCCGGCCGGGAGGAAGTAGTTCGCGCGCTCCCAGTTGAGCTTGCTGCCGAACACCGCGCCCTTCGCCTTCAGGCGGTCGTAGAGCGGCGAGCGCCGCAGCGGCCGCACGCTGGCGAGCTCCTCGCGCGGCCAGCGCATCGCGTAGTGCAGGCCCAGCGTCTCGACCGTGCGGTCGGCGAGGTGGCGGCGGTTGGCGTGGAAGCCGGCAAAGCGGCGGATGTCGACGTCCCACAAGTCGACTGGCGCCTCGCCGTCGACGATCCACTGGGCGATGAGCGAACCCGCGCCGCCGGCGTTGGCGATGCCGGCCGAGTTGAACCCGGCGCACACGAAGCAGCCGGCGACCTCGGGCGCCTCGCCGAGGATGAAGTTGCCGTCGAGCGTGAAGCTCTCGGGGCCGTTGAGCAGCATCTTCACCGGCGCCGTCTCGAGGCAGGGCGTGCGGTGGATGGCGTTGCGCATCAGGATCTCGAACTGGTCCCAGTCCTCGGGCAGCAGCCGGAACTCGAAGCCCTCCGGGATCGGGTCCACGTTCCAGGGCTTCGCCACCGGCTCGAAGCCGCCCATCACCAGGCCGCCCACCTCCTCCTTGTAGTAGATGCAGCCGTCGGGGTCGCGGATCACCGGCAGGTCCGGGGTCACCCCTTCGATGCGCTCGGTGACGAGGTAGAAGTGCTCGGCGGAGTACAGCGGCACGTTGACACCCGCGAGCCGGCCGAACTGGCGCGCCCACTGCCCGCCGCAGTTGAGCAGCGCCTCGCAGCGCGTGACGCCCTCTTCGTCGCCGCGCTTCCAGCGCACGCCGGCCACGCGGCCGGCCGCGACGTCGACGCCCGTCACCCGCACCTCCTCGAGGATCGTCGCGCCCTTCAGGCGCGCGCCCTTGGCGAGCGACATCGCGAGGTCCGTCGGATTGGCCTTGCCGTCGCCGGGGATCCACACCGCGCCGGCGAGGTCGTCGGTGCGCAGGATCGGCGCGATGCGACCGGCCTCGGCAGGGGAGACGAACTCGAACTCGACGCCGAAGCTCCGCGCACGCGCCATCTGCCGCTTCACGAGCGTGAGGCGCTCCGGGGTGGCGGCCACGTTCAGCGACCCGCAACGCTTCCAGCCGGTGGCGAGTCCCGTCTCCTGCTCCAGGGCAGCGTACAGCTCGATGCCGTAGCGGCTCATGCGCGTCGCATTGCGCGTGGCACGCGTCTGGCCGACGAGGCCGGCGGCGTGCCACGTCGTGCCGCAGGTGAGCTTGCCCTGCTCGAGGAGCAGCACGTCGCGCACGCCGAGGCGGGCGAGGTGGTAGGCGGCCGAGCAGCCGGCGATGCCGCCGCCGACGATCACGACGCGGGCGTGAGAGGGCACGGGGGGCATGGGACGATTCCCGATCAGAGGCGCAGCGCGGCCACGCCGGCCGCGACGCCGACGGCGCCGGCCAGCCGGCGCCAGCCGAAGGATTCCTTGAGGAACAGCGTGCCGATCAGCGCGGCGAACACCACCGAGACCTCGCGCAGCGCGGCGACGACGGCGACCGGCGCGCGCGTCATCGCCCACAGCGCGATCGCGTAGGCGGCCACGCTCGCCGCACCGCCGAGCATGCCGCGGCGCCAGCGGCGGCGGGCGTAGTCGACCGCGGGACGGCCGCGCTGCCAGACGATCCACGCGAGGAACGGGAAGCCCTCGAGGCACATCAGCCAGAACGCGTACGACCACGGGCTGCCCGCGGCGCGCGCTCCGGCGCCGTCGACGAGCGTGTAGACGGCGATGATCGCCGCGTTGCCCAGCGCGAATCCCGCGGCCGCTAGCGTGTGCGTGCCGCTCGCGAGCCAGGCGATCGCGATGATGCCGCCGCTGATGAGCAGGATGCCGGCGAGCGCGTGCGCCCGCAGGTGCTCGCCCAGCACCGCCACGCCGAGCACGGTGACGATCAGCGGCGCGACGCCGCGCATGAGCGGGTAGGCGAACGAGAGGTCCCCGCGCCGGTACGCGCCGGCCAGCGTCACGTAGTAGGCGAAGTGAACCACCATCGACGCGAACGCGTAGGGCCACGCGGCGGGGTCCGGCGGCGGCACGATCGCCAGAAGCGGCAGGCAGGCCGCCGACGAGCCGGCGACGATCAGCGCCGTGTCGAGCATCGGGTCGCCCGCGGCGGACTTGAGCAGCGCGTTCCACAGCGCGTGCAGGAAGCCCGCGCCGAGGACGGCGAGCGTCACGCCCAGCGAGATGTCGGTGGCGGCCAACGCCGTCGGTCAGACGCTGCGGGGAGCGTCCTTGCCGAAGCCCGCCGACGGCGCCGGGGCCGCATCCCCGGCGAGCGGCGCTTCCTCGACTTCGCGCAGGCGCGTGCGCGCCAGCACGCCGGCCTCCTCGAGGATCGGGTAGGCCACCGAGCAGAAGTGCGAGTTGATACGGCGCAGGTCCGAGATGAGGTCGAGGTGCAGCGACGAGGTCTCGATCGACTCGATCGTGTTGCCGGCCAGCCGCTCGAGGTGCGAGGCGGCGTAGGCGCGCTCGAGGTCGCGGATCAGCACCTTCTGCGCGAGAAGCTCCTGCGCCGTCTTGCGGTCGCCGTGGAGGAACACGCTCGTGGCGAGCCGCAGGTTCGCCACCAGCCGCGAGTGGAGGTCGACGATCTCCGCCATGCCCGCCTCGGAGAAGCTGCGGCCCTTGTCGATCTTGCGGCTCTCGAGGTCGTCGAGGATGCGCTCGATGATGTCGCCGACCTGCTCGAGGTTGATGGCGAACGAGATGATGTCCGCCCAGCGCCGGCTCTCGCGCTCGTCGAGCGCGCCGCGCGGCACCTGCGCCAGGTAGAGCTTGACCGCCGTGTACAGCTCGTCGACGACGTCGTCCTTGCGGCGCAGCCGCTGCGCGAGGTCGCGGTCGTTGTTGCGCAGCACCTCCATCACCCCGCGCAGCATCTCCTCGATCGTGTCGGCGATGCGCAGCGTCTCGCGCGCGGCGTTGCCGATCGCCAGCGCGGGCGTCTCGAGCGCGGAGGCGTCGAGGAAGCGCGGGCGCGCGCCGTTCTCCGAGGTCGGCGGCGTGGGCAGCAGGCGCTCGGCGATGCGCGCGAACGGGCCCGTCGCGCCGAGGAAGAGGACGGCCATCGCGATGTTGAACGCGAGGTGGAAGAGGACCACCTGCTGCTCGGGCGCCAGGCCGAAGCGCCCGCCGAGCGGGAGCAGCCAGCCCACCACGGGTGCGGCGAGCACGCAGCCGGTGAGCTTGAAGAGGAAGTTGCCGAGCGTCACGCGCCGCGCCTCGGGCTCGGCGTGCATCGTCGACAGCATCGCCAGCGCGCCGCTGCCGAGATTGGCCCCGAGCACGATGCCGAAGGCGACCGGCAGCCCGACCAGGCCCAGCTGCACGAACGTGGCGACCAGCAGCACGACGGCCAGGCTCGAATAGACGGTGATCGCGCACGCGGCGCCGACCAGCATGTCGAGCATCAGGTCGCCGGTCAGCGAGCCGAACAGGACCTTGACGCCGGCCGTCGAGACGACGGGCTGCGCCGCGGTGCGGATCCACTGCAGCGCGAAGAGGATGAGGCCCAGCCCGATCAGGATGCGGCCGAAGCGGCCCACCGCGGTGTCCTGGCGGCGCAGGAAAAGCGTGACGCCGACGACGACGAGGACGGGAGCGAGGAAGCCCAGGTCGAACGACAGGACCAGCGTCACCAGCGAGGTGCCGACGTCGGCGCCCAGCATCACCGCGAGGGCGGGCGCCGTGCCGATGAGACCCTGCCCGGCGAAGGCGGCGACGATGAGCGCAGTCGCGGTGCTGCTCTGCAGCAGCCCGGTGACGCCCAGGCCGGCGAAGAAGGCGGTCGCGCGGTTGGCGACGCTGCGGCGCAGGAACAGGCGCAGCTGGCCGCCGTACTGGCGCAGGATGCCCGTCCGCACGAGGTGCGTGCCCCAGACGAGCAGGGCGACGCCGGCCAGGAGGTCGAGCAGGAGCTTCATGGCGGGGCGCCGGCGGCCACGGCCGTTAGCGCTTCGTCTAGGATACCGAATGCCGCATCGAGGTCCCGCTCGGCGATGACGAGCGGCGGCGAGAGCGCCAGGACGTTGCCCTGGCCGACCTTGAACGATAGCCCCCGCGCGAGGCACTCGTACATGGCCGCGTCGGCCTCGGCGCGCGCGGGAGTCCCGTCGGCGCGGGCGAGTTCGATGCCCAGCAGCAGCCCCAGGCCGCGCACGTCGCGCACCAGCGCGTGACGCGCCTTCAGCTCGCGCATGCGGTCGAGCGCGCGCTCGCCCAGCCTGCGCGAGCGCTCGCACAGCCCTTCGCCGGCGATGACGTCGAGCGTGGCGAGCCCGGCGGCGCAGCCCACGGAGCTCTTCTCGTGCGTGTAGTGGCCGAGCGCGCGGTCGGCCGCGACGTCGAGGTCGCGGCGGGCGATCAGCGCGGCGAGCGGGAACACCGCGCCGCCGAGCCCCTTGCCCAGCACCACCATGTCCGGCACGACGCCGTAGTGCTCGAACGCGAACATCCGCCCGGTGCGGCCGAGCGCGATCGGCACCTCGTCGAGGATGAGCAGGCTCCCGTGGCGGTCGCAGGCGTCGCGCAGGATGCGGTAGTAGTCGGGCGGGGGGATCTGGACGTCGGTGCAGCGCACCGTCTCGACGATCACCGCGGCGACGTCCTCCTCCTTGTCCAGCATGTAGGCGACGTATTCGGCGCAGCGCAGGTTGCACGTGCCGCCGCAGCCGAAGCGGCAGTCGCGCGGATCGGGCGGCGGCGCGTGCTCGGCGCCGGGCAGGAGCGGCCCCATGCCCTTGCGGAAGACGGCCTCGCCGCCGATCGAGATCGCGTCCAGCGACGCGCCGTGGAAGCTGTCCCACAGCGACACCGTCTTGTGGCGGCCGGTCGCCACGCGGGCGAGCTTGAGCGCCATGCCGATCGCCAGCGTGCCTCCGGGCGCGAACAGGACCTTGCCCAGCGGATCGGGCGCGAGCTCGCCGAGGCGCTCGGCGAGCTCGGTCGCGTAGCGGTTGGCGAAGCGGCGCGGCGAGAACGGCAGCGTGCCCAGCGCCTCCTGCACGGCGGCGAGCACGCGCGGGTGCCTGTACCCCACCTGGTGCACGTTGTTGCCGTGGAAGTCCATGGTGCGCCGGCCGTCGGCGTCGGTCAGCCAGATGCCCTCCGCCTCCGCCAGCGCGTCGAGGCAGGGCGTGGACAGCGACTGGTGCAGGAACGCCGCGCCGTCGCGGGCAAGCATCGCGCGTGCGTTCGGCCCCACGTGGGCGGCCTGCCACGCCTTGCGCCGCGGAGACAGGTTGACGTCGCCCTCCGCCGCCAAATCGGGGACGGACCCCGTCTTCGTGCAATGAGGGTCAGACTCGACTTTCCGCGACACGACGGTGTCGGGGACTCCGGCAGCAGCCCGGAAAGTCGAGTCCGACCCTGCTTTCACCATGGCAGCGAATACGTCTTGACGTTGGTGAAGCTCTTCATCGCTTCCTGCACGCCTTCCTTGTACCCGAGCCCGGAGTCCTTGATGCCACCGAAGGGCGTCAGCTCCAGCCGGTAGCCGGGCACCTCGCGGACGTTGACGGTGCCGACGTTGAGCTCGGTGACGAAGCGGGTGACGTAATCGAGCCGGTTCGTGCAGACCGACGACGACAGCCCGTAGGCGGTGCCGTTGACGATGCGGATCGCGTCCTCGATCGCGCGGAAGCGGATGACGGGCGAGACCGGGCCGAACGTCTCGGTCTTCACCACGTTCATCGCGGGGTCGACGTGGTCGATCACCGTGGGCGAGTAGAGCGCCCCGCGCCGCACGTTGCCGACGAGGAGCTTCGCCCCGCGCGCCACGGCGTCGTTGACCTTCGACTCGAAGCTCATCGCCGCGGCGACGTCGATCACCGTGCCCATGTCGACGTCGCGGTCCGCCGGGTCGCCGTACGTCCACGCCTTCGTCTCGGCGACGAGCCGCTCGACGAACGCGTCGGCCACGCCCTCCTGGACGAGGATGCGCTTGACCGCCGTGCAACGCTGGCCCGAGTTCTTGTACGATCCGGCCGCGGCGAGCTTCGCCGCCTCGTCGAGGTCGGCGTCCTCCATCACGATGATCGGGTCGTTGCCGCCGAGCTCCAGCACCTGCCGCTTGTAGACGGCCTTCGCGGCGATGTGCTTGCCGATCGGCACGCCGCCGGTGAACGTGACGAGGTCGGCGTCGGGATCCGTCAGCATCGCGTCGCCGATCTCGCGCGGGTCGCCGGTCACCACCGAGAACATCTCCGGCGGCAGCCCCGCCTCGTAGAGGATGTCGGCAAGCCGCAGCGCGGA